>NZ_DATCSY010000237.1:0-13040 GCF_036568245.1 Rheinheimera sp. | reverse complement strand
AGCTGGTCAGCCTGAAAACAGAAGACAAACCCAAGGCTCCGGCAAAACCGTCAGGTTATCTGGCGCAGGAGCAACATAAGCTGATTGAGTTTGTCGCCTTGCAGCAACAACACGCCGAGCAGCGCTTTGACGCTAAAAAGCAATTGCAGCAACAAAATGACAGTATTGCCGCGCCAGCCATCTATCTGGGCAAAGGCCAGCAGATTGTCGGCGCGAGTTTATCGCCTAAAGCCGATTATCTTGTGGTATCAGTACGTAAGGCAGGTAAAGCCAATGAGAAAGACATCATGCCGAATTATATTACCGGCAACGGTGATATAGCAGCGCAGAAGGTGCGCGCCCGCGTCAATGATGTAACTCCTGAACCGCAACGCATTTTGCTGATTAGCCTGCAAGATGGTAGCAGTGCTGAGTTAAGCTACAGCAGCTTGCCAGGCTACAACGAAGACGTGTTGGCTGAGGTAAAAGCAGAGAATGCCAAGGCCCGAGGTGAAAAGTACAAGAGCGAAAAAGTGATCCGTGCTATTGGTCTGATGAACGACTGGTATTGGAGCCAGAGCGCTATACGTTGGCACCGCAATGGCGAGCAGGTGGCGCTGATGCTAAAAGCATTGGATAACAAGGACCGCTGGATAGCAACCGTTGACCTGAAACAGAAAAAATTGTTGCCACAGCACCGGTTACATGACGATGCCTGGGTTAACTATGCTTTTAATGACTTTGGCTGGCTGAATAACAGCGAGAGTCTGTACTATTTGTCTGAAGAGTCTGGCTATTCACATTTGTATATCAAGCCTTTAAAAGGGAAGGCCAAAAAACTGACCGAGGGCAGTTTTGAAGTCGCAGACCCGGTATTGACACACGATGACACCTACATCTATTTCCAGGCAAACGTAAATCACCCGGGTAATTACGAAGTGTACCGCACCGTTCTTACAAACGGTAAAACGGAACAGCTGACCAAACTGGGCGGTAATACCAGCTTTATACTGTCGCCGGATGAGTCAAAACTGTTACTGAATTTTTCCACTAATCTTAAACCGAATGAATTATACGTAGCTGATGCTGCCGCAGGCGCAGAAGTGAAACCGCTGACAGATACTGTTTCGGCTGAGTTTAAACAGCTGCCCTTGGTTGCGCCGCAAATCGTGGCGGTACCTTCAAGCCACGGTAAACAGCCGGTTTTTGCTAAAGTGTATTATCCGCAAGATTATCAGCAGGGTGAAAAACGCCGTGCTGTGATCTTTAACCACGGTGCCGGTTATCTGCAAAACAGTGATTTAGGTTGGTCAGGCTACTTCCGCGAGTTCCTGTTCCATAACTTACTGACCCAGCAGGGCTATGTGGTAATGGATATGGATTACCGGGCATCAAAAGGCTATGGCCGTGACTGGCGCACCGCGATTTACCGGCGGATGGGCACGCCGGAGATTGAAGATTTAGCCGATGGCGTAAACTGGCTGGTCGATAATGCCAACGTTGACCGTAACCGTATTGGTACTTATGGCGGCTCTTACGGTGGCTTTATGACCTTTATGGCGCTGTTTACCCAGCCAGATCTGTTCCAGGCCGGCGCGGCATTGCGTCCGGTCAGTGACTGGGCGTATTACAACCATGCTTACACCTCTAACATTCTGAACTCACCGGCGATTGACCCTATAGCGTATCAGCGCAGTTCACCTATTTATTTTACACAGGGGCTGAAAAAGCCACTGCTTATCAACGCTCCTATGGTTGATGACAATGTATTTTTCCAGGACGTTGTACGTTTGGTGCAGCGCCTGATTGAACAGGAGAACAGCAACTTTGAAACAGCAATTTATCCGGTTGAACCGCATGGTTTCCGTCAGCCAAGCAGCTGGCTGGATGAGTACCGCCGGATTTATAAATTGTTTGAGCAAAATTTGTAAGGTGCAGCTATTACGGCCGCAATACCCGCTTTGGCTCGTCGCAGCAACTCGCACCAATGCCTGCGGCGGGGCTCAGACACTCTGCGCCGACCAAATCGGGTTTCCTGCCTACATTGGATATAGCACTTAATATAAAAAACGTCTCACCAGGAGACGTTTTTTGTCATCGCGTTGTAGCGCCGTTAGTCTTTTTTCAACAAATCCCGAATTTCAGTCAGTAGCTTCACATCCTCCGGTACAACAGCGACCGGTGCAGGCTTGGCTTCTTCTTTTTTCTTTAATGAGTTCATCGCTTTGACGCCAACAAATACGGCAAAAGCGATAATAATAAAGTCGATAATGGTCTGGATAAAAGCGCCGTATTTAATTACGACTTCGGCCTGAGTTTCCGTTGCCTGCTGAATAACAACCGCCAGATCGCGAAAGTTAACCCCGCCTAACAACACCCCGATAGGTGGCATAATGACATCGTTAACAAATGATGAAACGATTTTGCCAAACGCTGCGCCGATAATAATACCGACGGCCATATCTACTACGTTGCCACGCATGGCAAAGGTTTTAAATTCCTGCAGCATACTCATAGCTAAACTCCTGTTTTATTATCATTATCTGCCATTGGGTCTGCAGCTATATGCTGCTAATGGCTAACAATACTATAGCCAGCAAAGGGTATTTTGCCACTAGCATTTAAGACAATTTATAGCTTTAACTCAGGGCTTTAACGCGCCATTGGCCGCAACAAAGTCGGTGTCAGCCTGAAAATGCAGCACGTTGCCATGATAAGGCTGATGCAGCTGCAGGCTGGCGGCGTGTAACATTAACCGCGGTGCTGCTTGCTGCACCTCCGCTGGAGCATAAAACGCATCGCCCAGTATCGGGTGGCCCAGCGACTGCATATGTACGCGTAGCTGATGTGAGCGCCCGGTGATGGGGCTAAGTTCAACCAAAGCCCGGTCTGACAACTGCTTTACTAAGCTGTAGTGGGTTATCGCGGTTTTTCCGCTTCGCTGACAAACCTTCTGTTTGGGAAGTTGGTCTTTATCCGCAACAAGCGGTAAATCGATAGTGCCGTCCGCCTGCTGCAGCTGGCCCCATACCATGGCCAGATAGCGCTTTTTGACCACTCTGTCGGCAAACTGCTGTTTTAAAGCAGCTTCGGCTTTACGTCGCAGTGCTATAACGACAACACCGGAAGTCGCCATATCAAGGCGATGTACCAGCTGCGCCAGTGGATATTGCTGCTGTACGCGGCTTAGCAAACAATCTGACAAATGCTCGCCACGGCCGGGGTTGGTTAAAAGACCACTTGGTTTGTTTAGCACAATCAGATCTTTGTCCTGATACAGGATATCAAGCCAGGGCTCGGTAGGCGGATTATAAATAAAAGGCGTAGTCATGCTGGCAAGGTCTGCAGACAAAGAGCGTAGCTTAGCGTAATTTCAGCGGCAGGCAAGCGGCTTTTACGGCATAATGGCCGCCGTTTTGACGATGGAGAGCATGATGAACAGCGCTGAACAACTGGCAATACTGCCGGCAACAAAAGAGCCGTACCAGATAATATATGCTGATGATGTGCTGCTGATCGTCAGTAAGCCGGCGCAGCTGCTGACAGTGCCCGGGCGGCATCCACAGAATCAGGATTGCCTGATCAGCCGGGTACAGCGCGAATTTCCCTCTGCTGCGGTAGTGCACCGGCTGGATTACGATACGTCCGGTTTGGTTGTTTTACCCATGACGAAGAGAGTACTGTCTGATATCAGCAAGCAGTTTCAGGCCAGGACGGTGCATAAGCACTATATTGCGCTGGTTGCCGGTAAGTTGGCAAAAACACAGGGCATTATTGAACTGCCGATAGCCGCTGATACTGACAACCGGCCGCTTTACAAAGTATGCCAGCAAGACGGCAAACCATCAGTTACCCGCTACACGCTGCTTAGCTACGACAGCACAACAGATCAAAGCCGGGTAAAGCTGGAACCGGTAACCGGACGCTCACACCAGCTGCGTGTGCATATGCTGGCGCTTGGTCACCCGATGCTGGGTGATACGTTGTATGCACCAGCCGGCGCTGCTGACAAAAGCAGCCGTTTAATGCTGCACGCAGAATATATACAGTTTCAGCATCCGCTGACTAAACAGCTGATGGAGTTTAGCGCCGTGGCACCTTTTTAGTCTTCAGCCAGAGCATGGCTGGTAAACCTAACGCCAGCGCACTGACAACGCCATATAAGTGAGCGTCAGTTGCGACACTGGCATTTATCAGCTTAGCTAAATCTTCATCTGGCCCATGCCATTGCTCCCAGCTTACCTTGACAATAAGGCCTACCAGCAGTAACCAGCCTGTATTGATTTTCAGCTGAATGTCTTTTAACGCGCCAAGTGTCAGCATGGCGTGCAGCAGACCCGACAAACCAACGTAAATATGTATTTGTTCAGAGCCAACATATAACAGCATGCTGATCGCCAAAGCACACAACAGCCAATACAGCGCCAGTTGGCGGGAGCTGAAGCAACCGGCATGCAGCAACATTGCCAGCAATAGGCCGCCCAGATTCATCAGCAAGTGCCAGTTGTTGCTGTGTACCAGGTGGCCGGTGAGTAAACGCCAGTATTCAGCAGCGGCGATGCCTTCTCTGCTGTAACTTAGCATTGTCTGTGTATGTTCCGGCAATACCGCCAATAACAACATGGTGGCAGCTAATACCAGATAGGGTAGACAGGACACAAAATACGGCTTAAATTTGCGCAAAGGGATATCATCAGACGTTATCAATGCGCATATGCAAAACGATAAGCCAATCCAGGTCAAGCAAAATTCTTATTAACACTCAGCCTGATACCACCGTCTGCGCTGAAGTTGCCGTTACAACCGCTCAGCGGCGGCTGTCAATATTGATATTAGCGGTCGAACTGGTTAGGGTGTTTGTACTTTACTATAAGCAGATCAACCGAATTATGTTTAGCCAGTTGTCTCACCGCTACAAAACACTATTAGTTTTAGGTTTTACTTCAGTCATCACTTTACAGACCAGTGCTGCACAGCAGGAAACACGGGAGCCGGAAGCCGCGACCGGCCTTTATCAGCAACAACTGGTTACTGCAAAGCACTACATGGTCGCTGCTGCGCATCCGCTGGCAGCTGAAGCGGGCAGAGCAATACTGGCTAAAGGCGGTAGCGCAGTCGATGCGGCTATCGCCACCCAACTGATGCTGGGGCTGGTTGAACCCCAAAGCTCGGGGATTGGTGGCGGTGCCTTTATGCTGCACTGGCAGGCCAAACAGCAGCAGCTGACCAGTTTTGATGGTCGTGAAACGGCACCGGCCAGTGCCACACCACTACTTTTTACCGAGGACGGTAAGGTGATGAACTGGCGTAACGCCTATGTTGGCGGTAAGTCTGTCGGTGTTCCTGGCGTTGTTGCCATGCTGTATGACGCGCATCAGCAATATGGCAAGCTGCCATGGGCAGCGCTGTTTAGCGATACCATACAAACGGCAGAACAAGGTTTCGCGGTATCCAGCCGCACCGCATCTCAGCTGGCCAAAGGCTGGAACAAAGGTGTAGCGGAGTTCTATGATTCAAAACAGTATTTTTTCCCGCATGGCAAAGCGGTAGCTGAAGGCGAGATCCTGAAGAACCCGGCCTACGCCGCCACACTGAAACTGATTGCTCAACATGGCCCGGACGCTTTTTACCGGGGGGAGCTGGCCAAAGCGATAAGCGACAGGGTGCAGACTGCACCGGTTAACCCCGGCAAGTTATCTGTATCAGATTTAGCTGGTTATAAAGCGGTTCAGCGCGATGCTATCTGTATGCCATACCGGGTTTATAAAGTGTGTGGCGTGGCGCCGCCGAGCTCAGGCGGTGTTGCCGTACTGCAGATTTTAGGCATATTACAGCATTACGACATGTCTAAATTGGCACCGAATAGCCTTCAGGCTACCCACGTGCTGGCTCAGGCGGCAAAACTGGCCTTTGCTGACCGGGAACGTTATCTGGCAGATCCGGCATTTGTGACCGTACCAGTCGACGGTATGCTGGAAACAGATTATCTGGCAAACCGTGCTGCGCAGATTGATCTGACCAAAGCTGGCAAGGCGGCCGAAGCGGGCGTACCACGCGGGGCGCCCGGGCTTATCAGTGCCAGCTCACCAGAGTTACCGAATACCAGCCATTTTTCTATTGTAGACAGTGAAGGTAATGCGGTCAGTATGACCACCAGCATTGAAAACGTGTTTGGTTCGGGCTTAATGGTGGGCGGATTTTTATTAAATAACCAACTGACCGATTTCAGTTTAAGCCCGGAGCAGAACGGCTATCTGGTGGCAAACCGGGTAGAAGGGGGCAAAAGGCCGCGCTCGTCAATGGCGCCGATGATGGTGTTTGACCAACACAATAAACCCGTACTGTTGATTGGCTCACCGGGTGGCAGCCGTATTATTAATTACGTGGCGCAAAGTATTGTCGCGGTATTGGACTGGAAACTGGATGTGCAACAGGCGCTGAGTTTACCGCGTATCACCCATCGCAATGATTATCTGGCACTGGAGAAAGGCACTGTACTGGAGCAACAGCAGGGCGCTTTAGAAGATATGGGCTACCAGGTGCAAATTCAGGACCTGAACAGTGGCCTGCATGCTATTACTATCAGCGAGGCCGGTTTACAAGGCGCAGCAGACCCGCGCCGCGAAGGCCGGGTGGCAGGCGAATAACAGGGCTTACTATGACAGATATTGTAATTCAAACCAAAGACGGTGTGCTGCAGATCCGGCTAAACCGTCCGGCCAGAAAAAATGCATTAAGTCAGCAGATGTACCGGGATATGAACAGTGCCTTGCAGCGGGCCACAGAAGACAGCAGCATCAAGGTAGTGTTATTGCAGGGCAGTGACGACTGTTTTAGTGCCGGCAACGATTTAAAAGACTTTCTTGCTGCTGGTGTAATGGATACTGAGCACCCCACAGTGCAGTTTTTATATCTGCTGGCGCAGTGTCCAAAACCACTGATTGCTGCAGTTTCTGGCCTGGCAATTGGTATTGGCACTACCGCATTGCTGCACTGCGACCTGGTCTATGCCGCTGATACGGCTTGTTTTCAGTTACCATTCACGCAGTTAGGGCTGTGCCCTGAAGCGGCGTCCAGTTTGCTGTTGCCCAGGTTGGTGGGGTATCAGCGCGCTGCACAATATCTGCTGCTGGGAGAGCGTTTTGATGCAGCACAAGCACACGCCATGGGGCTGGTAAATCAGGTGGTTACCCATGCTGAACTGGAAGCTTTGGCATGGCAAAAAGCGCAGCAGTTGGCCGCTTTACCGGCCGATGCGGTGCAAACGAGTAAAACCTTGCTAAAAGCCGGGAGTCGCGAGGTTACTGCGACTATCGCTGCGGAACTGGCGCAGTTTCAGCGTTTGCTGGATGGTGATGATTGTCAGCAGCGTATAGCGGCGTTTTTTAAGCGTTAGGTTAAGCGGGGAGCTGTGCTCAGCATCAGCGGGCGCTGGTGCTGAACTTATCTACTTTCACTGAGCTGACAACCCAGCTGCTGTTTCTTTTCTTCATTTCAACGACCCGTAACTCATCTACCTGCTTACCGTCGTGGGGGCCTGTCAGCAATAAGGTAATTTCGGCAACGTCTTCATATTGTTCACGCAGGTTACCACCGCTACGGTTGACGCGGATCTCAACACTGTCAAATGATACATTAATCAGTGTGCGTCCTACCTGGCGCACTGTGCCATAAGACTCCATCAACTCGGCGTATTCTTTAGTGCTGAGACTTTTCGCTTTTTCTAAATCTTTTTCGTTATAAAGTGCCTGAAAGAACTCAGTGGCAATGTACTCTGGCGTACCCCACTGCGCATTTACTTTAGGTTTGTCATCTTTGCAGGCCACTAACAACAGCAGTAGGGGTAAAAGCCAATACAATTTCATGTGGTGCAGTCCAGTATCAAACGGACAACCAGTGTGGCTTTTTTTTGGCAGGCTGTAAAGTAAAGAAAAGGGCTGCAAAAGCAGCCCTTAACAAACGCTAACAGATTGTTTACGCTTGCAATTCCTGCTCGGTAAAAATGTCTGCAAATAATGGGCTGGTTAAGTAACGCTCCGCGGCACTGGCCAGAATAATGACGATATTTTTACCGGCGTTTTCTGGTTTAGCGGCAAGGCGCTGTGCCGCGACTAACGCCGCGCCGGATGAGATACCGGCCAGAATACCTTCTTCTTTCATTAAACGGTGTGCAGCTGCAATGGCTTCGTCACTGGTAACCTGCTCGACACTGTCAACCAGCGTCAGGTCCAGGTTGCCTGGAATAAAGCCGGCACCTATACCCTGAATTTTATGCGGTCCGGGCTTTAACTCTTCGCCGGCTTTAGCCTGGCTGATAACCGGTGACTCTGCCGGCTCTACTGCGACACTTTGCAGCGCCAGTTTCTTCTCATTTTTCAGATAACGGCTAACACCTGTGATAGTGCCACCAGTGCCGACACCGGCAACAAAGATATCCACTTTGCCATCTAAGTCGTTGAAAATTTCCGGGCCTGTGGTGTCAAAGTGAATTTGCGGGTTGGCCGGGTTTTCAAACTGACCGAGAATTAAATATTTATCCGGGTTTGACGCCTGAATTTCTTTGGCTTTTTCAATGGCGCCTTTCATGCCTTTCGGGCCTTCAGTCAGCACCAGATTAGCACCTAAGGCTTTTAACAGCTTACGGCGTTCCAGACTCATGGTGGCAGGCATCGTCAGCGTCAACTTATAACCGCGGCTGGCCGCAACAAACGCCAGCGCAATACCGGTATTACCGGATGTCGGCTCAATGATTTCTTTATCTGCAGTCAGAAGGCCTTTTTTCTCGGCATCCCAGATTAACGCTGCGCCTAAACGACACTTCACGCTGAAGCTTGGGTTACGCGCTTCAATTTTTGCATAAACATTGGCACCGCCTTCGATGGTCCGGTTTAATTTGACCAGAGGGGTTCTGCCGATAGACAATGAGTTGTCTGCATAGACGTTTGCCATAAAAAAACTCCGTTTACGATAAATTGGTTATAAGAATACGCCAGCGTGGCAAAAATGACAGTAGCTTTTGGCTATAAGATATTACATTTCACCACAAGCATAGAGGGAAATAATGGCCTTTGTAAGCACCGACAATTATATCGTTTCAGCTGAACTGGCATTGGCAGTAAACGCGGCCGTAACGCTGGAAAAACCACTGCTGATAAAAGGCGAGCCAGGCACCGGTAAAACCAGGCTGGCAGAGGAATTAGCAGCCAGTTTAGGCACAGAATTAATTCAGTGGCATATCAAATCTACGACTAAAGCTCAGCATGGCTTGTACGAGTATGACGCGGTTTCACGTTTGCGCGATAGCCAGCTGGGTAGCGACAAAGTGCACGATATTAATAACTATATTCGCCCGGGTAAGTTGTGGCAGGCATTTAGCGCAGCAAAACGGCCGGTGCTGCTGATTGATGAAATAGATAAAGCCGATATCGAGTTTCCAAATGATCTGCTGCATGAGCTGGACAGGATGGCGTTTTATGTGCACGAAACCGGGGAACAGGTTACAGCCAGAGAGCGGCCAATTGTAATTATCACGTCTAATAACGAAAAGGAGCTGCCAGATGCCTTTTTACGCCGCTGCTTTTTTCACTATATCCGCTTTCCGGACGCCGAAACCTTGCGTGCTATTGTCGCGGTGCATTTTCCGCATATTCAGCAGCAGCTGTTAACTGTGGCGCTGGAAGTGTTTTTCGAACTGCGTGAATTACCGGGCTTAAAGAAGAAGCCCTCTACATCTGAGTTGCTGGACTGGTTAAAGTTATTGCTGGCCGAAGATATACCGGCAGAGGTACTTACCGACAAACAGCAAAAGGGTGGTTTAATGCCGATGTTTGGTGCACTGCTGAAAAATGAGCAGGATGTGGCTTTAGTTGAGAAACTGGCTTTTTTAGCGAAAAGACAAGGGCGTTAATTGATGGCTGTCAATATAAAGCATAGCTTGCTTGCGAAGGCCCAGAACCTTGTTAAGGTCGGCGCAGAGTGTCTGAGTGAGGGCGATAGCACGAGCGAGTTGCTGCGACGAGCCTTGGCAAGTGTTGTGGGCCGAAGTGTGCACAATACAGGTGTGCCACATGCTAATTGATTTCTTTTTTACGCTGCGAAAATACGGTTTAAAAACCAGCATTACTGAATTGCTGGACTTGCTTCACGCGTTACAGAAACAGATGATCTTCGCCGATACCGAAGCCTTTTATCAGTTAGCACGGCTTTGTCTGGTAAAAGATGAAACCCAGTACGATAAATTCGACCGTGCTTTTGCCGAGTACTTTGAAGGTGTTGCCGGGGTCGATATTGCTGCCAGCATTCCGCCTGAATGGCTGGTGCCGGAAGTGCTGCGTAAGCTCAGTGAGGAAGATAAAGCCAAGCTACAAGCGCTGGGCGGGCTGGATAAACTGCTTGAAACGCTGCGCGAGCGTTTAGCCGAGCAGCAAAAAAAGCACAGTGGTGGTAGTAAATGGATAGGTACCGGCGGCACGTCGCCGTTTGGTGCTTACGGTTACAACCCGGAAGGTGTGCGTATTGGTCAGCAGGGCAGTGGCGCACGCCGGGCGGTAAAGGTGTGGGATAAGCGTGAGTTTAAAGATCTGGACACCGAAAGCGAGTTAAATAATCGCAGCATAAAGCTGGCACTGAAGCAACTGAGGAAATTTGCCCGTAGTGGCGCCGAGAATGAACTGGATTTGCTCGGTACTATTCAGGCCACATCAGAGCAGGCTGGTTGGCTCGATTTGCGTTTTATGCGCGAGCGGCACAACGCGGTGAAGCTGCTGGTGTTTTTTGATGTCGGCGGTTCAATGGATGACCATATCGAACAGTGTCAGAAGCTATTTGCTGCAGTTAAAACCGAGTTTAAATATCTGGAGTTTTTTTACTTTCATAACTGCGTGTATGAAGGCGTCTGGCGCGATAATAAACGCCGTTTTACCGAGCAGGTAAAAGTAGCAGACATTATTCATACCTATGGCAGCGACTATAAACTGATTTTCGTTGGCGATGCGACGATGGGCCCTTACGAGATAGAATATCCCGGCGGCAGTGTCGAACATTTTAATGAGCTGCCGGGCAAAGTATGGTTACAACGGTTACTGGCGCAATACCCCAAAGCAGTATGGCTAAACCCCCAGCCACGGCAATGGTGGGGGCATTACTACTCTATTGATATCATACAAAAGATTCTGCAAGGCCGGATGTTTGCTCTGACATTAGATGGCCTTGGCAGTGCTATCAAAGTCTTGCAGTGATCTCCGGGCTTAAATGCCCGCTAGCCCAGGTTCCTTGACCAGATTAATGCAGAAACTCTTCGATGCCTTCGTCCAGCTCTGGCGCTTTTTCCAGCCGGGCAAACAGTTCAGATAATGTCAGGTGTAATGCATGCACCAACTTTGCCGGGAAACCGTCAAAGTTACCTTCGGCAATACTGCGCTCGTTGTCGAGCATGTACTGGGCAATATTAATACACACGGCATAAGCGGACAGCTGTGACGACGCTGCCGGGTTTTCCTGATAGCGGATGGCGGTGACGATTTCCTGTGGAAAATGCCAGTAATCAGCCAGTTCAGCACCGGCCTGAGTGTAATCAAAGCCGAGTAATTGCTTTTCCAGGCGAGAGCGGCTTTCGCCGGTATTAACCCGCTTATCGATAGCAATGGCCTCTTCCGGCTTAACCAGATGGATCAGATACTCACCTATGGCGTGCAACAGGCCACAGGTATAGGCAATTTCAGCATCTATTTTAAATGACTTAGCCAACCATTTGCAGCGGTTAGCAATTTTGAAAGACTTAATCCAGAACGCTTCCAGATCAAAGGCCTCCGGGCCCTTCAGTGTGGATGCAAAACCGACAGATAACACTAAGGTGCGTAATGAGTTAAAACCCAGCACCAGCACGGCATCTTTTACTGAACCTACTTTACGGTGGCCGCCGTAGCGCACAGAGTTTGCCATGCGCAGCACTTTGGCCGTTAATGCCTGATCATTACTTAAGATAGTGGCAATATGGCCGCTGGTAATGTCGGGGTTATTAAAACTGGCGATCAGCTCCTGCACAACTTTGGGGATACTGGGTAAGTTTGTGGCTTTTTCAATCATTTGCTTCATAGCTGTACTCGGGTCTGGAAGGTTAGCGTCTTAGGTATTCTCTATCTGAGCAGTATAAACATAGTTCAGACATTTTGTGTTGTTATTGTTTTATAACAAAATAATCCAGAATCTATCTGTTTTGGCCAATTAACGTATAAAGTTGGCGTCAGACAGCGTGATGGCTGGACACTGTGCATTGCGGCCCGTATATTGTCGCCTGCATGTTAAAACTGTATTGCAGTAAGGACTGAAAGTGAACAGCCTCAGTACTGATATGAACGCGCTTACTGATACCAGCGCTATGTTTGTTGCCCAGCCGGTATTTAACAGAGATAAGCAGCGTTATGCTGTTGAGTTGTTGTATAGCAATAGTAGTAATATCAGTGCCTTACAGCTTGATACAAACCTTAGTAATGAACAGTTGACGCGCTATTGTCAGGAGATTACCGAACAGGCAGAGCAATACCGGACAACAGTGTTTGTAGGTGTAAGCGCCGAGCTTCTGCTGGCTGCGGCAAAACTATCGCTTCTGCCTGGGCGCACGGTGCTGACATTGGCCGGCGCTATTGACGTTACCCCCGCTTTACTGACCGCCGTGGCCGCTTATAAACAGCAGGGCTTTCGTTTTGCCATAAATAACAGCAGCGTGAGTGACCACACTTTGCCACTGCTGGCGTTAGCTAACATCATCAGACTGGACTTACTTGGCAGTGATCTGACTGCTGTTGAGCGCTATAAAAAGCGCTACGGCAGGCCGGATTTGCTGTGGCTGGCTGAAAAAGTTGAAACAGATGATCAATTTGCTGCCTGCAAGGCGCTCGGATGTGATTTGTTTCAGGGCTACTTTCTGACCGATGCTCTGGCAGTCGATGGCAAGAAAATTGAACCCGGGGCACTTAAACTAACTGAAATTATCCGCTGCCTGTTTAGTGATGAGCCTGATATTAATCAGCTGGCAACGCTGCTCAACGATGAGCCCGCCATAG
>NZ_DATCSY010000236.1:0-8039 GCF_036568245.1 Rheinheimera sp. | reverse complement strand
ATGCTATTTTGGCTCTGAATAAGGGCGCAGCACTCGGTGGTTTTTATCATAATACCGGCGAAGGCAGTGTCAGCGATTATCACCTGCAATACGGCGGAGACCTGGTATGGCAAATTGGTACCGGCTATTTTGGTTGTCGCGACGAACAAGGCAACTTTGACGCCGCATCCTTTGAGCGTGTAGCTACAAAGCCGTCGATTAAAATGATCGAGATTAAATTGTCCCAGGGTGCCAAACCCGGCCATGGCGGCATTTTGCCCGCCGATAAAAACACCGCTGAAATTGCCCGCATCAGGCTGGTGCAGCCTGGCACCCGGGTTGACTCACCGCCGGCGCACAGCGCTTTTGGCACGCCCTTGGAGATGATGCAGTTTATTCAGCAACTGCGTGAGCTGTCCGGTGGCAAACCTGTCGGTATCAAGCTGGCAATTGGCCGCGCCAGTGAATTTGTTGCAGTCTGCAAAGCCATGGTTGAAACTGGCCTCGCGCCTGACTTTATCACCGTCGATGGTGGTGAAGGCGGCACTGGCGCTGCACCGCTGGAGTTTTCCAATTCTGTCGGCATGCCCCTGCGTGAAGCGCTGGCATTTGTCTGTGATGTGCTGACCGGTTTTGGTTTGAAGCAACAGGTTAAAGTAATCGCCAGTGGTAAGGTGTTCACCGGCTTTCATCTGGTAAAAAATCTGGCTTTGGGTGCCGACATCTGTAACAGCGCGCGCGGCATGATGATGGCACTGGGCTGCGTACAGTCTCTGGTATGCAATACTAATCGCTGCCCGACCGGTGTTGCTACACAAAACCCGGCACTAACCCGTGGCTTAGTGGTACCGGATAAAGCCAGCCGGGTTGCCCGCTTTCATCAGGAAACCGTACGTGCCTGTATGGAGATTATCGCCAGTGCCGGCCTTAAACATACGTCGGAGCTGAACCGCTCACATATTTTTCGCCGTGTCAGTGAAACCGAAGTACGTCGCTTTGATGAAATTTACACCGAGCTGGAGCCGGGCTGTCTGCTAAATGGCAAAAGCCCGGTTAAATTTACTCAGGCATTGCACGAAGCCAGTGCAGACAGCTTTGCCCCTAAACGCTACGTAGCCGACACCGGACTGGGGCTGAAAGTGCTGGAGCAATAAAACTCAGCGCTCCCAGTACGCCTCTTCCAGGCTGTCCTCACGCTCTGGCAAGCCTTTGGATAACCGGGGCGCGTTCTGCACCAGTATTTCATAGCTGACACGGTTAGCGTATTTACAGATCTGGGCAAAAGACGAATACGCCAGGTAGGGTTGCTCGTGTTTACCTGATAACGGTTGCACCTGCTTGTGAAAATGATTCGCCGCCATATCATGCAAAATGGCCGACAGCGCCCCATCACCCGCGCCATTAGTGTTTTTAATCCGCTCCGGGCCACCTAAATACGGGTCGATATGCGAGTAAACTTTCAGGGGCTGTTCGCAGTGAGCGTGTAACATCGGACGGCTAAACTCATACTGGTTAAAATCGGCCAGACTGGCTGACTTTATCGGATTGCTGCTTTCGCGCTTGACGCTGTCATCGGTATGGCCACACAGATACAAACCTTCCGGCCCGGCGGTGATCAATACCATGTCAGTATGATCCAGTATCGCCTCGGCCGCTTTTAGCGGATCGGCAAAGCCGGTTAACGCTTCAGCTTCCAGCTCATTCATCGCCAGCACATTGACGTACTGCTTAATCGTCGCCAGGATTTGTTCGCGGTTTTCCTCGACCAGATGCCGTGTGCCCAGGCTCATTACCACCGGCACGTTATGCGTTTTGGCATCTTCCAGCGCTTTTAACATTGCCTGCTGAATAGGTTTACCCACTGCGCGTAGTGGATAAGCGCTAACTACAAAAGCAGCAGCGCCGGCGATAATGTCTGTCGGAATATACTCGTGGCTCAGCTCGTCCATATCACTGGGGTCGATAACAAAGGTGCGCTCGCCATCAGGTGTAATCATGGTAATACCACGACCAATATCACCGGAAACGCCTTGCAGGTGGTTCATATCCACCTTCGAGCTGGTATGACAGACATAATGATAAGCTGGCGAGCCAAGCGCGATATTTGCTGACATCACGCCAAGCAGTACCGACTTATCATCGGCCAGTACCGAGTAGTTGTGAATAGTGTTACCGATAGTACCACCGGCGAAATGATCAGAAATAGCCTGCTGCGCCACCAGCTCCTGATAGATCAAATTGGCTTTGCCGTGCTCGACCAGGTTAGATAAACCTTTACGGATAGCGTATTTATTCAGAAACTCATCGCTGACACTGGCCACCACATCAACAATAGTTTGATCCAGGCCGACAATATAGGTATCCAGCTCTGGCCGCACTTCAAAACTGGGCAGCTGTGGTTTTGGCTGGGATACCGGAAAATAATGTTTAATCTTACGCAGGCCGGGAAATTTCATCTGTAATACCGCTGTTATGCCGGAAGAAGCAAAGCGCGCATTGTAACAAAAAAGCCGGCGCTGGCGCAGTGCTTATTCAGTGCTGTGGCGCAAAAATACCGGTTCATTCGCGGACGATTGTTCAGCGCTATATTGATATCCTGCTAAATCAAAGCCTTTTATTTGCTCTGCTGTGCTAAGGCGCTGTTCGATGATATAGCGCGCCATCAGGCCCCGGGCTTTTTTCGCAAAGAAGCTAATAATTTTGTACTGGCCATTTTTAAAATCTTTAAACACAGGTGATATCAACCGGCCCTGCAGCAGCTTAGGTTTAACCGCTTTAAAATACTCTTGCGACGCCAGATTGACGACGATATCAGTCTGCAACTCACTCAGCTGCTGGTTTAACTGTTCGGTAATGCTGTTTTGCCAGAAGGCATATAAATCTTTGCCATGCGGGTTTGCCAATTTAGTGCCCATTTCCAGCCGGTAAGGCTGCATCAGATCAAGCGGACGCAATACACCATACAGACCACTTAAAATGCGTAAATGTTGCTGGGCGAAATGGATATCGTCGTCCGTTAAGCTACCGGCATCCAGGCCCTGATACACATCACCGTTAAAAGCAAACAATGCGGCTTTAGCATTTTGCTCGGTAAAAGGCAGTTGCCACTGGGCAAAACGTGCAGCATTTAAGCCCGCCAGCTTATCACTGATGTGCATTAACGAGGATAAATCTGCCGGCGTTAACCCTTTGCAAATATCTGCCAGTTGCTGGCTCTGCGCCAGCATAGCGGGCTGAGTAACATTTACTGGCTTTGCCAGAGGCTGAAAATCAAGATCTTTCGCAGGCGACACTAACAACAACATAAAAAAGTCCGTTCCGGTGTGAAAATTTAATCGAGATACAATTCGGGTAATTGTGGCAGTAACTGTGCCAGCCGCTGCTGGTTCGCAACTGACTTGGTGCTGAATTCCAGTGCAGTCATCGCAGATTTCGCCAGCGGCTTTAACGCTTTATCTGCTGGCAGCTGCGTAAGCGTTTGCAACAGATTCAATACCAGCCCAGCATTGCAGGGCATGAAGACAAAAGCCTGGCGCAGTAATGTCAGTGCCTGGCCGTTGTCGCCAGCCTGGGCCTGCTCCATTCCGGCCTGATTCCACTGCCTGATTTGGCCACGCAGTTGCTGCTCTTGTTGCAATAGATATTGTGCGGTTAAACGTTGGCATTCGCCGGTTAAATCGGCTTTAGCCGGCTTAAAATCTTTTAACTTAGCCAAACAGGCGTCAGCCTGTTTCATATCACCCAGTGCGAATGCCAACCTGGCGATATCCACAATCGACTCGGGATCTGCAGGATTGTAGTCTGTCAGTACCTGCTCAAGCTGCTGTTGTGCTTCAGCAATATTGCCCTGCAACAGGCTGAGCATAGCGCGCAGCACTGTCAGTTCGGCTTCAGTACCTTCGTTGACGAGTTTCTGCGGCATTAACGCCAGCGTATCACTGGCTTTCTTCAGCCGGGCAGAAAACTCTTGTCTTGGCGCGCGCTGTGCTTGTTCTAACTGAATCCGGGTCAGTGCAAAATAATAATCGGCCTGGTCAAAGGCCGAAAACCGGTACTGCTGGATCTGCTTTTGCCAATATTTACTGCTGCCATCCTGCTGGCCATTTAATAACATAATGCAGCCATTCGCCTTGTGAGCAACCAAACTGATACTGGCCAGTTTCATCAGCTCAGCCAGCTGCTGGCCCGCCTGCTCCAGGTTAGCCTGACGCAGATAAAGGCAGCATAGCCATTCCAGCGCTTCTGGCCGGGCATCGTCTTGCTCAACTAATGCTAACAAGCGGGATTCGGCTGCTTTATGTTCCTCTAGCTGCAACAGGGCGACAGCCTGGCCCAGCATAGCCCAGCTGAACTCCCGCTGCTGTGAAACCTGTTCATACAGTTTCAACGCAGCGCTGTAGCTGTGATCGGCCATTAACACCTCAGCCATCAGACGCAATGCAGGCAGGGATGAAGAATTAACGGCGTTAATTACCGGATCAAGTTCCAACTGGGCAGTTTTGTAGTCCTGTTGCTGTAAAGCCTGATATGCTTTTCGCAGTTTTACCCGGTTATTCCAGGCTTTAGCCAGCCGTTTCTCCAGTTCTACATAAGAAAAAGGTTTGAGAATAAATGCATCAGGCGCACCTTGCAAAAGCCCCAGAACAGGCATGCGCCGGGGCTCTGCACTCATCAGTATAAAACAGCAGCCTACCCGCAAAATTGCTTGCTGACTCAGATCGGTAAAAAACTGTAGCGCATCTTTACCGCTACCGAGGTCAAAATCGGCCAGAATAAAATCAAAGCTATCTTTTTTTGCCAGTGGCATAGCCTGTGTAGCATCAGCAACCGTGGTAATATTGTCGAAACCAATTTGCTGCAACATACCCTTAATAGAGGCACGTACCGGCTCGCAGTCTTCGATTAGCAGAAGTTTTTTGCTTTTATAAAAACTGGCTTGAAAGATCATCGAGATCCTGTGCTAATTTACATTAATGACATAACGCCGGAGCTGTCCGGCACAACAAACGCTATAGTAACTTACTTTGTGTATACAAGGCTATCAGGGTTATATTTCTCTTAACCACTGCAAGCTGTTGTAATATTCCTACATTAATTGCTTATTAAAGGTTGAATCACTAGAATGTGATCAAAAATACGGTAATAAAACAATATGAGCGACTTACTTAGCCAACTGAAAGCCGTGACCACAGTCGTTGTGGACAGCGGAGATCTGACTGCCATCGAGCAGTTCCGCCCGGTAGATGCAACCACCAATCCCAGCCTGCTGCTAAACGCCAGCCAGCTGGAGTTTGCCAAACCGATCCTGAGCAGCGCCATTGCTTACGCCAAAAGCAAAACCAGTGACAGTGCAGAGCAGCTTAGCCTGGCCTCTGACAAATTTGCTGTCGACATTGGTACCGCCATTGCCAAGCTGGTACCTGGCCGCGTATCAACCGAAGTGGATGCCCGCCTGTCATTCGACACTGACGCTACGGTTAATAAAGCGCTGCAGCTTATTGCTCTGTACAAAGAGAACGGCGTTGCAACCGAACGTATCCTGATCAAAATTGCGTCTACCTGGGAAGGCATTCAGGCGGCCCGGGTGCTGGAGCAGCAAGGTATTCAGTGTAACCTGACGTTATTATTCCACATGGCCCAGGCCAGAGCCTGTGCCGAAGCCGGTGCATACCTGATTTCACCTTTCGTCGGCCGCATTCTCGATTGGTATAAAGCCAGCACTGGCAAAGACTACACTGCCGACACAGACCCAGGTGTATTGTCAGTGCGCGAGATCTACCGTTTCTACAAACAACACGGCTATAAAACGGTTGTGATGGGAGCCAGCTTTCGCAACACCGGTGAAGTACTGGCGCTGGCGGGTTGCGATCGCTTAACGATCAGCCCGGCGTTACTGGCCGAGTTGAGTCAGCAACAAGGTGAACTGACAGTGCATTTACGCGACGAAGGGGCGACAACAACAGCACCGGCAGCGCTGACTGAAAGCGAGTTCCGCTGGGCTCTGAATGAAGATGCGATGGCGACAGAAAAACTGTCTGAAGGCATCCGCAAGTTTGCAATCGATCAGCGTAAGCTGGAGCAGGTTATTCAACAAGCACTTTAACTACAACATTACAGGGGATTAGAGTATGTCCGTTTCGTCATGGCCCGGATTAAAAGCGTTGGCAGCACAACAAGGCTCGTTACGTCAGGCCTTTGCTGAAGATCCGACGCGGGCTGAGCAATTTAGTACTCAGGCTTGTGGCATCACGCTGGACTACTCGAAAAACCTGATCAACCGTCAGAGCTGGCAGGCATTACAGCAGCTGGCTGCACAGAGCCGGATTAAACCGGTGCTTAGCGCCATGCTAGCTGGCGAGAAAATAAATAACACCGAGCAGCGCAGTGTCTGGCATATGATGCTGCGTAAAACAGATGTATCCGGCCTGATGCTTGATGGTGAGAACATTGGCGATGCCATTCATGATTGCCGCAAGCGGATGACAGCGCTGGTCAGCCAGTTACATAACGGTGAATACCTCGGTTACACCGGCAAAACCATTACTGATCTGATTTGGGTAGGGATCGGCGGCTCGCTGCTGGGGCCGCAGATGGCAGTTGAAGCACTGACCCCTTACCACTGTAGTCCGGTTCGTTTACATTTTGCCGGCAACATCGACGGTGCAGTGGTATCCGATATTGTTAAAGGGCTGGACCCTGCAACAACACTGGTCTTTGTGGCATCCAAATCTTTTGGCACTGAAGAAACCAAGCAAAATGCGCTGGCGATCCGGCAATGGTTTAAAGACCACGGTGCTGACAGTGCAGCTATCGCCCGGCATTTCTGGGCAACCTCGTCAAACATCAGCGCAGCGGCAGAGTTTGGTATCGTTGAGCAAAATATTTTGCCGATGTGGGACTGGGTTGGCGGCCGCTACTCGTTATGGTCTGCAATTGGTTTTCCGGTCGCGCTGATGATAGGCAACGCACACTTCGCCGAGCTGTTAAAAGGTGCAGAAGCCATGGATACCCATTTTACTGAAGCGCCGTTCAGTGACAATTTGCCGTTAATATTGGCACTGCTGGGTATTTGGTATATCAATGGTTTTGGTTGCCAGGCTCAGGCGCTGTTGCCATACAGCCATTATTTGCGCTTACTGCCCTCTTATGTGCAGCAGCTGGATATGGAATCTAACGGCAAGAGCGTTGATGTCAACGGCGTTGCGGTAACAGAAGCCACAGCACCGGTGATTTGGGGTGATGCCGGCACTAATGGTCAACATGCTTATCATCAGTTGCTACACCAAAGTGCACTGGCCGTGCCGGCTGATTTTATTCTGCCGGTTAAACCTGCGCATAAACTGAGCGATCAGCATCAGCGCTTGGCAGCGCACTGCTTTGCACAGACCCAGGCATTAATGCAAGGCAAAACACTTGATGAAGCCACCGAGGAATGTCTGGCAGCAGGAATGAGCAGCGCTGAGGCTACTGCACTGGCGCCGCATAAAGTTTCACCGGGCAATAAGCCTAGTAACACCTTATTGTTACCGGAACTGTCGCCCTATTATCTCGGTGCCTTGATCGCCATGTATGAGCACAAAGTATTCTGCCAGGGCGTGCTGTGGAACATTAACTCTTTTGACCAGTGGGGTGTGGAGTTGGGTAAACAACTGTCAGGCCCGATATATCAAGCTTTGTCAGGCGCGGCAGCAGATAAACTCGATAGCTCTACGCGGGCACTGATTAAGGTATTTTCACAACAAAAATAATTCAGTAAAAGCAATTTTGTCATCGTATGGTCACTTAGTTGTTTTATTTTCAGGCAAAGTGTGGTAAATCATTTGTTGAAAATAACAACAACAACTATCAGAGAGGCCAAACTATGGAAAGCTTCGAAGACTTACTGAATATGTTGGAACGTCCTGCCGCTAAACCCCGTGCGGTAAAACGTAAATGGCGCGAAATAGAACAGTTGAAAGAGCGGCAGCGCTTGAAAAAAGAGCTCAGCGACATCGACTGGACTATTGAACCAGAACTGACCGATATCGAATTATAGAACAACGCCCGCTGTGATAAGCGGG
>NZ_DATCSY010000235.1:0-5010 GCF_036568245.1 Rheinheimera sp. | reverse complement strand
ACCGGCTCGCAGCTGTGGCGGCTGTATCGCCTAAAGCAATTTCGGTTTCCAAAATCCGGTTGCCACCGCTGTTGCCCGTTACGCCCATTAATAACGTAAAGAATTTGGGATAAACGCCATCAGCCGGTGCTACGTCGCTCAGTTTGGCACGGCTGCGGTCGGCGCTGTTGGCCGTGCTGTCAAAGCGGATAGTACCATCGCCGTTGGCGCTGAACAGGTTTGGCTCGTCAGCACCACCGCTTTGCTGGGGCTCAAACTTACTCAGGCTGCCATCTGCCAATGTAAGGGCATTGTCCGCAAAGGGCTGCAAGCTGCCGTCGTAGCTGATCCAGTCGACACTGGCAGGCGGTTCTACAGGGTCAATCGGTACAGGTTCCGGCTCAGTTGGTTCAGGCTCTGTCGGTTCAGCTGGTGCACACAGGCCGGGACTTGGCGGGGTGTCTATTTTACCGGTACCGGCATAGGCCAGCACTGTTGCTTTAACATTGTGTACTGGCAACAGGCTGGTACTGTAATCATAAGGCGGTGTCAGCTCACCGGTTGATTCGGCTGCCTCACCGGCGACGACGCCGTCATCCGGGCTTTCCTGCCAGGTGACATCATCAAATATATTGTCAACCAGCTGCCAGAAGCCTGGCTCCTGACTGTACATAGACATTACCGGGTTTTTCATATTGGCGAAGTGGTTATGCTCGATACGGATCACGGCGCCCATTCTGCTGTTAATGCCGCTTTCGATAGCACCGTCATAGAAGTTGTTGTAGATGTGGCCTTTACCAAAGCGGAATAGCGGCAAGCGCGAGTTTACGTTGTACCAGTGGTTATGGTGGTAAGTGATGGTGCGGTCGTAATTATCGCTGTCGGATGAACCAACCAGCGAGGTCTTCCAGCTGTGATGCAGTTTATTAAACGAGATAGTAATGAATTGTGCGTCACCTTTGGCATCGACCAGGCCATCATAATAATCTTTTACCTGCTCTTCGCTCAGGCTTGGGTCAGCCACTGTCAGGCTATTATAGATTTCGTTATGGTCAATCCAGATATTACGCACCGGCCCTTCCATACTGATACCGTCGCCAGGTGCGCCCATATTGGCGCGTACGTGATGAATGCGCAGGTTGCGGATAATAATGTTCTGTGCCCTGACAATGTTAAAACCAATACCGGCCATTTCGCCCTGATTACCCAAGCCGATAATAGAGATATCTGATACATCTTTAATATCTATTCTGCTGTCTTGGGCATTTTGCAGTGTAATGCTGCCATTTACCCATATTGTTAGCGGGCGTGCCGGGTCTTTATTTTTTATCGCGTTGATCATTTCCTCACCGGTACAGACGGTGATCTCTACCTTGTTTTCGCCACTGCCGCCGGTTGTGCCGCCATTTTCACTGGCGTAACCGTAAACGGTATCAAGATTGGTAAGCGCAATAACGCCGGTATCGGGTTCTGGTGTTGCAGTACCGGTGTCCGGCACAATTACCGGATCGTCATCACTGCTGTTGCAGCCAAGCAGCAATGCACTACCCACCAGCATTGCAAGAAGAGTTTTATTGAACATGATAGCTACCCTTTGTTTCAGGGGTTGCCCGCTGTACTGCTAAATCAGAGATAACACCCTGTTGATCTGAAATAATTATTTTTATTTAGCAGCCACTGTTCTAATTTTGTCTACCGGTGGCATTTTTGTGGTGCAACGCGGCAGGGAATGTGTGCTGCATTGCCAGTTATGACGGAAACAGGGGAGCCAGCGCAAGCTGACTGGCTAAAACGACAGAAGTTTTAGCCAGAATGTTCGCATTTGAACTAAAAGCAGCAATATCAGCCGATATTGCCACCTTCGCACAACCGGGCCGGATCCAGCAGTTTTTCCAGCTCGCTGCGGCTATAGCTGGTATGTTCCTGTGCCACATCGATAACCGGCCGGCGTTCTTTGTAGGCTTGCTTGGCTATTTCAGCTGCCTTGGCATAACCAATTAACGGGTTTAATGCTGTCACCAAAATAGGATTCAGTGCCAGAGCCTTACTGATGTTGTCTTCACGTACAGTAAAACCGGCAATAGCCTGTGTGGCGAGCGCTGTGCAACTGTTGCTGAGCAAGCTGATGCTGTGCAGCAAATTATCGGCAATCAGTGGCAGCATCACATTCAACTCAAAGTTGCCTGATTGGCCAGCGATAGTAATAGTGCTGTCATTACCAATGACCTGAGCGCAGACCATTGCCACGGCTTCAGGAATAACCGGGTTAACTTTACCCGGCATAATCGATGAGCCAGGTTGCAGCGCCGGCAGTTCTATTTCGCCCAGCCCAGCCCAGCCAGAGGCCCGGAATTCATCCAGCGCAAATCGTTGCTGATTTTCATCAGACACACAGCAAGCCGTTTTAATGCACCTGATGTGGCCACGGCAGTGTCCTGCGAGCCGATGGCGCTGAAGAAATGCTGCGCGGGGCGAAACGCTAAACCGGTGTTGCTGCTTAACACCTGACAGAATTTATCGGCAAAGGCAGGATCAGCATTAATGCCGCTACCTACTGCAGTTCCACCTTGCGCCAGCGCCAGTAGCTGTTCCAGTTGTTGTTGCAGCTGCTGTTCAGCCAGGTTTAGCTGGTCTTGCCAACCGCCAAGCACCTGAGCAAAACTGACCGGCATGGCATCCATCAGATGGGTACGGCCGGTTTTCACCAGCTGTCCTATCTGGCTGATTTTACTGCTTAGCTGCTGTTGTAGTTGCTGCAGGGCTGGCAGTAATTGCTGTTGCAGCGCTATAGCGGCACTGACATGAATAGCACTGGGGATCGTATCGTTACTGCTTTGGCCCAGATTAACGTGATCGTTCGGGCTAACGTTCTGGTTAAGCGCTTTGCTGGCCAGTGTTGCCAGCACTTCATTCACATTCATATTGCTGCTGGTGCCAGAGCCTGTCTGGAATATATCCAGCGGATAATGCTGCATGTCGGTGTTACTTAGCTGCTTATCTGCAGCCTGGCAAATAGCTTTGCTAACAGCGCTGTCGAGCAGGCCAAGCTGCAGGTTTGCCGTAGCTGCGGCTTTTTTTATCTGTAACAAAGCCCGGATAAAATCTGCTGGTAAAGTCCGGCCGCTTATCCTGAAATTCTGCACGGCACGTTGTGTTTGCGCCTGATATAAAGCGTCAATCGGGACCTGTAACTCGCCCATACTGTCGCGTTCGGTTCGGGTTTTCATACGCTTTGCTCCTGTGTATCGGTTGCCGGCAGAATGTTAGTTGTAACCTGTTTAGCAAGATGCCGCCAGTTTGGTGATAAAAGTTGATGCTCGCGGTGCGATAAAGGCCTGAAATATTGCGGCAAGTACCCTGCATAAGCAGGGGCGTGGCGCTCAGCTTTTATAGACTTTTCCGAGAGATATGGGTATAAATAGCCGAATTAATGCCAACAAACTGATTTTTCTGCCCGCCCAATGTTGCAAAGGCAATCTGTCTTCTATGCTTAGTTAACTGCCTATGGATATCAACAACTTAATCTGTACGATTAGCGGGACAGTATAAAGTTTCAGTCAGGTTAATGATAAGAAGGACATGCGACAGTTATGACACTGATGTGGATTTTACTCCTGCCGCTGCTGGGAAGTCTGGTGCCGCTGTTTACGTCGAAGTGGGGGCGCAGTGCCTGCGCGCTGGCGACGGCTTTGGCACCGGCGGCGGCACTGGCCATCTTGCTGTTCTACTCAGGCCGGATCTTATCCGGCGATACACTGAGCTTTGTACAGTCGTGGGTGCCTTTGCTGGGGCTGGATATCACTGTCCGGCTTGATGGGCTGGCCTTTTTGTTTGGCTTACTGATCCTTGGCATTGGTTTGCTGATTATCCTTTACGCCCGTTACTACTTGTCTGAACGTGACTCTATGCCACGTTTTTATGCGTATCTGATGCTGTTTATGACAGCAATGCTCGGCATAGTACTGTCTGGTAACCTGTTGCAGCTGTGGTTGTTCTGGGAGTTAACCAGTATCAGCTCATTTTTGCTGATCAGTTTCTGGTGGCATAAAGCAGAAGCTCGCCGTGGTGCTCGTATGGCGCTGACGGTTACCGGAGCCGGTGGTCTGGCTTTGTTGGCTGCATTTATTTTGATAGGCGAAATTGTCGGCAGTTATGACTTACAGCAGGTGCTGGCCAGTGGTGAGCTGATAAAACAGCACAGTGCTTATCCGGTGGCGCTGGTATTGTTTCTGCTGGGATGCTTTACCAAGTCGGCCCAGTTTCCGTTTCATTTCTGGCTGCCAAATGCCATGGCTGCGCCTACACCGGTAAGTGCTTACTTACACTCTGCCACTATGGTGAAAGCCGGTATCTTTTTGCTGGCACGGTTTTACCCGGCATTGTCGGGTACCGAATTGTGGTTTGTGCTGGTGAGCGTAACCGGCCTCGCGACATTATTAATCGGTGCCTATCTGGCGTTGTTTAAGCATGATCTGAAAGGGCTGTTGGCGTATTCAACCATCAGTCACCTCGGCCTTATTACGTTACTGTTTGGCATGGGAACCGATTTAGCCGCTGTCGCTGGTTTGTTCCATATCATCAACCATGCGACGTTCAAGGCTTCGCTGTTTATGGCAGCGGGCATTATTGACCATGAATCCGGTTCGCGCGATATGCGCAAGCTAAATGGTTTGTGGCAGTTTATGCCTATTACTGCCACGCTGGCGATGGTGGCGGCATCAGCCATGGCGGGCGTGCCATTACTGAATGGCTTCCTGTCCAAAGAGATGTTTTTCGCCGAAACGCTGCACCAGCATTTATTGGGTTCGCTGTCCTGGGTTATTCCGGTGCTCGCGACCGTAGCTGCTGTTTTCTCAGTAGCATATTCAATGCGTTTTATTCACGATGTATTTTTCAATGGCCAGCCCAAAGGTTTAACCAAAACGCCGCACGAACCGCCACGTTATATGCGGGTACCGGTCGAAATTCTGGTGGCTCTGTGTATCCTGGTGGGGATTTTCCCCGGTTATCTGATCGGTGATTTGCTGCAGG
>NZ_DATCSY010000234.1:0-8643 GCF_036568245.1 Rheinheimera sp. | reverse complement strand
CGCCGCCTCAATATTGTTGTGCTGAGCTTCCGTTTTAGCCTGTTGCAGCTGTGTCAGAACCTGCTGCAAGCCGTGTTTAAATGATTCGGCTTTATCTTCAGTAAAGTTGCCCTGTATAGCTTGCTCAGTCAGCGCAATCAGGCGCTCCAGGTGCGGCGTCATGTTGCTGCCATCGGTGGTGTCATAAGCCTGCTTATATTCAAAAGCCATCTCCTTCATCGTCTTTTCCAGATCCACGGCGGCAGTAACAGAGCAGGCGTAACACAGACATAAACTTAACCAGACAGCTCGCATAATAAGTTCTCAAAAATGGTGGTTTAAAATGGCTCTGTAGTGTAGCGGAAAATGTCCGGCGCTTAAATCGGCAAACCGGTCTGACAAACCTTGCTGTTTCGTTTTAAAGCTGTTGAGATAAGTGTCTGAACAGACAAGAGGCAACAAGATGAAACAACAAACGACTCTTTTACTCCTGACATTGTGTGCAGCAAGCGTATCCGGCTGCAGCTCAACAACAGCCAAACAGACATCCGCTACTGCTGATAAAGCCAGGCAGCTGGCACAGCAGCACATTATTATCGATACACATATTGATGTGCCTTATCGCCTGCACAAAGACTGGGAGGATGTCAGCGTGGCGACAAAACGCGGCGAGTTTGATTACCCCCGGGCTCGTCAGGGCGGTTTAAATGCGCCCTTTATGTCGATTTATATACCGGCCTCTCACGAGCGTACCGGCGGAGGTTATCTGCTCGCTAATCAGCTGATTGACAGCATGGAAGCATTAGTTGGCCGCGCACCGGACAAGTTTGCCATGGCTGACAGCACGGCCGATGTGATTTCACAATTTGGCAGCGGCAAAATATCGCTGGCACTTGGTATGGAAAACGGCACGCCGATAGAAGGCAAGCTGGAGAACTTGCAGCATTTTTACGACAGAGGTATCCGCTATATCACCTTGTCTCACTCAGAAAGCAACCATATTGCAGACTCAAGCTATGACTTGCGCCGCCGCTGGAACGGTTTAAGCCCTTTCGGCAAAGAGCTGGTGGTTGCAATGAACAATATCGGTATGATGATTGATATCTCGCATGTATCAGATCAGGCGTTTTATCAGGCGGTCGAGATCAGTAAAGTGCCGGTTATTGCCTCGCATTCATCACTGCGCAGTTATACACCGGGTTTCGAGCGTAATATGGATGACGACATGATTAAAGCACTGGCTAAAAATGGCGGTGTGGTACAGATAAACTTCGGCTCTTCATTCGTGACGCAAATGGCCAATCAGTATGGTGCTCTGCGTAAAGCTGCAGCCAAACAGGCTGGTGTTGCCGACGATGAAGCCTTTGAGCTGCAGTTTAGGAAGCAAAACCCCTACCCGTTTGCCACCTTAGATACGGTGCTGGATCATATTGATCACGTGGTAAAACTGGTTGGTATCGACTACGTCGGCATAGGTTCAGACTATGACGGTGTTGGTGACTCCTTGCCAATTGGGTTAAAAGACGTCGCCAGCTATCCGAACCTGATTGAGGGCTTGCTAAAACGTGGCTACAGCGAAGCGGATATTGAAAAGATTTTGTCTGGCAACCTGCTGCGGGTCTGGCGAGAAGTGGAAACTTACGCCGCTAACCACAAAGCCTGAGTTTAACTGCCCAGACCGCACTGACTGTGCGGTCTGGCAAACGTTTATTTACTGCAGTAACCCCGCCAGCAAGCCAATAGCACCACCAAATACACCGCCCCATACCACCAGCCAGCCTAAATGCTGGCGAATCATCTGCTGAATAATGTCTTTTACCAACTCTGGGGTAAGTTCCTCCAGGCGCTGACGCACTATGCTGTCTACTTTACTGCGAACCCCCTCAAGCTGCTCGGGCTGGTCCAGCTGTGCCAACACCAGTTGACGGAACTGCTCTGATTGAGAAATATCCGTCAGCGACAGCTTAAGTTTAGCGATAAATGGCTCTTTCAGCGGTTGTAGCGCCGCACTGCCGCCAAACATCCCCAGCATGCCACCAAAAGAAGACTGCTCGACGACCTTTAACAGCGAATCAAATGCCGGCGATAAATCTGTCTGTGCAATAACAGGCTCAAAATCAAATACCGGCTCAGCGCTCTTCTGCTCATCGGCTAAGAAACGGTCGATATTGTCACTGCTAAAAAACTGCGTCATCACCAGCTGATAAATACCGGTTTTAAACTGTTCGAATCGCTGTGGAATAACGCCTGAACCGTACAGCAGCGGCACTTTTTCAAATAACATGTGCACAGCCAGCCAGTTGGTTAGCGCACCGGATAAGGCGAAAAGCCCGACACTAAACAGCAGCGGCTGCTGCAAATACCATCCAGCAAAGGTGGCTATCGCCGCCACCGCATTCGTAACAACATTTTTATTCATCTGTGCCTCAACTGCGCATAGAAACTCTGGCTTGGGTAACCAGAGTACCAAAATACAATGCGCCGATTCTAATCAGCAGCGCTTACCGTAGCAAGTGCGCATGTTAACGCCGCATAGTTTCGTCTGGTACGGCTTCGCGATATGCTATCAGCAGACAGCCTGAACAGAGAGCAAACATGAAGATAATTGTCGCCTCAGCCAACCCGGCAAAAATTCGTGCCGTGCAGGAAGCATTCAGTCAGATATTCAGTGGGCAGCCACTGCAATGCAGCGGACAGAAAACCGTGTCCGGCGTGGCAGCACAACCAATGACCAGTGAAGAAACACTGCAAGGGGCGCTCAACCGGCTGCAGGCAGTTGCAGCTGCCGCGCCGGGAGCAGACTATTATGTTGCACTTGAAGCCGGTTTGGATACAGATAGCAGCTTCGCCTGGATCTGTGTGTCACATCAGGGCCGGATCAGTAAAACCCGTTCTGCCAGCCTGCCGCTTCCACCTGCTGCCCTCATGGCAATGCAGCAGGGTGAAGAGCTGGGCGATGTGATGGATCGTATGTTCGCGCAGCATAACGTCAAACAACAAGGCGGAGCCATTGCCATGTTAACCAATCATCTGCTGACACGCTCAGGTGTTTATCAGCAGGCGATTATCCTGGCAATGATCCCGTTTATTCAGCCGCAACTGTTCAACAGCTGAACATTAAACGTATTAGTTATAACCCAGTACAGCACAGTGAGCCGTGTCGGTATCCTGACGGTTCGATTTTGTCAGTTCGGTATCGTCCTCAGCCCAGACCAAGCTTAATGCTTTGCGTTCTTGCTGGGTTAAATCAACCGTTTTTTGCTGTTGAAAGAAAAAACGTTGTTGCTGAACATGGCTTTGCTTAACTGCACTCATAGCAGACTCCTGCATTAACAAAATAGTGGCTGGTCAGTACTTGCTTACAGTACATAACGGCGAATACGGGTTAAGCATAAGAGCGTCAAGCTGAGCAGCAGCTGAACTTAGTCAAAACAGATAAAAAATAATTAGCGTTATGGCACTTTGGCCAACGACACCGCGCTTATAAATAAGCGCGGTTAAATGACTCTTTTGATTGCTGCAAATAAGCGCGTGCTTTTTGCGCGTGGTTTTCCCACAGCTGTTTATCGTTATTGTCGGTAAAAGGATTCTGGCTGGCATTTACCGAACGCTCAAAACGGTCGTAGTAAGTCAGCATTGCCGATGTGATCTGATTAAACTGGTCTTTATAACTTTGCGTCTGCTCCAACTGCTCAGAGGTTTTGAGTACAAAGCGCACCAATTCGGTATTGTTGCCACCATTAAGATAGCTGTTAGCCTGCAGGCTGATATTTCCCGCCACTTCCTGCATCAGCTTCTGCCGCACAGCTTCATCCTTGCTCAGCGCCCTGCTCAGCGCCTCCTGCGAACGCGCCATACTGGCATGCTGCAGCGTGTCGCGTAATTGTTTTGTCAGATGGCGACGGAAATCTTCAATCGAAGACTGAATTTGCAGCAGTTCAGCTTCTAAACCGGCAACCTGCACCAACTCCTTCTCCAGTTCAGATAAAAAGCGCTCTGCATCCTGATAAATTTTCAGCCCGTTTTGTTCAGCAAACTTTCTGTCTGAGCGGCTCAGCCCGGCATCGCTGTAGCTTGATTTATCGAAACTGGATGCCAGAAACGATTTAAAAGGCTCGGCAAAGGCAGAATAAGCGCCGCCACTGACCACATTCAGTGTTGCAGTAGCCAAATCACCAAAAGGCTTTAGCATCGAACTTAACCGGGCTTGCTGCAGCGGTGTGGTAACACGTTTGGTGTCATTGATAATGCTACGAAAGCTGGCATAGGCCATCGGATTTGCCATGCGGTTACGTTCACCGCTGGCCAGCACCAGCGCGTTGCCGGCATAAAGGGCGTTAGCGTATTCCAGGTACTGGCGCTGCATATCCAGCTGCGCGGCGTAATTGACACCAAGCGTACGAAACGATTCAGCCTGTAGAGCCACATTCTGATCCTGCCGCAGCTTATCCAGAATACCGCTGACTATGCGTTGTTCATTCTTCTGTAGCGCAGTCGCCAGTAAAATACGTTCAATCTGCAAATCATCAATGTCAATAAGGCCGTTAACGGCTTCTATATCCAGCCGTAAATAGCGCTTTGCCGGGTCATCAACCGAGACCCGGTGTGCTTTATAGCCTTGCTCACCACCGTTATATTCGATAAGCGCCACCGGCTGCCACAGCGCATTGACCGATGGCAGATCCGACACCAGCACCTGAATGCGGTAAGACGTGATATCACTCTCTGGCCGTACCCACAGCTCCAGCACACCCATTTCACTTAGCGGCTGGTTACTAAACAGCACACTGGAACCCGGTTTACACCGCAGAGCCAGCTCGCCGGAACGTGGCGTTCCCAGCAACGCGCGGCAATCGCCGAGCTGACGCCAGTGCTGCTCGCTGCCCTGTTCAAAACCATCCTGCAACACTGCCGGATAGGCCTGCGCAGTGGCAGCTGGCAGCCAGGCAGCAAAAAACAACGCAATTATATTACGCATCGGTACTCCGCAAACAGTATGGGTAAAGTCATCACCGGACAGTGATAATAAAGACAGGTTATTTTACCAGCAGCAGCTAGCAAAACAAAAGGCCCACGCTTTGAGCGTGGGCCTTTTGTTTTAATATGGCGGGAGAGAGTCACTCGAATAATATATTGAACATACTGATTAAAATGAGTATTTGACTTAGAGAACACATGGGATACCCTCAAAGAAACCCCTTAAACTAGCGTTTCTGTCCGCCCTTGGAGGATTGTTCCATGACTTTACGCTGGGCATTGTTTGCTTGCTGCAGTACAGATAAAAACACTTCTCGCTTTTGAGCTTCAGTTGCGTTTCAAAAAAATCAGAAATACACTCAAAACCTGCTGCTGTGTTTGTTTTATTATCTGTCATAGCTCTGGCCTCAATCTAAGCTTATGAACCTAAACCTTAGGCAAGGTCATCGTTTTAAGAATCGCCATCGCTTCTTCATGTGCCAGCTTTTTATCTTCCCGCAGCGCTTCGATTTCCTGGGGTGTAAGTGCCCTGGGATTATTAAAAACTAATCGCCTATTTGCATCACTAAGTTCGTGATTATCAGCATTTACATGTTTTGGTTTTGTTGTTTGCATGTTGTCATCCGGAACACAAACCTAGATGTTCGCTGTTTAACTATTTATTGACTTCACACCGTCGAGTGACTAAAGTAGCGCGTAACACGACCCCGGCCTCTTGGTTGCTTGCAACTTACGCTGGGGTTCTTATTTTGATTGCCACCACTCCAGCCAATTCGCTGAGATGCCGACGCTATTCAAAGATAGCTTTTTATCCGAATATTGCTGTGGGAACGTCATCAAATGCTGCTGCAATCTTATATGCCAATTAGTATTCGGGCAAATGCAGAGCATGAACTGACGTGTAATAGCCATTAACAAAAACGGTTTACTTAATAAGTTTTCGTTTCCCCTAAACGATGCGCACCAAGGTATCTCATTAGATCTCGGTATACTTGGTTTTGTCGTTATGTTGCGATTCCACAGCCGGCTATGGTGCGCAACCAAATTACGCAAATAACTCAAAGCAAATATCCAACTTTTAAACACTTGCCAATCGGACACGCAGTACTTTTCTGCTATGGTTTGTTGGTCCTTAATTTTCATCATACTGATTAACTGTGAAATAGCGCCAAAATCAAACACCTCAACCGCAACCCAAATAGGTATATCAGGTCCGTGATTAGCTAAGTAATGTCGGACAAAATCCTCTTTCGAACGATTAACTAATCCCTGATATTTCTCAAGCCAGATCTCCCAAGCCGTTTTACTACTGCCATGCATAGGTTTGCCAACAAAGCTTGGGTGAAACTGTTTAATGTCAGTATGAGCAAAAGCACCCTGCTTCCCAAGTAAGTATGCAATATCAACACGCAGCGACACTTCTATTCGCTCCAAAGCATCAATGAGAAGTAAACGTAGCTGTTTATCAAACAGATAGATATTTACAGCATCAATAAATCGCGTGTTATCAATAAAATCGTTCTGCGCTTTAACCTTAACAACACCCGTTTCCTGGTTTACTTCTGGCCTAAAATGACGAAACGGATACCAATAGGCACTTAACCGGTAGTAACCAATACGTTGCAGGTAATCCAATGCTGCAGCATCGTCAGTAACCACCATACCTCGCTGCTTAAGCTGTTCTAGCTGCTGTTGAAAACTGAGCCATGGGCGGTTATAAGCCATCGACAATTACCCTTATTGATAAAGCACGCAATATAAAATCAAACCCACTCTTCCCCAAGCGCCTCTGCCTGCTGCAATACCAGCTGCACCGCATCGTCAGCCATATCTGGCGGGTATTTGTATTTACGCAGGATGCGCTTTACCATCAGACGCAGGCTGGCGCGTACGCTTTCGCGTTTGCTCCAGTCGATGCTGATGTTCTTGCGCAGATTGTCGGTTAACTCGTGGGCGATTTTCTTCAGGGTTTCATCGCCAAGTTCAAGCGCTGCGGCTTCGTTGTTGGCCAGGGCGTCGTAGAATTTTATTTCATCTTCGGTCAGGCCCAGGTCATCACCACGCTTGGCTGCCTCGCGGAATTTTTTTGCCATCTCGACCAGCTCTTCCATTACCTGGGCGGTTTCAATGCTGCGGTTCTGGTAGCGGGTTACCACGTTGCTTAAAAGCTCGGAGAATTTCTTTTGCTGAATCACGTTACTGGCAAAGCGGGTTTTAATCTCGCCCTCTAGCAAGCGCTCCAACAGTTCCACCGCCAGGTTGCGCTCGGGTAGGTTACGCACTTCCGCTAAAAACTCATCGTCTAACAAGCCGATATTAGGTTTATCTAAACCCACCGCATCAAAAATATCGACCACCTGATCGGATACTATCGCCTGACCGATGATCTGGCGAATGGCTTGTTCTTTTTCTTCATCACTGCGCCGTTTTGCAGTGATGTCGCGCTTAGTCAGCATTACCTTCACTGCCTGCAAAAATGCTACTTCCTCGCGCACGGCTTTGGCTTCATCCAGGGTGCAGCACAAACTAAAAGCTTTACTCATCGCCAGTGCCGTGTCGGCAAAGCGCTTTTTGCCGTCTTTAATCCCTAGAATATGATCTGCAGTGCGAGCCATCAGCTTATGGCTGTTGACCGCAAAGTCACTGTAGTCAAAGCCATGCAACATACCGCGCAGTACATCAAGCTTTTCCTCCAACAATGACCAGGCTTCTGCAGCATCAACAGTTGGCTTACCACGGCCGCTACTGGCCGTGTATTCCTTAAGCGCGGCTTTAAGCTCGTTGGCTATGCCGATGTAATCGACCACCAGGCCGCCTTGCTTGTCTTTAAACACGCGGTTAACCCGGGCGATAGCCTGCATTAGGTTGTGGCCTTTCATCGGTTTATCGACATACAAGGTATGCACGCAGGGCGCATCAAAACCGGTTAGCCACATGTCGCGCACGATAACTAATTGCAGCGGATCTTTTGGGTCTTTAAAGCGTTTTTCTAAGCGTTTTTTCACTTGCTTAGGGTGAATATGCGGCCTAAGCAGCGCTTTATCGCTGGCCGAGCCAGTCATAATCACTTTAACGCCGCCCTTTTCCGGGTCTTCGTTATGCCACTCGGGGCGCAGGGCTACAATTTCGTTATACAGGTGCACACAGATCTCACGGCTCATCGCCACCACCATGGCTTTGCCTTGCTGTGCTTTATTGCGTTCATCAAAGTGTGCGACTAAATCTTGCGCCACCTGCTTAATACGCGGCTCAGCACCGACGACCCGCTCCAGTGCTGCCCATTTGCTTTTTAATTTGCCTTGCAGCTCTTCTTCTTCGTCTTCTGCCAACTCGTCTACATCATCATCAATTTGCGGCAGTTCATCTTGCTTCAGGCTAAGTTTGGCCAGGCGTGACTCGTAATAAATGGCCACGGTAGCGCCATCTTCTTTCGCCTGCTGCATGTCGTAAATGTGAATGTAGTCACCAAACACGGCGCGGGTATCGCGGTCTTCACTCGATACCGGCGTGCCGGTAAAGGCAACGAAGGTCGCATTAGGCAGCGCATCGCGCAGGTGCTGGGCGTAGCCTACCTGGTATACGTTCTGCTTTACTTGATAAGCAGCACCTGGCTCTGCAGCCAGGTTTGGGAGTGTCTTTTCTTTTTTGACTTCTTTTAATTTCGCTTCAAAACCATACTGGGTGCGG
>NZ_DATCSY010000233.1:0-14945 GCF_036568245.1 Rheinheimera sp. | reverse complement strand
GATCGCTGACGAAGTGGGCTATGACAGCCCGTCCGCGCTGGCGCGGGCATTCCGGCGTAAAACCGGTGCCAGCCCGCGCGAGTGGTTACAGCAGCAGTAACCAGTATGTAGACACTCAGCGGTTTTCCAGCCGGTTATAGTCAAGGTAGCCGCTGTCTATAGGGTTGCGCTGCTGGAACACTGCGTTCAGCCGGTCGCTAAACTGCCAGAAATTCACATTACTGCGCCGTACACCAAACGCATTTAGCAAGGCGGTGTAATCCTGCTCGCTGTTAATCGCTCTGGCCAGCTTTACCAGCTGAGGTAAATCGGCTTCCTGCACATGCCAGAATGCATCAGGGTAACTGCCCAGAATGCCGTGCACCAGCGTAACATCATCGTTTTGTCTGTCGCGGTTTTGTTCTTCAGAGAACAGGCTGTTCACGTTGAAATGGGCGCTGTTACGCAGCAAGGTAAACAGCTCAGGCTTATCGCCCTGCTGCGGTTCAACCACTATCATGGTTATTTCCGGCAGTATGGCGGCTTTTTCTCCCTTTATTTCCTGAAGTTGCTGCAGTAAAGCCAGGCTTTGCTTATTCAGGCCACTGGCAGATAACTGATGTTGCTCAGGTTGTACCGCATGAAGGTGCTTTGCGAACAGGGCATACAGCTCTTGTTTGGGATCATCGCTTTGGTAGCGAATGCCGCTTGGCTGGTTAAACGGATTTATATCGCCTTCGATAAATTGAGTCAGCTCTGGGCCGGCCTTCTGATACCAGGCATTGAACTCGCTGCGGCGGGTTTGTGGCGGTAAAAACGCCAGAAAGTTAGACTCGCCTTCCATCCGCAAAAAGTCCATGTACAACCGGGTCATCAGCTGATGGCCATAATTGCCGTATACGTCAAATCCAGCCACCAGCAGGTAATGGATCCGCTCCAGTAGCGCGTAATCTATCACCCAGGCGGTTTTGGGCGCGCTGCCAACTAAACCTTTTACCACAGTGGCATTATCAAAATGGCGAAACACCGTCAGGCTGGCATTCTGGTTATTACCGTCGCCATCCCAGATGCCGTCCATTGTCAGGTGCTGACCACCTTGCAGGGCTTCGTTTAAAAACTGGCTGCGTGCACGCAGGTAATCACCCTGACGTTTGGCAAACGCTACCCAATTAACGGCAAAGGCTGTGCTGTCTTTTTCTGCTGGCAACCGCAGGTTGTTTTGCTGCGATAAGTAAAAGGCTTCGACACCGGGTGCGGTGGCCATTTCAGGCTTAACAAAATACACCCAGAACCTGTCGTTTATCACATTAAGCGCCACCTGACCACGACATACCGGGCCTTTGATATAGCCCATGATGGTGTTTTCTGCGCGCTCCAGCATAAAACGGTAGCGGGCATTTACCGGCAACTGGACAAAAGCGGTAAGCGGGTTGGCTGCTATTTCACTTTCATAACCGGGCAATTTATCTACGTTGTAGTCAGCATCGACAAACCATTGCTGCCATTTTTGCAACAAGCTGGCGTTAATATCGTATGGCTGGTGCGTTTTATTGACGATAGTCGATTGCACCGGTGTTAACCGGTAATACACCCGTTTAACGCCGGGGTCATCAAAAGGCCGGCGGCTGGCAATCACACTCAGGGCCTGCCCAGGCGGCGTTGCTGAGCGTACCAGCTGATAAAATTGCGGTGTCTGACCGGGTTGGTGTAAGGCAGAAAAATACAGGTGCGAGGTAAATAAATGCTCGTAAATATAGCGGGCACTGAGCTGCATTTTCAGGTTGTCGGCATTTAGCCAGTATTCAAGTTTGGCCACCTGTTCCAGTTCAGCTTCGGGTATCCCAGCGGCTGGCGGCATAGCGGCGCCCTGGCTTAGCCAGTGCATCAGCTGCTGATGTTCACTGCTGCTAAGGCCGGGTAAGCCATAAGGCATGCCCGCCAGGGGCTGTTTATTGGCGTAGTGCTCAAACTCTTCAATGGTGGGGCACTGCTGGTCGCGGTCCAGGCTAAAGTCGAAGCTGTCAGGCAAAATGGTGCCCTGCGGCAAAGGCTGTTGCTGTTTAAGCTGCAGCATTCTGGCCAGTACCGAGGCCTGGGTGTTGGCTTCTGCAGTCTGACTGCGCTCATTCAGTACCGGAAAAAATCCGCGCTCGCGCCAGTGCTGCAACGTCTGGGCGTCGATAAACAGCCGGTTAGGCGTTGCTGCCAGCAGCCTGGCGCCGTCATAGACTTTTTCTTTATGCGCGCCGCGTTCAATGCCGGCGGTTGACGCCATATTCAGCTGGCAGGGCGAGTCGTAGCAGGCGTGGCATACCACGCAGCGTTGGTCGATGATCGGTTTTATCTGCTCGTTAAAGTACGCGGCATCTGCGCCGGCAGTGACTCTGTTATCCGGTGTCGCGCTGCCATATAACTGGTTTAAATCAAACCGGGCTAATGTCGCGCAACCTGCCAGTAGCAGCATGATCACAAGCAACAGTTTTTTTCGGGTCAGGGCGGTGCGTAACATAGTTATCCTTTGCTGCATGGCGCAATCAGTAATATCAGCAGTGGCAATGGTAGCTCAAAACTTGCCGCCTGTGGTACTCTGCCAGCATCTTGTTTTCGCTGAGAAATTGCATGCTAGAGCCGGGTTTTGTCGTGATCCACAGCAATAAACTGGAGACGCTGCGCGAGTTGCTGGTGCAGTGGCTGGCAAAGCATCCTGTGTCGGTACTGGGTACTGAAGAAATTCTGGTACAAAGTAATGGTATTGCGCAGTGGCTGAAAATGGCGCTGGCCGAAACCGCGAACAATCATCCGGGCATTGCCGCCGGCTTGCAGGTAGAACTGCCTAACCAGTTTGTCTGGCAGCTGTACCGTGCGGTGCTTGGCGACAGTATTCCGAAAAGCCTGCCGTACGACAAAATTAATTTAAGCTGGCGCTTGCTGGCATTATTACCACAGTTGACCGAACCGGTATTTGCGCCGCTACAGCGTTATCTGCAAGACGATACAGATGGCCGCAAGGCTTATCAGCTGGCACTGCGGCTGGCCGATTTATTTGACCAGTATCAGGTATACCGCGCTGACTGGCTGCAAAGCTGGCGCGATGGGCAGGATCTATTAAATGGCGCTAAGCCTGTACCGGATGACCAACTGTGGCAACCAGCCTTGTGGCGCGTATTGCAGCAGCAACTGGCCGGTATCTGTGCTGAAAATGCCTATTCAAGCCGGGCCGATGTGCACAATACTGCTTTGGCTGCACTGCGTGAAGGCAAACTGGCGCGGCCCGATTTACTGCCCGATCGCATCGTAGTATTTGGTGTCTCATCCCTGCCTCAACAAACCGTCGAACTGTTATCGGCACTGGGAGCGCAGCGTCAGGTGCTGCTTACCGTATTAAACCCGTGCCGGCACTTTTGGGGCGATATCAGCAGTATTAAAGATGAAATGCGCACGGCGCAAAAACGCCAGCAGCGTAAAAAAGGTTTACCGCAGGTGTTAGATGCCGATGCGTTGTATCTGCATGCGCCGGTATTGCTGGCCAGTTTAGGTAAGCAGGGGCGGGATTATATCAGCCTGCTGGATCAATTTGACCAGAGCGAGCATTATCAGCACTGGTTTAACGGCCGTATCGATTTATTCTCAGAACCGGTAGCCGATATCGCTGGTTTACCGCTGTTACAGCAGTTGCAGCAGGGTATGCTGGAACTGGAGCCTACACCCGTTGTGCCACGGCAGTTAGCTCCTGATGACAATAGCATCAGTTTTCATATCGCCCACAGCCGCCAGCGCGAAGTCGAAATTCTGCAGGACAACCTGATTGCCGCTTTTAGCGCCGACCCGACGCTGCAGCCACGCGATATTATCGTGATGACGCCAGATATCAGCCAGTACCAAAGCCACATTCACGCGGTGTTTGGCCGCCTGGCGCATGACGACCCACGGTTTTTACCCTATACGCTGGCCGATCAGAGCCTGCGCGGCAGCCAGCCGCTAATGCTGGCACTCGAGTACCTGCTGGATCTACCGCAGCAGCGCTTCGCGTTAAGTGAGATCAGCGATTTACTGGATGTCCCGGCCATTCAGCGTCGCTTTGGCATCAGCGCTGAAGCACTGCCACAGCTGCGGCTATGGTTAACTGAAGCCGGTGTGCGCTGGGGGCTGGATGGTGCACAGCGCAGCACGCTTGATTTGGGTGAGCTCGACAGCAGTTACAGCTGGATGTTCGGTATTGAGCGGATGCTATTGGGTTTTGCTATCGGTGATGAACCGCTGTGGCAGGACAGAGCGCCCTATGCTGAAGTTGCCGGGCTGGCCGCAGCCGAGCTTGGGCCGGTTTTGCAGTTTATTCAGCAGTTAAAGCATTGGCACAGTATTATCGCTGCCGGGCAACAGCGCAGTCTGCCGCAGTGGCAGCAACTGATGCTGGGCGAGGACGGCCTGCTGCTTAGCCTGTTTGATTTTAACGACGAGCATGACCAACTGATCTACAGCCGGCTGAGTGAAGCGCTGGATCAACTGGTAGCCGCCGCCGACAGCGGCGATTTTGAGGCAGACATCAGCTTGCTGGTGCTGCGTGAAGCCTGGTTAGAGCAAGCTGGCAGCAGCGGCTTAAGCCAACGTTTTCTGGCTGGCAGTTTAACGTTTTCTACGCTAATGCCAATGCGTGCGATACCTTTTAAGCGTATTTATCTGCTGGGCCTGAATGATGGTGATTACCCGCGCTCACGCATGCGCGACGACTTTGACCTGATGGCAACAGACTACCGCCCCGGCGACCGTTCACGGCGCGATGACGACCGTTACCTGTTTCTCGAAGCGCTGTTAAGTGCGCGCGATAGCCTGTATTTAAGCTGGGTTGGGCGTGATATTCGTAATAACAGCGAGTTACCGCCCAGTGTTCTGCTAAGCCAGCTGCGCGACTTGCTGAACAGCGGCTGGCAGGCGGCCAACGCCGGTAAAAGTTGCGCAGACAGCCTGACGCATGACTACCCGATGCAGCCGTTTTCAGCGCAGTATTTTAATGGCCGCTACCGTACCTACGCCCATGAGTGGCAGGCTGCGCATCAGCCAGCCGCTGGTCAGCCCGCTGAGCTAGCCATCTCTGAAACCGCACCGCTGCCGTCTGAAGCGTTGCCGGTACTGACGCTACGCCTGCTGGATGATTTTCTGGCCAACCCGTGCCGGCACTATTTAACCCAGCGTTTTAAAACCCGGTTTTATCAGCAGGCTGACACCACTGAAGATGCCGAACCCTTTGTGCTGGATGCGCTGCAACTGTACCAGCTGAAACAACAGCTGCTCGATCAGCTGATGCTGGATGCCAGTACTGACATTGATGCTGCCGTGCAGCAACTGGCGCGGCAAGCCCGTTTACCGCTGGCGCTGTTTGGTAAACTGAGCGCTGCCCAGATAGCGCGCGAGGCGGGCGTCGTATTCAGCCGCTATCGCGCCGCGGGTATGGATTGGCAGCGGCGCAGCAAGGCATTAAAGCTGCAGCTGTCGCCCGGCGGTATTGCGTTAAACGACCGGCTGGCAAATGTATACAGCAATGCTGCCGGCCAGCAGGCGCTTATTTTACTGCGCCCCAGTGCGATACGCGATAAAGGCGAGCTGCGCGTGCATACGCTGCGTAGCAGCTGGCTGCAGCAACTGGCGGCAAACAGCCAGGGCGAAGCACTGGCGATACACCAGTACGGCCTGGATGATGCGGTGCAGATCCGGCCGCAGCCGCAGCAGCAGGCCGGTGCCATGCTCAATGCACTGGTGCAACACTGGCAGGTGGCGCTGCAGCAACCACTGCCGCTGATGCCGAAAACAGCGCTGTGCTATTTGCAAACCGGCGATGAGAGTAAATGCCGCGACATGTTTGAAGGCGGTTATCAGCGCAGTGGCGAGCGTGACAACGCGCCGGAGCTGACACGCTATTACCCCGACTTTAACAGCCTGCTGGCGGCCGGTTTTACCGACTGGGCGCCGAAGGTGTATGGCCCTATGCTGCAAACCCTGACTGATAACGAGAGCGGAGCCGCACTATGAGCCAGCAAAGCCCGTCAGCGCCAGCTGTGCACAACAACGATGTAAAAGCGCTTGATGCGTTGACCTTTCCGCTGCATGGTAGCCGTTTAATTGAAGCCAGTGCCGGCACCGGTAAAACCTATACGCTGGCTGCCTTGTATCTGCGCCTGGTGCTGGGCCATGGCCAGGGCGCTGCGGGCAGCGAACAGGCTACCGGCTTTGCGCAGCCGTTAACGCCGCCGCAAATTCTGGTGGTCACCTTTACCCGGGCCGCGACGGCAGAGCTGCGTGACCGCATTCGTCAGCGGCTGGTCGAGGCTGCCACCGCGTTTCGTAGAGGCAGTGTTGACGATGACCTGCTGAGCAAGCTGCTACAGCATTATCCGCCCGCGGACTATCCTGCCTGTGCCGGTGTACTGGAACGTGCAGCGCAGTGGATGGATGAAGCGGCTATTTTCACCATTCACAGCTGGTGCCAGCGTATGTTGGCCGAGCATGCCTTTGACTCGGGCATGGGTTTTCAGGACACACTCACTGATGATAATCAGCTGCTATTGCATACACTGGCATGCGATTACTGGCGCCGTTTTTTATACCCGCTGACCGATGCCGCGGTACTGCATGAGTTGGGGCGGGTGGCTCAATCGCCCGAGGCACTGCTGGCCGATGTGCAACCCTGGTTACAGGCCGATGCCGACGCTATGCAATTTAACGCCGGTGGCGAGCCATTACCCGAACCGTTAAGCCCTGAGCAGGCGGCTGTGCCGTTAAACCAGTGGCAGACACAGCTTGATGCCTTGTGCCATCAGCTGCAGCCGCTGCTAACTGATGATGTCTTGCCGCTGTTGGATGATGCTTTTGACAACAGCTGGTTAAATGGCAATAAGTTTCGTGCCGCCAGCTGGCCGGCAGAGCGCCAATGGTGGCAAAACCTGCTGGCAGAGCCTGCGGCGCTAAACAGCCTGGATGCTGATTTTGCCAGGCTGATACAAAAATACCGTGCAGCAAACCTGGCCAGTGCGCAAAAGAAAGGTCAGCCGCTGCTAAGCCATGCAGTGTTTGACCATTTTGATGTGATAGCTGACTGGCTTAACGCCAAGCCACAGCTGGCACTGGCGGTTCGGCATCATGCGGCGCACTGGTTAAGCCACGAGTTTCATGCCCGTAAACAGCAACGCGGCGAGCTCGACTTTAACGACTTATTACAGCAGCTGCACAAAGCGCTGCAAAGTGACAGCGGTGCGGTGCTGGCCACGCGGATCAGGGCGCAGTATCCGGTGGCGATGGTGGATGAGTTTCAGGATACCGATCCGCTGCAGTTTGCCATTTTCCGCGCTATTTACCCCGATGTGGCAAGTACTGACAGCGCACTGATTATGGTTGGCGATCCGAAACAGGCGATATACAGCTTTCGCGGTGCCGATTTAAACACCTACCTGCAGGCGCGGGCGTTAACAATTGGCCGGCATTACAGTTTAAACATGAACTTTCGCTCTACGGCGGCGCTGGTAAAGGGCGTAAACCAGTTATTCAGTGCCGCCGAAGCACAGCGTGGTGCCTTTGGTTTTGGCAGTGGTGAGGCAACTGAACTGCCATTTATCGCGGTAGAGGCCAAAGGTAAAAATACCAAATTGCAACTTGGCGACAGTGAAATACCGGCGCTAAATGTCTGGCTGTCGGATGCAGAGCCTGCCGATCTGAAAAAAGGCGCTTATCAGAGCCTGATGGCGCAGGCCTGCGCCGATGAAATCACTTATCTGTTGCAGCAGGCTCAGCGCGGCCAGGCCGTATTGAGCGGCGAAGATGGCAGCAGCAAAGCGCTGCAACCGGCAGATATTGCTATATTGGTGCGCGACCGCAACGAGGCGGCACTGATAAGGCGCGAGCTCAGTGCACGTAATGTGCGCTCGGTGTATATGTCGGATAATGAATCAGTGCTGCAAAGCGCCGAGGCCGCAAGTGTGCTGTACTGGTTAAAAGCCTGTCATCAGCTGGAAGATGATAACCTGCTGCGTGCCGCACTGGCATTACCCCTGTCGCAAAACAGCGATACCCAGCTGCAATACTGGCTGAATAACGAAACTGCCAGGGAGCAGCTGACTGACCAGATCCGGCTGTTCCGCCAGATCTGGCGTTTCAAAGGCGTGCTGGCCATGCTAACGGCCTGGCTGCATTACTTTGCTCTACCGGCAAAATGGCTGGCGCAGGAGCAGGGTGAGCGCTGCCTGACCAATGTGCTGCACCTGGCTGAACTACTGCAAACTGAAAGCCAGCAACGCGACGGTGAAAGCGGGCTGATCCGCTGGCTCAGCGAACAGCTTGACGGCAGCGGCAACAGTGATGAGCAGCAACTGCGGCTGGAAAGCGATCAACAATTAGTGCAGGTGGTCACTATCCACAAAAGTAAGGGCCTGCAGTACAACCTGGTGTTTCTGCCGTTTATCTGTGGTGTCAAGGCCGTGAAAAAAGACCGGCCACAGCGTTACTTTGATGGTGAACACCGGGTGCTGGACTTAATGCCGGATGATGCGGTACTGCAAAAAGCTGAGCATGAGCGCCTGCTGGAAGACATCCGCCTGCTGTATGTTGCGCTAACCCGGCCGGTGTACGCCTGCTGGCTTGGCATGGCAGCGTTTAGCGAAGGCAACAGTAAAAAGAGCAAACTGTCGCAAAGTGCGCTCGGCTACCTGTTAAATTTACCTGAAGAGTGCACAGCAGCAGACCTAAGCGCAGCGCTTAGCTTACTGCCATGGCAGCAGCAGCCGCTGCCAGCCAAACAGCCACCGCTTAAAAACACTGCACTGCCTGAGCTTATACCCGCTGTTAAACTTAACACGGCGCTTAAACGCGAACCTTGGTGGATCGCCAGTTACTCGGTGCTACGCACCGGCAGCAGCGTAACCCGTGCAGATACCGCAGACAGCCCGATGCTGGTTGCCGATACCGCGCTTGATAGCCTGCTACAGGAAGATATCAGCGAGCCGCTGCAGCACAGTGAGCAGAGCCAGAGCATGCATGATTTTGTGCGCGGCGCGCTGCCCGGTACTTTCCTGCACCAGTTACTTGAGCTGGCACAGCAGCAGGGGTTCGCGAATTGCGATGAGGCTTTTTGCACTGACATGTTAGCGCGTCAGCTGGCACGGCATAACTGGCAAAGCTGGCACCAGGTGCTGCAACGCTGGCTGCAGCAGATGTTAACGGCGCCGCTGCTGGGCGCAGAGTGTGCGCTTAGCCAGCTGGCGCAGGTACGCGCCGAGCTGGAGTTCTGGCTGCAGACCGAGCAGGTATCCGTATTGTTGCTGGATAAACTGATTTGTCAGGCTGTTTTGCCCGGTATGCCGCGCCCGCCACTGCTACCCGATACGCTAAACGGTATGTTAAAAGGCTTTATTGACTTAACCCTGCAGGGCCAGGATGGCCGCTACTGGGTACTGGATTACAAATCAAACTGGCTGGGGCCTGATGATAGCGCCTACAGCACTGAAGCGATGCAGCAGGCATTGCTTGATAAGCGCTACGATGTGCAGGCCGTGTTGTACATGCTGGCACTGCACCGCTTACTGAAGCTGCGCCAGCCTGATTATTTACACGCGCCAGAGCGTTATTTAGGCGGGGCGCTGTATTGGTTTATCCGTGCGCCAGAGCAGGGGCAGCTGATGCTACCTGCACCTTTTACGCTGTTAACCCAGCTGGATGCCCTGTTTGCCGGGAAAGCACTGCCGGAGGTTGCAAGTGCAAATTGAGTTATTTGGCAGTGAACATGAACCGCAGGCGCAAGCAGCAATGCATCCGGCGCTAGAGGATCTGGCACAAATGCAGGCTATGTTGCAGCGCTGGCAACAGCGGCGCTGGCTGCGCGCCTTAGATGTACAGCTGCCGCAAACACTGCATCAGCTGGCTGGCGAGACCAACCCGCTACTGTGGTTGCTCTGTGCTTTACTGTGCCATCAGTATGGCCGCGGCCACAGCTGTATTCTGCTGCAGGACTTACTGCACGACCCGGATGGCCTGCTTAGCCTGCCGCCACAGAATCAGTTTTTACAGCGCTTTACAGATAGGCCATCGGTGGTGCTGAAGGGCCTGAAATATGCAGATTACCGCACTGCACTTACAGGCAGCAGCTGGCTGGCAACAGACAGCGCCGCGCCGCTGGTACTGCATGACGACCGGCTGTACCTGTACCGGTTGTTTCAGGCTGAGCAGCGGGTAAAGCAGCACTTAACTGACATGCTAAGCAACACGCAGCCATTAAGTACAAATGTGGCTAAAACGCTGGATCAGTTATTTCCGCTGCAGCCGCAAACTGAGCAAAGTGCGCCCGACTGGCAGCGCCTGGCCTGCGTGCTGGCGTTACAGCGACGCTTTGCCATTATTACCGGTGGCCCGGGCACCGGTAAAACCACTACGGTGGTAAAACTGCTGGCATTGTTGCAACAAGGGGCGGCGCTTGATTTAAACTATGAGCTGAATATAAAACTGGCGGCGCCAACCGGTAAGGCAGCAGTGCGGCTTACTGAGTCTATCAGCGGTGCTTTGAGCCAATTACCTGAAGGTTTCGCCGGCGCTATCCCAACAGAAGTGACTACGCTGCACCGGTTGCTGGGTGCGCTGCCAAACCGGCGCAGCTTCCGGCACAACCGTGATAACCCACTACAGCTGGATGTGCTGGTGGTAGATGAAGCCTCAATGGTGGATTTAGAAATGATGGCTGCACTGCTCGATGCTTTACCAGAGCAGGCACAGTTGGTACTGTTGGGCGATAAAGACCAGTTATCGTCAGTGGAGGCCGGGTCTGTGCTGGGCGATTTATGCCGTGGCGCAGACGTTGGTGGCTACCATGCCGACACACTGGCGCTGCTGAGCCGTTTTAGCCCTGTGCCACTGGATCAATGGCAGGGAGACGGCAGCGCGCTGAATCAGGCCACCGTAATGCTGCGCAAAAGCCACCGGTTTGATGCGCGCTCCGGCATAGGCCAGCTGGCCGCTGCTGTTAACCGTGGTGATACTGACGCAGCGGCATTGTTCACGCAATTTGATGATATTGAACTCTTTAGCGCAGATCAGCTCAGTATACTTAAGGCCACCGTCGTGGCCGGTTACCGGCAATATCTGCAGCAGATGCTGCCGCAAGTAATGGTAGATGAGCGGGATAACTGGGCACGCAGCGTGCTTAACAGTTACAGCCGGTTTCAGGTGTTATGTGCACTGCGCAGCGGTGACTGGGGCGTAGAAGGCGTCAATGAGCAAGTTAGTCAGTGGCTGCACAGCAGTGGCTTAATCAACCGCCAGCAGCAGTGGTACAGCGGCCGGCCGGTCATGATGCAGCGCAACAATTACAGCCTGGGGCTGATGAACGGCGATATCGGCATTACGTTAGTTGATCCGCACAGCAACATGCTGCGCGTGGTGTTTCAACTGGCCGATGGCAGCATTAAATGGGTATTGCCCAGCCGCTTAACCGAAGTCGAAACCGCCTTTGCGATTACGGTACATAAATCGCAGGGCTCAGAATTTAATCATTGTTGCCTGGTACTGCCACCGGATAACAGCCCGTTATTAAGCCGTGAACTGCTGTATACCGGTATCACCCGCGCCAAACAGCACTTTAGTTTGCTGTGCGCGGCGCCGGCATTGCTGCGCCAGGCGATAACACGCAGGGTGGCCCGAAGCAGCGGGCTGTAAACCCGGTTAAACAGAGGAGAACACAATGCTACCGCTAGACGCACACGAACTGGTAAAAAATGGCAGTTATATCAATGGCAGATGGCATAGCAGTGATAATACCTTCAGTGTAAATAACCCCGCTAATCTGCAGCTGCTAGCTGATATAGCCGACGCCGGTAAAACGCAGGCAGAACAAGCGGTGCAGGCAGCCAGTGCGGCCTTTGCCGGCTGGGCTGCCAAGCCTGCTGCCGAACGCTCAGCGCTGCTACTGGATTGGTACCAACTGGTGATGAAACATCAGGATGACCTGGCGCGTTTAATGACGTTAGAGCAAGGCAAACCGCTAACCGAAGCCAAAGGCGAGATAGCTTACGGCGCGTCTTATCTGCAGTGGTTTGCTGAAGAAGCCAAACGGCTGTATGGCGATACGATACCTGCACCATCTGCCGATAAACGTATTATTGTGCAGCGCCAGCCGGTTGGCGTGGTTGCTGCCATTACGCCGTGGAACTTCCCGAATGCGATGCTGGCCCGCAAAGCAGCAGCGGCGCTGGCGGCAGGCTGCACCTTTGTGGTGAAACCCGCACATCAAACGCCGCTTTCAGCGCTGGCGCTGGCAGAGTTGTCGCAGCAGGCCGGTATTCCGCCCGGTGTATTTAATGTGGTTTGCGGTACTGATGCCAAAGCAATTGGTGAGGTACTAACGCAGGACCCACGGGTCGCCAAATTCAGTTTTACCGGTTCGACAGCCGTGGGCAAATTGCTGGCAAAACAATGTGCTGATACGGTGAAAAGGGTCAGTATGGAGCTTGGCGGCAATGCGCCTTTTATTGTATTTGACGATGCCGATCTGGATGCCGCTGCTGACGGCCTGATGGCATCGAAGTTTCGTAATGCCGGCCAGACCTGTGTTTGCGCCAACCGCATTCTGGTGCAGAGCAGCGTCTACGATGCCTTTCTTGAGAAATTCGTTGAAAAGGTAAAACTGCTGCGCATCGGCGATGGGCTGGAAAAGGGCACCGATATCGGCCCGCTGATAGACGATAAAGCGCTGCAAAAAGTCACCGAACTTACCCAGAGTGCGTTAGACGATGGCGCGACACTGTTGCTTGGCGGGCACCACCACAGCTTTGGTGACCGTTTTTTTCAGCCCACGGTACTGGGTGATGTCAAAGCAGAGATGACGATCAGCCAGCAGGAGATTTTTGGCCCGGTTGCGGCGATACAAGCTTTTGATACCGAGCAGGATGCGATTGAGCTGGCCAATGCCACCGAATATGGCCTGGCCGCCTATTTTTACAGCCGCGATATTGGCCGGGTGTTTCGGGTATCGCAGGCACTGCAATTTGGCATGGTGGGGGTCAATGAAGGCTTGGTATCTAATGCCGCCGCACCTTTTGGCGGCGTGAAGCAATCCGGCTATGGCCGCGAAGGCTCAAAATATGGCCTGGATGATTACACCGATATTAAGTACCTGTGTATTGGTGGGGTGTAGTACGCAGCACATGCTAAAAAGCCGCCGGCATGATACTTAAGTGCTGGCGTGTCTGAATGTCTAGGTGCATTGCTTTGCACCGCGCCTGGCGTTATAACAGATGCAGTAAAGCTAAAGGATAAGCGCTGTGGTAACTCAAGACATAGTAAAAGATGAGATCCAGCTGATTTACGTCAGTGAACGTTGTGCCAGCACCGATGACGCCGCTATCAATAAAATAAAGTTACGTGCCGAGCCAAACAACCACAGGTGCAATATTACCGGTGCTCTGCTTTATACCGGGCATTACTTTTTGCAATATCTCGAAGGTGAAGCCGCGGTAGTTGATGCACTCTATGCCAGCATTTGCCGCGACACACGCCATACTAATGTGCGGCTGCTGCTGCGCAAATCAATCACACAGCGCGATTTTTCGCGCTGGAGCCTGGGTGTAAAAAAACTGCTGGATAACAGCGAGAATCAGGACTTTGTCGCCGTGCTGAATATGATAGGCCAGGCCAATAAAGTATCAGAAAGCCAGCTTGAATGGTTTAAACTGGCGTTAAAGTAGCGCGAACTTTAACGCCGGCGAGGATTATTCAATATTTTGGAGTTGTTCGTAAATCAAACTAGAAAATACAATAAAAACAATTATTTAAATTTGTTATCCATGTTTAAGTTGTGTTCACTACCCACAAATAAAAATCTTACTGGGTTTGTACTGAGAGACCATTCTGCCAACAAGTCCACCTCTGACTTGTTGAGGTGGGGAAATTGGGATGTATCTAACCTTGAGCGTCCGTCTCTTCTCTGTATTCATCCGCCATTAATGCCAGGTAGACTGAAACACCTAGACGCTCTTATACGTCTTTAACGGAGTAACACTCGTTCAGTGATTTGTTTGATTACTTCGGCTTTGAATTCTGTTGGAAAACGTTGCTTGGACATGGTGCCCTCCTAAAGTCGTATTTTAATCTAAGGAGTGTCTAGTGTTTTAGGGGAAGTCCAGTTGTGTCGGTAGTGTTACCCAAAATATTCCTGTAGCCGCGACCAGTGCGGCTATTATCCAAAGCCCTTTTTTCATTGAACCCTCCTATTAGTTTAAGATTGGGAGAGAGCAAGTTGTGGGCCACAAATGTAAATCATAAGCAATTGAAATATATTATCAAATTGAGGTGGCTCTGGTGGCGGGATAGTAAGTGTCACTATTAATTAGCGTAATACACAAACATTAGCGACTTATTTAGCAGTTGTAGACCTTAATATCTGCGGGGCAATTCGTTGGCCAATAATTATTTCTACTTTTCAAATGAATAGCATTGCTTTATAGCGTCTATCATCGCTTGCGCCAGCGGTGAGCCAGAATGGTTGTTGGATGTAATTAATGCCACTGGGATCTGGTATCTGTACTGCTGCGGCAGTATTGTTTTAAACAGGCCTTTATCGACCCAGTAGCTTGCGTAATGCTCGGGCAGGTAGCCGATAAACTTACCCGATAAGATTAAATGGGCGATGCCTTCATCATGATACATGATAGGCGATTGCCGTATTTTGGTAGTTTAAACCATCGTTGCGCCGCTCTTTATCGCGCATGTAGTTACTGGTAATCACTTCGGCCCGCTGTAACAGCTTCTGGGTATCTTCGGCTTTACAGTCAAATAACGGATGGCCGCTGGCGCAGTATAGATAGTTGGTTTCATTAAATAGCGGCGTGTAATCCAGGCCGCGGGTATGATGCCGGCTGACGCCGATACCCAAAAGTGAACGGCCGTTGGCGACGGCGGTTTCTACTTCGCGCGGCCGATATTCAGCCGTGACTCGGCCG
>NZ_DATCSY010000232.1:0-9897 GCF_036568245.1 Rheinheimera sp. | reverse complement strand
ACAGTGAGCGCGTGGATACTGAGCTTATTGCCAATACCAATAATGTGCAGGGGTTCGTACCACAACCCAGTTGGCAGGAAATTGCCGAACAGCAAAATGGTTATCTCACTGTTCATCAATTTGTGCCGTTGGCTGAGCAGCAAAATGCGCTGCTGATCTATGTACAACAGCCCGATATCAAACCACTGTGGCCTTATGCGGCGGTGTCGGCGGTCAGCCTGTTACTGGGTCTTTTATTAAGTGGTTTCTTCGCTTCTGCCATATCCGGCTTCTTCAGCCGCCGTATAAAACCGCTACTACAAGGTACCAGCCAGGCGTTGGAAAAAGAGCAGTTTAACGCCAGCGTGGATAGCCATGCCCAGGATAGCTATGGTGTACTGGGCAGTTACATTAATCAGCTGTTTCGAAAAATCGAGCAAACTCAGGAAGCATTGGCGGCATCAGAGCAAAACATTAAAACGCTCAGACAGGAAGTCGACACCCGCATTAAAGAGCGCACCGATGCATTGGAAACCGCTAAGCTGACAGCCGAAAAAGCCAATGAAGCCAAATCGACCTTTCTGGCAACAATGAGCCATGAAATCCGTACACCGATGAACGGCATTATCGGTACCATTGATTTACTGCGTAAAACCCAGCTATCAACCTCACAATTTCGTATGACCGACACAGTGCGCGAGTCATCCTTTTCCTTGCTGCGCATTCTTGACGACATTCTGGATTTCTCAAAAATTGAAGCCGGCAAGCTGGAACTGGAAACCATTCCACTGTCACTGGTCGATATTATTGAAGCGGTAGGCCGTATTCTGGTTTCAGTGGCGTATCAGCGGCAAATCGACCTGAAGATGTTTGTTGACCCACGCATACCTGACGGTTTGGTCGGCGACCCGGTGCGCTTACGGCAGATATTGTACAACCTGGCCGGCAATGCCATTAAGTTCACCCAGACCACACCGGAAAAAACCGGCCTGGTGATTATAAAAGCCGAAATGCTGGAAGAAAATATGGACTTCAGCCAAATCCAGTTCAGCATTATTGATAACGGCAAAGGCATGACCCAGCGTCAGATCAGCTATGTATTTCAACCGTTCAATCAAGCAGAAGGCTCTATTACCCGTAAGTTTGGCGGCACCGGCCTGGGTTTATCTATATGTCAACGCTTGGCCACGTTAATGTATGGCGATATTAATGTGCAAAGTCAGGTTGATCAGGGCACTGAATTCAGGGTACGCATCCCCATGCGCCGCTCTGATGAAATTCAGTATCTGGATAAAGAACAGCTGAATGATATTCATCTTTGCCTGTTCACGACAGATTTACATAACCAAACCCATTTAAGTGCGTATTTTGAATATGCCGGCGCAGAGCTTGACGTGGCAAATAGTTTTGAAGCGTTGCAGCAAAAAGCACAAACCATGAAGCCGCTGCCACCGAAGCAGGCTGCCGTCTGGGTGTTAGATGCAACTTATGAGCAAATCTCGGCCAATCAGATAGAACAACTGCAGCAGCTGCCAGCCATGAGCCAGGTACAGTTTGTTGTGATCACCAATCAGGTTGAGTTGTCAGAGCGCAGTACCGATCGGGTTTACTATCTGCATAGCTCGCCTATCTGCCGCAGCCATCTGTATGACGCAGTATTAATCGCGGCTAAACGTAAAGCCAAGCCGGTATATGCCGGAGAAAAAGCCGTTACTGCCAAAGCGCCGTCTATAGAACAAGCCAGAAAACAAAAACGCTTAGTATTGCTGGCGGAAGACAACCTGATGAATCAGCGCGTGATTGTTGATCAGCTAAATGCGCTTGGCTACGCCGTCGAGGTTGCTGATGATGGCGCAATAGCGCTGGAAAAATGGCGCCGCTTCCACTATCCGTTAATCCTGACCGATTTACATATGCCCAATATGAGCGGTTATGATTTAGCCAGCACCATCCGCAAGGAGAGCCTGCATTTGAGCGAAGGTGCTGAGTTTACCCGCATTATTGCAGTGACAGCTAACGCGCTCAAAGGCGAAGAGCAGAAGTGCCTGAGTATCGGTATGGATGGATATATCACCAAGCCTGTTGAACTCGATACTTTGGCCACGATGCTATCACGCTGGTTACCTCATCAGACAGAATCAGTGAAGCCCGGCATTGCAGCTACTGACACAGCGCAACCTTCCTCTCCAATCTGCTTTACCACTATTGCTAATTTTCTCGGTAATGACCCGGCTAAGCATGAAGAACATTTGAACTACTTTGTCAGGCATGCTGCTGATTTACTGCAGAATTTACGGCTGCATGCAGACAATCAAGACCGCAGCAACGTGCGGGCCGTTGCGCATCAGTTTAAAGCTGTGGCCAAGAGCATCGGCGCGCTCAGTCTAGCCGAGCAGGCACTAAAGCTGGAAAAAGCCGCTGAAGAAAGTGATTGGCCAGTGATTAACGAGGATATCCGTCTGATACAGGAAAAGTATCAGGATGTTGTTGCCTATGTAAAACAGCGCTATTAGCGATTGAGTCAAAAGAGTAAAAACGCCAGCAACGCTGGCGTTTTTTTACCGGTTAATTACCCCAGATTGCGCTGACAAACTGCGGATAATCGACGAAAGGGTTACGGTTGCCCTGGTACTGATAGGCTGCATCATTGCGGTCCCGCTCTTTCTGACTGACAGGATCCTGCACATGCCATTGTTTCAGTAACTGCAACAACCAACTTTCAAACACCTGAGTCGTAGTGCCGTTTAGTGCGGCATTGGCTTCACTGCTGTTACCCTGCCAGTTTGCTAAGCGGTCCTGATAACGTGTTGCCATGTAAAAATAGGCGCGGGCGATATCACCTTTAAATTCATCAATAGGCTCAAACACCGTACCACTGTAGCCACTACCGCTTAACGCAGTGCCCAGTTTTGAGCCGTTTGTCGAGGTATAACTGGCGGTACCGACTTTGCCATATGGAAAGCTGCTGCGCTTGGAATTAACAAAACCGTCGGTGGCAAAAATATGGTGTACATCAGAATTCATCGGCTCTACTGCACCGCCAAACCAGCTGCGTGGAAATGAGTGCTCACGGTTATAACAATCGGCTTCACTGTTGTAACTGCCGCACTGGCTTACGGTCGCCGCGTACTGATATGCATCCGCCCCGCTGGGATTTTCTGAGTAGATATCTAAAATACTGCCATCCTGCTCATAGTAATTATCCAGCTCGTGCGTGCTGTAAAACGTCCACAGTGCGCTATACCCCTGTGCGCTGTGGTTTTTGATAATATTATGCAGTGCGGTTTTTAACGCATAACCGGTGAAACCGGCAGCATCTGCATAGTAGGCATCCAGATCGTCGCTGCCACCGCCAGTACCAAGGCTAAAGCTATGTGTCTTAGCACTGGTAAAACTTCCACCACTGAATATGTCCGCGCCGTTTACGCTCAAGCGATAGCTGCCATTGCCATGACTACAGCAAATACCGTCACCGTAACTGTCGCTTATGGTGAACTCGTAGTCACCATCGCTCAGGCACCACTGCTCACTGTGGCTGCGATTGTTGGCATAACCCGCACCGGCATAGGCCTGCTGATTGTTGCTGTCGGTAAGTTGCCAACTGGTTTCAGCACCATAATTATCGGTCGTCAGCTCAAAAGTCAGCGCATGTGCATTGCAGCTGCCACCTGGCGGTGTCGATGTAGTGGACGGCTGGAAGTCGTCCACATACACCAGCTCACTGCCATCAAAACCGGCGACATCATAAAACCGCAAGCCAACTTCAATAGTGCCGCTAGTGGTCGCAGTGTAATTGAAACTTAGTGTTTGCCATTGACCAGTCAGTGCTTCATTCGAATAGCCCTGATAGCCATCGACATACAGCCGTGCTCTGACATGCCCCTCGGTATGGTAAACAGACACACTAAAAGGGTAACTTTGCCCGGCACTGACGGCCACTGTCTGACGAAAGTCCGTCGCGGCCTGGTCTGTCGTATTGACGGCCACAGCCGCACTGTAATTGCCATTGAGTTTAATACCGCCCGAAGGTGTCAGCGTAATACCATTGTCAATCAGGCTCCAGCCTGTCGGGGTATTGGCAGACCATTGGTCAAAACCGCCATTTTCAATATCAGCTCTGGCGGCTGTCGCGCTGACAGCAAGCAAGCCAAGCAGGTAGATTATCTTTTTCATTGCAACGTATCCTGTTATTAAGGTTAGAATAAGCACCATCATAGATACACTATTGCAACATTTTTGTATAAAAACAGCGTTATGATGAATTATTTATGAAATAAAAAAGGGCAGCCAATGGCTGCCCAACTGTCAGTTACCTGACCACGTAGTGTAAATTGGTTTCAGCTAATGCCTTAAAACTGGTTCATGGTATTGTGCGTGCCACCCGCTTTTAATGCCGCATCGCCGGAGAAATATTCTTTATGATCATCACCGATGTCTGAACCTGACATATTCTGGTGTTTAACACAGGCTATGCCCTGGCGGATCTCTTTACGCTGCACACCTTCAACATAGCCCAGCATACCGGCCGCACCGAAGTACTCTTTTGCCAGGTTGTCGGTAGACAAAGCCGCAGTATGGTAAGTTGGCAAAGTGATCAGGTGGTGGAAAATACCCGCTTCGCGCGCCGCATCAGCCTGGAAGGTACGGATACGGTTATCCGCTTCCTGCGCCAGCTCTGTTGTATCGTATTCGGCACTCATCAGCTGTGCACGGTCATAAGCCGATACATCTTTGCCCGCCGTTTTCCAGGCATCAAACACCTGCTGGCGGAAATTCAGCGTCCAGTTAAAGCTTGGGCTGTTGTTGTATACCAGCTTGGCCGACGGCACCACTTCACGAATACGGTCGACCATCTCTTTGATCTGGCCAATGTGCGGCTTTTCAGTTTCAATCCACAGTAAATCTGCACCGTGTTGCAGTGAAGTAATACAATCCAGTACCACGCGATCAACACCACTGCCCTGTTTAAACTGGAATAAGCCGCTGGCTAAACGTTTCGGCTTTAATAACTTGCCGTTGGCTTTCACCACAACATCGCCGTTAGCTATATCATCTGCCCCGTTGATTACATCGCCATCGAGGAAGCTGTTGTATAAATCACCCAGATCGCCCGGCTTGTTAGTCACTGCAATTTGCTTGGTTAAGCCAGCGCCTAATGAGTCAGTGCGGGCAACGATAATACCGTCGTCCACACCCAACTCTAAAAAGGCGTAACGTACCGCGTTAATTTTTGCCAGAAAATCAGCATGTGGCACGGTAACCTTGCCATCCTGGTGTCCACACTGTTTCTCATCCGATACCTGGTTTTCAATCTGAATGGCGCAGGCGCCCGCTTCAATCATTTTCTTCGCCAGCAGGTAAGTGGCTTCTTCGTTACCAAAGCCGGCATCAATATCGGCAATAATCGGCACCACATGGGTTTCAAAGTTATCAATTTTGCTCTGCACTGCTGCAACTTTAGCGGCATCATTGCCTGCTTTAGCGGCATCCAGCTCGCGGAACAAGCCACCCAGCTCACGGGCATCAGCTTGTTTTAAGAAGGTATACAGTTCTTCGATCAACGCTGGCACGGCGGTTTTCTCATGCATCGATTGATCCGGCAGCGGGCCAAAATCAGAGCGCAGCGCCGCAATCATCCAACCTGACAAATACAGGTATTTTCGTTTGGTGCTGCCGAAATGTTTCTTGATGGCGATCAGTTTCTGCTGACCAACAAAACCATGCCAGCAACCTAAAGACTGAGTGTACTGGCTGCTATCAGCATCGTAGGCTGCCATATCTTCGCGCATCACTTTGGCGGTATATTTCGCAATATCTAAGCCAGTATTAAAACGGTTCTGCAGCTTCATCCTTGCGGCAGACTCAGGGTTTATCGCGGCCCAGGCCTCGCCATTCTGCTGACGTAACTGTGCGACTTTCTGTATTGCATCTTGGTAAGCTGACATAGCAGTATCCTCTTCTTGCATATTGCCCGGCTTGCCGGACGCTGACTGTTCCCAGGCTGATGTGTTACCTGTTGTATTACACTATAGGTTTCATTTTTATAATTCATAAAGGTGATTTTTGTGATGCTGGTCATTCATACGATTAATACTAAAGGTGGCTTGACGCTGGCCTGCCGGCTAATGCTATGATTCAGTCAAATTATGAAAGCTGGTGGGAATATTTAAGTAATGAATATTAATAAAATGGATTTGAACCTGCTTGTTTACTTAGATGTACTGCTACGCGAGAAGAATGTTACCCGCGCCGCGAATCAGCTTAATATCACTCAACCGGCGATGAGTAATGGCTTAAAACGGCTGCGTGATTTACTGAATGATCCTATTTTAGTGCGCACATCAGATGGTATGGTGCCGACAGAGCGGGCTCGTGAGCTGGCACCTGTGGTACGTGGCGTTTTATTGACGCTGGAAGAGACTCTGCAACCGAACAAAGATTTTGAGCCTCAGCACAGCCAGCGCGTGTTTCGTATTATGGCCAGCGATTACGCCGCCTCAACGTTGATCCCGGCACTGCTGAAAAAAATGCGGGTGCAGGCTCCCAATACCAGCCTGGATATCATGACGCCTTCCGATGTGACTTTTCACGATGTCGAGAACGGCAAAGTGGATATGGCGATTAACCGTTTTGACCAGCTGCCGCAGTCGTTTCATCAGAAAACCGTCTGGCGCGACAGCTTCTCCTGCCTGATTAATGCGCAAAACCCGGTCCTTAAAAACTTCAACCTAGACAGTTACTTAAAAGCACAACATATCTGGGTAAGTAAAACCGGCTTTGGTGTTGGTGTAGGCATGGACCCGAAAGATGTACAAAAGCTGGGCTGGGTAGACGAAGCGCTGGCGAAACTGGGCAAACAACGCAGTATTTCGGTATTTACCCGTAACTACCATGTAGCGATGCATTTGGCGGTTGGCATTGATTTAATTGCCACCTTACCAAGCCGGGCGGCAAAGTTGTATGACAAGGATCCAACCATGGCCATTATGGACCCACCGTTTGCCATACCGTCGATTGAGCTGAAAATGATATGGAGCCCACTGCTGCATCAGGATGCCAGCCATATCTGGTTCCGCCGGCTGATTGTTGAAACGGCAGACGAGTTGAATTAATCAGAACCAGTATCGAAGGCTGGAATCCCGTTTTGGTCACCGCAGAGTGTCTGAGTGAGTGCGTAAGCACGAGCGAGTTGCTGCGGTTAGCCAAAATGGGCATTGCAGCCGAAGCTAACATGGATGCTTAGGAAAACACCCTGCCTCTCTCGCCGGGGCAACTCGCCCTTGTGCCTGCGGCAGGGCTCAGACACTCCCCGGCTCGCTCAACACGGTCTTTTCCACGCCGTGTTCCGACGAGCAACAGACATAAAAAAGGCGCTGTCAGCATGGCAGCGCCTTTGGCTTGGTTTACTCAGGTTTAGTCAAGTAACTGATAGGCTGGCAGGGTCAGGAAATCTACCAACTGATCAGAAGTCGTGATATCCAGCAATAAAGTTTGCGCCCGGTCGAAATTTTGCTCCGCCCATGTTGCCTCGCCAACCTCTGCTTTCACCACTTTTGCCTCTTCCTCTAACATAGAAGCAAATAGGGTTTTGGTAATCAGCTTGCCGTTACTTAAGCTTTTTCCATGTTTAATCCACTGCCATATAGAGGTACGGGAGATCTCCGCCGTGGCGGCATCCTCCATCAGGCCATAAATCGGCACACAGCCTTTGCCGCTGATCCAGGCAGCAATGTATTGCAGCGCCACGCGAATATTAGTACGCATACCTTCTTCTGTGCGCTCTCCATCACAGGGCTCTAGCAACTGCGCCGCAGTAATTTCATCATCTTCTAAACGGCTGACATCGAGCTGGTTTTGTTTTCCTGCAGTCAGATATTTGTCGAATACCGCATTCGCCGTGGCAGCAAGCCCCGGATGCGCAACCCAGGTACCATCGTGGCCATTACTGGCTTCCAGTTCCTTATCTGCAGTAACTTTGGCCAGAATAGCAGCGTTCTGCTCAGCATCTTTAGCTGGTATAAAGGCTGCCATACCGCCCATTGCCAGCGCACCGCGTTTATGACAGGTTTTAACCAGCAAACGGGAATAGGCACTTAAGAACGGCTGCTTCATCGTTACCACCTGGCGGTCAGGCAAGACACGGTCGGCATGATTTTTTAATGTTTTGATATAACTAAAAATATAATCCCAGCGCCCGCAGTTCAGCGCCACGATATGGTCGCGTAGCATGTAGAGAATTTCATCCATCTCAAACACAGCCGGCAGGGTTTCAATCAGCACCGTTGCCCGCACGGTGCCGACAGGCTGGCCGAACTTTTGCTCTGTATAGCGAAAGACATCATCCCACCATTTCGCTTCCAGATGGCTTTGCAGCTTAGGCACGTAGTAATACACTCCTGTGCCGTTACTTAGCCGGGTTTGATAGTTATGCAGGAAATACAACGCGAAATCCATCAAGCCGCCGGGAATTTGCTCGCCATCTACCAGCAAATGTTTTTCCCACAGGTGTAAACCGCGCACGCGTGCTATTAACAGCGCCGGATCGTCTTTTAAAGCATACTGTTTACCACTTTGCGGATCGGTATAACTGATAGTACCCAGGTTGGCATCGCGCAGGTTAATCTGGCCTTCAATTACGCCGGCCCAGCTTGGTGCCTGCGAGTCTTCAAAGTCAGCCATAAATACTTTTACATCAGCATTTAATGCATTGATGATCATTTTGCGGTCGACCGGCCCCGTGATCTCAACCCTTCTGTCCTGCAAATCAGCCGGGATAGCAGCAACGCGCCAATCAGACTGGCGAATGTTGGCGGTATCAGCCAGAAAATCCGGCAATGCACCAGCGTCATATCGTTGTTGTACCTGCTGGCGTTTTGCAAGTAATTGCTTAAGCGCTGGCCGGAATGCACGTGTCAGCTCTACCAACAAGGCACAGGCCTGTTCAGTCAAAATGGCGTCGTATTCGGCCGTCAAGGGCGCATTAATAGTTAGTCCGGCACGGCTGATGCTTGTTGTCATAATTTTGTCCTTGGTTACAGTCAGCGCTTGTTGTTATACAGCAAGCACGGCTTATCAGGGGTACGCACTAACTATAAGCGCTTTTCAACTATAAAATATATCAATGCAGGCAATGCCAGCCATTCGGCACATAAATAACAGAAGCGGCATACCCCCTAAAATATTGGCACAAGTTATGCCTTATTATCACTGTGTTGCGATATGCCTGACACCGAGTCAAATTTCTGTCGGAGGTAAGCATGGAATATGTCCTGCTGTTAATTTTATTATTAGTTGTTGTGGTAGCTATGGTTGCCAGCCGCTTTATTGACAGTGGTAACCCCTTCCCGGTACAGAAGAAAACCAGTTTATTCAGTCCGGTCGAAAGGTCATTTATGCAACTGCTGGAAAAAGCCGTTGCCAACGAATACAAAATTCTGAACCGGGTTAAGCTGGCCGATATCATGGAATTGAAAACCGGCATCAGCGATAAAAGCCGCAGTAATACGCTGACGAAGTTAAACGGCAAATATCTGGATTTCGTGCTGTGCGACCCTACCGATCTTAGCGTTGTCGCCGTATTGGATTTAGTCAACAACACCAGTAAAGAAGGCCACAAAGCCGTGCCTGACTGGTTTGTAAATGGCGCGCTGGATGCAGCAGGTGTACCTTACCTGCGAATGAAAATTAAAGCTGGCTACACAGCAGCTGATATACAGGCGGCTATAGCATCGAGGCTTGGCAAACCGGTAGCCAAACCAGAACCGATGTTTAAAGGATTAGTGAAAAAAGGGCCAACCCGCCCGGTCCGCTCATTGAAACCGGCAGTGGACAACGGCAACAGATTGCCGGTACCTGCTTTGTCACATTCACAAATTAAAGCGCAGCAGACTGCGCTGATACAGGCTTCTTAACGCACAT
>NZ_DATCSY010000231.1:0-11741 GCF_036568245.1 Rheinheimera sp. | reverse complement strand
GTCTGTTGTTTTACCTGATACTGCTCGCCGGCTTTAAAATCACCGTACTGCAGTTTTAGCATGCCTGCTGCCATACCACTGGCCATTTTCTCCAGTGGATTGCCAGGTTTCGCGGTTTGCTTGTCCATGTACTCTTTAAACGACTGTTTAAATTCGACGTTATACGAGACTTCTGCCGCATAATGGCTGTCGTTATCAGACCAGCCGTTAAGTTTTTTTACCGCGCTAATATCAACCAGTCCTTCATACCTGGCGTCAAACTGCTGTTGTAATAACTGCTTCAGCTGGCTGTCGCCCGGCTTGTCAGAGCAGGCTGCTACAGTAAACACCACCAGGGCAATAGCTAACAAACGTAACATCGTCATACGATACTCTTTCAGTAGAAAATCAAGCTTGCGATTATGATACAAAAGATTGCCTGTGTGCCAGCCTGCACAGATGTTTACTGCAAAAAGGTTTCGCTATCTACCTTGTTATTACTGATGGTTGTAAAAGAGTTGTTGGCAATTTTACGCCATTTGCTACTGATATTATCCAGCGGCTCAGACACCACGACAGTACTGCCTGACGGAATACGGGGTATGGCTTTTGCGAATTCTGCCATACAGGCGGTGTCGGTTGACACAAACTGTGTCATCGGGGCTTCGTTATGTGAATAGCGGACAGTGTACAGTTTCTTGCCGTCAGAGATGGCACAGGACAGATTCAGTACGCCGTCCTGATCGACCTTCAGCAGTGCCCGCAACACTGTTTCAACCATCTTTTGCATCGCGGCTTTAGGCTGGTCCAACAGCCCAAGTGTAATAGCCAGATAAAAAAAGGTTTCGCTGTCTGTGGTGCCCTGCAGCAGTGGATATAATTCAGGCGCAATACTTAGCTGCAGCTCACGCCTGATTTTAGGAAAGTGGCTGACATGGCCGTTATGCTGAAACAGCCAGTTTTTGTAGCGAAAAGGATGGCAGTTAGCGCGCTGAATATCGCCGGTTGTTGTCGCGCGGATATGCGCCATAAAAGTATGGGCTTTGACCTGATGGCATAAATTATTCAGGTTAGTATTGTGCCAGGCCGGCAGGTCGTCTTTGAATAATCCCGGCTCTTTGCGTTTGTCATACCAGCCAATGCCGAAGCCATCACCGTTAGTACTTAGCAGTTGCCCGCTTTTGGTGTAATTCATTTGACTATGGCGGCTTTGCACCACCAGAGAGTGATCCGGTTTGGTGACCAGCGTATCCAGATAAATTGGTTTGCCGGTATAGGCTATCCATCTACACATAAGATACCTCGCTGTAGTTCCAGCACCTTAGCGCTGGGGTAACGTTGCTCGTAAAAACTGTGCACCTGCGACGCAGCAAAATCGATAATTGCCGCTGCGATATCGACGCCTGTCACGCTTTCAATACCCTGCTCGCCGGTAAAGTCGGGTGACACGTTAATCTCCAGCAGCAAGGGCCCCTCATCTGATTGCACAAAGTCAACACCCGCTACATTCATGCCGATAGAGGCTGTGGCAGATAACACCATCTCTTCTTCGTCAGCGTTAAGCTGATAAGGTTCAGAATGCCCGCCAAGAGACACGTTTGATCTGAAGTCGCCATCTTGCGAGCGGCGACACATACTGGCTACCACTTTACCGCCGACCACAAAAGCGCGGATGTCTGTACCGGATGCTTCTTTAACAAAACGCTGAATAATGTAGGATGCACCTAACTGGCTGAATGTTTTAACAATATTGTCCATTTCTTTTAAGCTGTTAACCAGGAATATGCCGGTGCCTTCAGTGCTTTCAATCAATTTAATGATCATTGGTAAACCTATGACATTTGCCAGTTCCTGAAAACCCTGTGGGTTGTACGCGATGCCGGTAGCAGGGAAAGGCAAACCTCTGGCCAGCAGATACTGCAAACATTTTAATTTATCCCGGCCCAGGCGCAGTGCAGCAGGCGATTCGCTGACATAGGTCTGGCTGCAGATAAACTGCTGTAATACGTTAGTGCCGTAATCAGTAAAGTTGACATTAAGCCGCGGAATAATGGCATCAAACGCTTTGGTGATGTTTTTGTCTCGCCAGTAAATCATCGGCTTTTCAGTCGATAGCACCATGCTGATATCGCGGATGTTGTAAAGCTCCGCAGTATGGCCTCTGGCTTTTGCAGCCTGCAGCAGGCGGTGATCGTCCATCACCTGATCGGTAGATAAAATACAAATATTCACGTGGCTTCAACCTTGTCATTTGTTGAAAATACGTTAAGTGTAGCATAGGGTTTAATCGTGGCGGCCCGGAGTAATCAGCCTGGACGGGCTAAACTAAATGCTACGGGCATGGTCGGAAAAATATAATCTTCTCTGGTGGAGGTGTGTGAAGTGCCGGAAAATCATGGTTGTCAGACACCATAGGTGTTGCAGCCAGGGGCAATGAATGCAAGAGGAACGTTATGTGTGGAATAGCAGGAGAGATCAGTTTCGCCGGTAAGGCATCAACGCTTTATGTTGAAAAAATGTTGGAGAAATTGGCGCCGCGCGGTCCTGATGGCTGGGGCGTGTTAGCACAGGGCAATATGTGTTTTGGTCATCAGCGATTAAAGGTTATCGATTTAACGGCGGCCGGTGCTCAGCCGATGCATGATGCTACTCTTGGCCTGAGCATAGTATTTAACGGTTGTATTTATAATTACAAAGCGCTGCGTGCTGAGTTGGAACAGTTAGGCCACCGTTTTTTTTCTAGCAGTGACACTGAAGTTATTTTAAAAGCTTATGCCCAGTGGCAAGAGCAGTGCATGACACGTTTTAATGGCATGTTTGCTTTTGCAATCTGGCATCGCGACAGTAACAGCATGTTTTTTGCCCGCGATCGGTTGGGGATCAAGCCACTGTATTATCACCATAACCGCAACGGCCTGTGGTTTTCCTCTACGTTGCCTGCTTTGCTGCGCTGTGCAGAGGTGCCGCGGCAGCTGAACCCGGCAGGCGTACACCAGTATATGGCGTTTCGCGCTATTGTTGGCGCAGATACGCTGTTTTCCAATGTCTATAAACTGCAGCCCGGTCACTGGATGAGAGTGAGTGCAGAGGGTGATGTTAAACAAGGCTGTTACTGGCAGCTGCATACTGATACCGATTACAGTGAAAAACGCAGCGAGGCTGATTGGCAGCAAGAGCTGAAAGCCGCCTTATTTGACAGTGCTAAACGACGGCTTGAGGCTGATGTACCGGTGGGGGTGCTACTATCCGGCGGGCTCGACTCGTCTTTATTAGTTGGTATGCTAAGCGAGCTTGGGCAGAAACAATTACATACTTTTTCGATTGGTTTTGACGATGTGGCAGATGAGGAGGGCAACGAGTTTAAATATTCAGATATCATTGCCCGGCACTATGATACACAGCACAACAAAATATTTGCCAGACACGACACCCTGCTAAGCCACTTACGGCCGTGTATCGAGGCGATGTCTGAGCCTATGGTCAGCCACGATGTAATTGGCTTTTACCTGTTGGCGCAGGCGGTAAGCCAGCATGTCAAAGTGGTGCAAAGTGGCCAGGGTGCAGATGAAGTATTTGCCGGTTACCACTGGTACCCGCCGATGACAGAAGCGACTGAACATGAAACCGCTCAGCGCTATGCCGACGCTTATTTCTCCTGGGATGAATCGCAGCTGGCACAGGTGTTGGCGCCGCAGTACTGTTTACGTAACTATTCTTTCAGCTATATACAGCAGTACTTTGCTAACTGTGGTGCGCAGTTGCCTGTCGATAAAGCCTTGCATCTTGATACTGCCGTCATGCTGGTAGATGACCCGTTAAAACGGGTTGATAACATGACAATGGCCTTCGGGCTTGAAGCCAGGGTACCGTTTCTGGACCATGAATTGGTTGAGCTGGCGTTTAAGATCCCGCATCAGCTGAAACTACGCGATGGCGGTAAATATCTGTTAAAACAGGTGGCCAGAGAGGTTATTCCTGCCAGTGTTATTGACCGGCCCAAAGGTTATTTTCCGGTACCGGCACTGAGAAAAATGCAGGGTGAGTATCTGCAACTGGCAAAAGAAGTGTTCAGCCAGAAAGCCGCCCGTCAGCGTCAGCTGTTTAATCTTGACTATATCGATACGATGCTGGCTGCCCCGGACAAATTCACCGGGCGTTTTGGCTCTAAATTGTGGCAGGTAACGCTGCTGGAGCTGTGGCTGCAACAACACAACATTGAATAGCAGGCAGAAAAAGGCCACCAGCCTTGGGGCAACGCTGGTGGCAACATAACGGTTTGGGGGCCGTTATCTGTTAGTGTTTGGTTGCCTTTTTCAGCGCCCGCATTTCGTCATGACACTCCTGCATCGTCGCTAAGGATTGCAGTAATGCTGATTCATACTGTGGTGGCTGCTTTTCTTTCAGTGCAATACGGATCTCTTCAAGCGTTTTGTCTTCCACTTCTTCGAGCTGAGCAATATAGGTAGCTTCTTTATCTGAACTCATTGCGCCCATTACTTTGGTATACACTTTTCGTGCTTCAACAGTAAAGGCAGAGCCTTCCTCGCGTTTTCCCTCTTCCTGCACCGCAAACGGCTGTAAACGCTCTTTTACCATACGACGGGCATTAATCATGCGGTCAAAAAACTGAGCCAGACGTTTATCATCCACTTTCTCTTTAGCGTCAGTGTAAAAATCAATGCCACTGTTTAATACCTGAACAATATCAGTAACATGCTTTACTTCTTGGGTATGTAGATTTGCCATAATGTCAGTCTCCGTTTTAAAAGCTATAGCGCCTTGGCGCTATGAGAGGCCATGCGTGTTTTATCGCATGACAGAACATCAGTAGTGTTTGCAGCTTACGGGCCAGCCTAAGCTGGTTTTTAGGTTTTATTTTTATGTTTATGATTTTAAATGGTTTTAATAGGGTTTTTTATGTGGTGCCGCCAGGTAAGTACAGTGCTTTGCTGTCAACGCACACTGCAGTAACTTCATATTTTCATTTACATGTCTGTAATTTTTACCGCTGTGTTGCCTGACGGAACTGATTTCGCTATGGTGCACGCACATTGTTTGTCTGGAGGTGGTTATGCAATATGCCAGGTTAGGATCTGCACCTGTCAATGTATCAAAGGTATGCCTGGGCACTATGACCTGGGGCTGTCAGAATACGCAGGCAGATGCCGATGCACAGCTTGATTATGCATTGGCCCAGGGCGTGAACTTTATTGATACCGCAGAAATGTATGCGGTACCACCGTCAGCGGATACATACGGTGCAACGGAGCGTATTATCGGTAATTGGCTAAGCCGGCACAGTGCTAAACGCAGTGACATCGTACTGGCCACCAAAATGGCCGGCCCTGGTCTTTCGCATGTGCGTAATGGCACTGAAATGACGCCTGAAGCGTTATTGCAGGCAGTAGATGACTCGCTTAGCCGCTTACAAACCGATTATATCGATTTGTATCAGCTGCACTGGCCAAACCGGGTGTCACCGCATTTTGGTAAACACGCTGTCGGGCGTATCGGCTTTTCTGCAGTAGACAGCGAACAGCAAACGGCGCAGATCCTGGGCTTGCTGGAGGCACTGCAGCGCTGCGTGGATGCGGGTAAAATCCGCTATTGCGGTTTGTCGAATGAAACACCCTGGGGTATAAGTCAGTATTTACAGTTAAGCCGTGAGCACCAAGTACCTCGTATCGTATCTATTCAAAACGAGTTCAGCGTGTTGCATAGCAAAGACTGGCCTTATCTGATAGAGCAGTGCGTGCATGAAGAGGTGGCATATCTGCCCTGGTCACCGCTGGCGGGGGGCGCGTTGACTGGCAAATATCTGGCTGGTGCACGCCCGACCGGAACACGCTGGAGCATGTTGCAACGTAATGGGCTGTTTCGCGATACAGCTGAGTCAAATCAGGCTATTGCCGTTTTCACTGAACTGGCACACAGCCATGGCGTTTCGCCTGTAACCGCTGCGCTGGGTTGGGTGGCTCAGGTAGAAGGGGTTACGTCGACTATTATCGGGGCGACCAGCATGGAGCAGTTACAACAGAATATCGCAGCCTTTGCTACCCCTTTGCCTGATGCTTTATTGCAGGATCTTGCCAGCTTTTTAAGGCGGTACCCTATGCCGTTTTGATGCTGGTCTCAGTTTGCGCACTGTTAGCAGTTTCCTGCTTGTGGTGTGCTCAAGGCTGCGCAATACTAACTTGCAGTTACCTTTATGAGCCTGGTTATGTCGTTGTTAGCTTTTACCGATCCGACTACTGATTTGTCTGTGGCCTATCACGGGCATCATGCAATGGCTCTGGTGATCCTGTCACTGTTAATCGCCATACTGGCAGCTTACACCAGCTTCAGTCACCGCCACCTGATGCGTGGCGCAGAAAAACCGCAATCTGCCCGGCTGTGGCATGCCAGTGGTGCCGTGGCGATGGGGCTGGGCGTATGGGCCATGCACTTTACCGGCATGATGTCACTGCAGTTGCCCGTTGAAGTGGGCTACCGGCTGGATGTGACGCTGTTGTCAGTGTTGCCTGCCATTGCTGCGGCTTATGTGACGCTTCGGGTTGTCGCTTCTACCGGCCAGAGTGTTAAGCGTATTGTTGCCGGCGGCGTGTTAATGGGCGCGGGCATTGGCTGCATGCATTACATCGGCATGGCGGCCATGGTGCTGCAAGCCGAGCGGCTGTATAACCCGGCTATGTTCGGGCTGTCTATCGTGGTTGCGGTAGTGATGGCCACACTGGCACTGGGCATCCGACCCTGGCTGACCAATAAAGTTGTCAGTAAACCACTGCTTGAATGTATTAGCTCGATAGTGATGGGAATGGCCATTGCCAGTATGCATTATGTTGCTATGCATGCGACGGTATTTTTGCCTGCCCGTTTGTCATCGCCCGATACAGTAGTCATGAGTAAACACACGCTGGGTACACTTGCAGTGGTTGTTGCGGTAGGCATTCTGATGCTGGCAACCGTCGCGGTTATGATGCGTCAGCGCATCACGGCGGCAGAGCGCAGCAGCAATGTGGCAAACGAACAGGCCAGAATACTGTCGATCCGGTTAGAGCGCATCGCCTCGCGTGTGCCAGGCTTGGTTTATGAGTTTCGTCTTGGTGACGATGGCAGTTTTACCTTTCCCTATGCCAGCGATGCTATCCGCGATCTTTACCGCATCAGTCCTGAGCAGGCAAGTATTGATGCAATGCCGGTGCTGCTGGTACTGCATCCGGATGACAGAGAAAGTATGCGGCAGTCTATTTATCACTCTGCTCAGCATTTATCACCCTGGCAGCTGGAATACCGGGTACTGACTGAACAGAATGAAGTGCGTTGGTTGTTTGGTAATGCCATGCCAGAGCGCGATGCCAGTGGTGTGCGCTGGAGCGGTTTTATTACTGATATTTCCCAGCGTAAAGCCACAGAGCAGCATATTCATCAACTGGCTTTTTTCGACAGCCTTACCGGGCTTTATAACAGACGTAAAGTGCAGCAAAGCCTGCAGGACTTATGCGCCCAGTTTGACGCCAGAAAGCAAAGTGGGGCAGTTATACTGGTTGATGTTGATAATTTTAAACGAATAAATGATACCCAGGGCCATAAAGCCGGGGACGAGCTGTTAAAGCAGGTTGCGCAGCGGCTGGAGCAGTTTGCACCACCTGGCAGCATCTGTGGCCGCCTTAGCAGTGATGAATTTGCGTTATTGGTGATTGACCTGCCGGCACAGCTGCTGCTAACCCAGCATCAGCTACAGCAGTTTGCAGATGAGTTGCTCAAAGCTCTGGCGCAGCCTTATGCGATAAGCGGGCATTATTACAGTAGCAGCGTCAGCCTGGGATATTGCGTATTCAACGATACGTCAGTCAGCGCTGATGAACTATTGAAGCGGGCCGATATAGCGGTGTCGCATGCCAAAGCTGCCGGTGGCAATTGCCAGGTGATGTTTGAAGACGAAATGTACCAGCAAATTCAGCAGCGCTTTGCAATGGAGAACGCGCTGGCAAAAGCAGTAGAGCACAACCAACTGAGCCTGCATTACCAACCGCAGCTGACCGACACTGGAAGAGTGGTGGGGGTTGAGGCCTTACTGCGTTGGCACTGCCCTGAGCTGGGTATGGTATCGCCGGCCGAGTTTATCCCGCTGGCCGAGGAAACCGGCCTGATTGAGGATATCGGCTTTTGGGTGCTGCATCAGGCCTGTCAGCAGTTGCAGCAGTGGCAAGCCGACCCGCTGCTGGCGACGGTAACGATGTCAGTCAATATCAGCGCCCGCCAGTTCTATTTGCCAGAATTTGTTAGCATTGTGCAGCAATGTATTGAAAAGTATAAGTTCTCACCTCAATGCCTGATGCTTGAGCTAACCGAGAGTTTGATCCTGGCCGATTTAGAAGATGCAGTCGCGCGGATGCAGCAAATTAAACAGCTGGGCGTAAAGTTCTCGATGGATGACTTTGGTACCGGTTATTCATCATTATCTTATTTATCGCGGCTACCGTTTGATGAAGTAAAAATTGACCAGTACTTTGTCCGCAGTGGCAGCTCCGGCCAGCCACGGGACTGGGTAATAGTTGATGCTATCGTCGGTATTGCGAACACTTACGGCATGAAACTGGTAGCAGAGGGCGTTGAAACACCAGCCCAGCAAGCTTTACTGCGCCAAAGTGGCTGCCGTTGTTATCAGGGCTATCTGTACGCCAGGCCGGCACCTGCTGCAGATACTGAACACTGGATCCGTCAGTATCTGCAGCAACAGTCAACCAGCTAGTTGCGTGAATGGCCGCCAGTACACAGCCGGTGCAGACTGTCAGGGCTTCAGGTGTTGCTGTAAAAACGTCAGCATTGCCTGCGCTATATCATTGCCGTGCGTTTCGATAGCGAAGTGACCACTGTCAACAAAGCGTACTTCTGCATTTGGGTTATCGCGTTTAAAAGCATGGGCGCCGGCGGGCAGAAAAAACGGGTCTTTATCTCCCCAAATTGACAGCGTTGGTGGCTGGTAGCGGCGAAAATAATCATGCAACTGGCTGTATTGTTTAATATTCTGGCCATAATCAACCAGCAAGTCGACTTGTGGCCCTACACCAATGCGCTCTATGGCCTGGTATGCCAGCTGATAAGGTTCAGGTGCGATAAGTGACGTATCGGCTACACCTTCAATATACTGCCATTTGATCATCTCGGCACTGTTGAAGTGGCGAAGGGCAGCCCGGTTTTCTGCTGTTGGCTCTGCCCAGGCTTTACGCATATCAGCCCAGCCTTCGCTTAAACCCTCTTCATACGCATTACCATTCTGGCTTACGATGGCGCTGATCTTATCCGGATTGTTCACCGCTAAGCGCCAACCAACCGGTGCGCCATAGTCAAACACGTAAATCGCATATTGTTTCAGGCCTTTGGCCTTAGTAAACGCATCGATAACAGCCGACAGGTTATCAAAGGTATAGTTGAAGCTACCGCTTTTTACTGTTGTTTGACCAAAGCCTGGTAAGTCCGGCGCAATAACGTGGAACTTAGTTGCCAGTTGCGGCATCAGATCTCTGAACATATACGAGGAGGCTGCAAAGCCGTGCAACAGTAATACGGTTGGCGCCTCGGCCGGGCCTGCTTCGCGGTAAAACAGTTTAACACCCTGAACCTCCAGCGTGTGATGATGCACAGCTGGCGGATAATCCGCGGCGTGTACTGACAATGAAGCTGCCAGGGCTGATGCGGCAAGTAATTTTGATGTGTTCATGGTTACTCCGTAAACAGTGATTGGAATTTTAGTTTGTAACCTGTATAATTGGCTTTAACAGGTTACTTGATTGCGGTGTTACTGATCTTTGGTAACCTGTCAAATATATTTTTAAGGGTTACTTATGCAGATCAGTGCAATTAAAAGCGATAACAACCTGAGGGATGCACCTATGCTGGGAGATCACCTGGCAATGGATTTGCTAAATACACAAGCTGTTGATAACGGCAATACGGTGGAATACTGGCACAGTGACAACGATGTGCTGCAATGGCTGGCCAGATACGATATTACACCTGCTGCCGGTGGCGGTGCTTTCAAGCCAGAGGAATTGCTGACGCAGGCTAAAGCACTGCGCTTGCTGGCGCATCGTCTGATCAGCGAGTTCAGGTCGGGTACAGTACAGGACATCAGCGGCCTGAATGAATATCTGCATGCTTATCACAGTGTGTTGCACCTGCAGTACAACAAAGAAACCAACACGCTGGCACTTAACAGGGTCGCCAGTGGCGGAACCATCGCATCTTTGCTTGGGCCCGTGGCTGAAGCCATAGCGCAGCTGCTGGTTGAGGGAGATGCGGCACTGGTGAAACAATGTGAACACCCGGACTGTATCTTATGGTTTTATGATCGTACCAAAGCGCATAAACGCCGCTGGTGCAGTATGGCGCTATGCGGTAACCGCTACAAAGCGGCTCAGTTCAGAAAAAGAAGCAGCAGTTAAAGGGCGCTACTGACATTACTCATTTAACTCTTTGTCGACCCAGCTTAGAAACATATGGGCATTTCTGCTATCAAAACTTGCTTTATCAGGCACGTAGTAACATAAGTCGGACGTAACTGGCAGGGTGCCAAACTGCTGTAAAAGATTCATTTTTAACAGCCGCGTGATCAGGGTAGTAGAGCAAAATACCAAAGCGTTTTCTGCCATCGCCTGCTGTATACCGAACAGCTCCTGGTCAAATTTTTTCACAATAATGTTCGCACTATCTATTTCGTTTGCTGCCAGCCATGCCGTTAACGGGGCCTGCGGTAAGGCGGTATTTTTCCATGCCGTGGTATAGAGGGTAACAGGGCCAGCCGACCAGCAAGGTGGCTTAGTGCCGTATTTGCCAAATACATCGAATATCTCATGGCGGATGATATCGCCAGGCGCGACAGTTGTTGCGTCCCCATAGCGGATAGGGATGATAAAGGGGTGGTTATCGACCGCTTCACCTGTTGCGACGTTAACCTGAATAGTTGGATAAGCTTGCGAGAACTCCTGCAGGGCGGGGATCAGCAACATAGCGGCGAACGATGATGTGGTGGTTACCTTCAGCGTGCTACCGACAGTTTGTAGTTCTGCCAAGGCGTGCTCAATTTTTCGAAAACCGTCAGAGGTGGCCTGGGCCAGAATTTTGCCTGATTCGGTCAGTATTATCTGTCTGGTTTGCCGATGAAACAGATTAACATTTAACCGGCTTTCCAGATTGCTGATGTGATGCGACACCGCTGTTGGGGTAAGCGACAGCTCTTCTGCCGCCAGTTTAAAGCTCCCCCGGCGTGCAGCCGCCTCAAAGGCTTTCAGTGCCTGCAACGATACCTGCAATTGTGCTCTCCTGATCTGCGCGGTTTGGTGTCAATATAGATGATTTTAACTCATCTGTTAATGTGTTTTTCTCGTTTGTGATCAAACATCGTTAGCGACAAGATAGCGCTCGTTATCAACTAACAGAGGTATTACCGATGAGCACTATATTGCATATAGATTCCAGTGTAAGAGCTATTACTAACCCGAACCCCAACCATAATTCTATTTCGAAGAATATCGCGCTGCGTTTTATTAACACCTGGCGCGAAACATGCCCTACAGATGAGTATATTTATCGTGATGTTGGGGTAAACCCACCAGCTTTTATTACCCAGGACTGGATAGGCGCTGTGTTTACACCCGAGCAGAAAAGAACCCCGGCTCAGCACGACATTTTAGCGCTGTCAGACAGGTTGATTGCCGAAGTTGCTGCTGCGGATATTATTGTTATTTCTACGCCGATGTATA
>NZ_DATCSY010000230.1:0-12209 GCF_036568245.1 Rheinheimera sp. | reverse complement strand
GGTACTGATAGTGCCGCCTGCTGCGTTATCCAGTGAGAAAACTACCACCTGGTTTTTAACAGGATTATTATTCGCGTCACGCACAATTGCTCGAATGGCGCTGGACTCACCAACTCCAAGCTGAGCAGGAAAAGCTTGTGTTTCAACTTTGGTAGGATTAACCGCAACGAACTCAATGGTCTTCTTCGCACTTACAGCATTGGCACCTTCACCGCCAATAGCACTGATAGTAGCAAGGCCTGCAAACTGAGAACGCACAAATGCCTGAGCTTTACCTTCTGCATCTGTTACATCAGAAGAGGTAACGCTAGTTGCAAGATTCGCTTCAGAATCTGCAATTACGCCACGGGTGGTATTGAACGTAACATCCTGGCCAACATTTGCAGTGTTATTTACCAGCCACTCAACATTCAACGCCTGTGCTGTATTCAGATCAACTTCTAACACCTGCCCCTCTTCTGTATCTGTGTCCACAAATGCAAAAGTATCAGCACTGATATTAATTACAATACTGTTTGTCGCACCAAGAGCCGCCACTGTAATAGTATCAGTGCCGCTGTTAACTGCTGTGTAGGTGAAACTGGCTTTCCCGGCGTTTCCAGAGGTAACAGGACTGGTATCACTTAACGTGTTCCCCAATGCAGACGTAACGTCTATCTCAACGCCCTGAACACCCGCACCATTTGAATCAGTGAGGAACAGATCAATAGTCGCAGAGTCCGCCAATACAACGGAATCAGGAGCAGCAACATCAATCCCCGTACCAACAACAGAAACGGTCAATTCTGAACTCTGTTGCTGCACCCGCGCCATAACCTTAATATCGCGGATATTTTTGTTGGTCTGAGTCGTCAGCGTTGCTTTGGCTACACCATTTTCGCCGGTTACACTGTCAATCTGAACGAGCTCACCAGAATCTGAAGAAAAACTAACTGGGACGTCAGCTAACACCACATTGTTAGTATCACGTACTAGCGCAGTCAGTTCTACTTTACCAGAAGCGCCAGACCCCAATTGCAATGTATCTGCAATCAATGCAACTGAACCAACAGTAATATCAACGGTATCACCGCCATCACCAGCAGAGTTAAATGCCGCTTCTGCAGTAGCGTTATTGTAAGTAGCGGTTACAGTTCCTGCACCACTGCTATTACCTGCCAGAAGTGAAATTGTTGCTACACCTTGCGCATTGGTCACTGCACTGCCGGCGGTATTACCAAAAGTAGCAAGTGCTTCATTACTCAGCCCAAACTGAATAACGCGCCCTGAAACGACACCATTGTTAGTCGCCGTGAGTGTTGCAGTTGCTGTCAAAGGGGTGGCTTGCGCTAAGGCATTTGATGCAGTGCCATCAGCGTTAGTTAAACTTACTGCCAGACTGTATACCGGCGTAGTGTTTCCGCCGCCCCCATTACCACCATCAGAATCCAGAGTACCGCCCCCACCACAGGCTGCAAGCATTGTAACGATTAGCGCAACGAGTAGTTGCTGGATGTTTCGCATGAAAACTCTCCCTAGCTGTATTTATTATATAGTTTTTGTTAATTCTGTATCTTAAACCATTAATATTGCAAACGTCACAGCATATTTGAAAAAAAAATCGTCCGAATATGCCTTTCACAGTCTCAACCTGTTAGGCTTAGCGCCATTGCAAACTGGATACTAGTCTGATGTTATGACAGGAAATAAGAAGCTGGGGCTGACCGCCCGCATTGTAATAGGTATGGTTGCCGGCATAGCTGTTGGTTTTCTTTTTAAATTGTTGCTGGCCGGGCAGGAAGAACGCATTCTGCATATACTCGGCATGGACATACCATTAAAGGCGCTGTTTATTGATGGTTTCTTTCATATAGGCGGTGAGATATTTATCGCCAGCTTAAAAATGCTGGTGGTGCCGCTGGTATTTGTGTCACTGGTTTGCGGTACCTGCTCCTTGTCTGATACTTCAGCGCTGGGCCGCCTGGGCGGAAAAACGATTGCTCTGTATCTTATCACGACAGCCATTGCCATAAGTTTGGCGATATTTGCAGCATTACTGATTGGCCCGGGTGAAGGTATACAGATGCAGTCTGACGCCAGCTTTAACCCAAGCGAAGCACCGGCACTGTCACAGGTGTTTATTAATATTTTCCCCAGTAACCCGATAGAATCGATGGCAAAAGGCAATATGCTGCAAATCATTGTATTTGCGGTGCTTTTTGGCCTGGCTATGGCAATGAGCGGTAAAGCCGGTGAGCGTCTGGCTGCGGTGTTCACCGATCTTAGTGAAGTCATCATGAAATTAGTGACGTTGCTGATGAATCTGGCGCCTTATGGTGTGTTTTTTCTGATGGCAAAACTGTTCACGACGCTTGGATTTGAAACGATAGCCAGCCTGGCAAAATACTTTGCGGTAGTGATGTGTGTATTGGTAATACATGGTCTGGTTAGTTACGCCGTCATACTAAAATTACTGACTGGCCTTAACCCTGTTATTTTCTTCCGCAAGATGCAAGATGCGGCGCTGTTTGGTTTCAGTACGTCCAGCAGTAATGCCACTATGCCTGTAACAATGGAAACCGTAACCAAAAAGTTGGGAGTCAAAAACAGTGTGGCGTCATTCACTGTACCTTTGGGCGCGACGATAAACATGGACGGCACGGCCATTATGCAGGGAGTGGCAACAGTGTTTATTGCACAGGTATTTGCAGTGGATCTGTCTGTTTCTGATTACCTGATGGTAATACTGACAGCAACACTGGCATCTATTGGTACCGCTGGCGTGCCAGGTGTAGGTCTGATAATGCTGGCGATGGTATTGCAGCAAGTTGGCTTACCGGTAGAAGGTATTGCCCTAATTATTGGTGTTGACCGTCTGCTTGATATGACCCGCACATCGGTCAATGTTACAGGTGACGCCATGGTATCTTGCATTGTTGGTAAGAGCGAAGGCGCTTTTGATAAAGCCGTTTTCGACGATGTTAATGCCGGTAGCAAAGAAGAGAATGTAGATTTTCACAAGCTGCGTTAATTCACTGCTATTGCTGCGTATTACACTGTCAGCCTGCTTAGACTGGCGGCAGTGTAATACGGTAAACAGTTTCAATCAGACTGCTGGTTGCAAACCGGCGTCTGGCAAAACCTTTTCCGGTTAACTCTTCTGAACCGAGCAATATAATCTCAGCACCTGCAAAGAGTGTTTTTATTTCACTACACGGCACACTGAAAGGCGGACCTTGTTTTTCATGTTGTGGATACTCAAGGCTGATGAGCAGAATATCCCCACCCTTTGGCATCAACTTACGCAGCTTTTGCACATACTGCTGCCGCATTTCAAGGGGCAATGCAATTAAGGCAGCTCTGTCATATATCAGGTTACAGCCGCTGATATGTTGCTCAGTTAATGCAAAAAAGTCACCTTGCCACAGGTCAATAGCGCCACTCTGATAGTAATGAAAAGTGTGTTGTTGACTGACGTTAAACGGCAAAGCTTGTTCCAGAAAAAAATCTTTACAAGCAATTGCTGATAACTCAGCACCGATAACTGGCAGATAGTGCGCCAAATAGCTCAGATCCGGCGACTTTCCACACAAAGGTACAAAAACCTTGTGTTTCCCGGCAATAACGGCGGGCAGATACTGACGCAACAAAGGATGGGCTTCATCCAGCTGAAACCCTAGCTCATTATTCTGCCAACGCTGGTGCCAGAATTCCGCTTCCATCAACGGATCCAGCTATGTTGAATAAGTCTTTGCCAATAGTGAGAAATGATGCTGGCTGACCCCATACCCACTTTCTCTGCAATGCCTTTGCGAAGCTGATACTTCACCTGAAATACCTGGCGCTGAAACATTTGAGTCAGTATGTAGTCATCACTGGTCTGGATAGTATCAACAAGGTTTAACCCAAGCGCCTGGTGTCCAAACCAATGCTCTCCGGTTGCCACTTTATCAATATCTAACTGTGGCCGGTGCTGCAAGACAAATTGTTTAAACAACCGGTGCGTATCTTCAAGTTCATGCTGAAACTTCTGCCTGCCTTTATCCGTATTTTCACCAAACAGGGTAACGGTGCGTTTGTATTCACCCGCAGTAAACTGTTCGAAATCGACATTATGTTTTTTCAATAACTTATTAAAGTTGGGTAACTGAGCGATTACACCTATCGAGCCCACTATTGCAAAAGGGGCGGCAAGAATCGTATTACCGATACAAGCCATCATATAGCCGCCGCTGGCGGCAACCTTGTCTATTGCTACAGTCAGATTAAGCGGGTGCTGCCGTAACCGGTCTAATTGAGAAGCTGCCAGGCCATAGCCGTGTACAACACCGCCACCACTTTCGAGCCGCAGCAATACCTCATCCTCCTTACTGGCGACTGCTAGTATTGCCGTAACCTCCTCCCGCAGCGACTCAGTCTCCCGTGCATCCAGGCTGCCGTTAAAATCAAGTACAAACAGCTTAGCTCTGTGGTCCGGTTTGACAGCCCGCTGCGCCTTTTGCCATTGTTTGAACTGTTTTTTTTCCAGCAGGTGCTGCTGCATCTCTTCAGCCATCGACTGATAATGTTTGGTCAGATCAGTAAACTGCAACTGGCCTTTTTTGGCTTTATTTTTGGCAGCAGCTGCCCCGGCGATCAAGCCTACAACCAGGCCAATCGCCAGCACTAACGTTGCGGTCTTGGCCAGAAACAAACCGTACTCATATAAAAATTCCAATGCTATCCCCTCAACTTATGCTTTGTTGCATTGTAACGACTTAATAAAAAAGAAAAAGCCCGGTAAAACCGGGCTTCATCATAACCAGCTAACCTTGTACTTAGTTAGCCGGCGCTAATACACCGGGATTAGTCACAACGATAGCTGCACCACCGCTACCGATAAAGCTGGCAGCCTGCATTTGCATTTCAGCTGTAGCTGCAGCACTGGCGCTAGGGTCCAGTATCGATGCGTGGCCACCGGCAGTAAAGCGCGCCAGTGAGTTTCCGCCATCTGTCATCACAGGCCCTGCTACGTTATCTACCGTAGTCACGCCTAATAAACGTCCAAGAGGCTCAGTACCCGCCAGCGGCATTTTACCTGCGCCAACAGCTTGTAAAGGAGATGCAATACCGTTTGGAATAACCTGATCAGGTAAAGAGTCTGCGCCGTCGCCAGCAACTTCAATGATATAAACCGGCGTTTCAGCAGCCACCAGGTTCTGCGCGTAGTTATTTGGATCACCACTGTCAATTACTGTCTGGGCAGCAAAAGAGAACTGGCTATAACCTGCGTACAAAGCTGCTACAGCGGCATCTTGCCCCTGCGCTCTCAGATAAGACTCAAAAGCGTTGTAGCATGCTGAGAAAGGCGGCACCAGCGCTGCGCCACAGCCATTCTGACTCTGAGCAAAAGACGAGAACGCCGTTTTAATCTCGGTAGTGCCCACACTTAACAGAACAGAAGACTTAATTAACGGGCCAAACTGCCCTGATTCCAGCAGGAAGTTTGCAATAGCACCACCTGGCATCGCCAGCGTTGCAGTCTTCATCGCATATACCGCGTCTATCTGGGCTTTCTGCGGTTCACTCAATGTAGCACTTTGCACCGGCGTATTCGCTGCACCTACAGCAGAAGTGCCGGTAATAGCGCCTAGCGAATGCCCCATAAACTGTACATTTGTCGGGTTAATGGTGCCAGATTGGGTCAGGTTACTGAAGTTCAGGCCAGCCCGTAGCCCGAGAATATCACTGATACTCTGGCGAACATTGTCGCGGGTCGTCAGCAAACTCTGCAGATTCATATAATCTGTTGCATTATTTGTTGAAGCATTGATTACCACAGTGCGGGTACCGGTATCTGTAGGCACCTCCACACTAAAACCACGATCACCATGCAGGGTGTGATCAATTGCCACGACTGCGAAACCTGCCATTGACAGAGCACCAGCAACTGCCAAAGCATTACTCTTGCTACCGGTAATACCATGCTGGAATATCACTACCGGCCAGCCACCGGCAGGCATCGTCATAGCAGGCTGGCTCTGTGCTGCTCGTAACATATTAATCTGAGCTAAATCCGGCACCGTCATCAGTACCGGCACGTTCACAATCTGGTTAACCTTAGGTACTGGGTTAAACTTGGTAATATGGCGTGCCGTATCCACTCCAATATTAAAACCTAATAAATTCGCCGGGTTTTGCAGCTGCTCAGGGCTCAGGCCCAGGTCTGCCGGGTTAATCAAACCAGCTTGAATCGCTCCTAACAGCGTAACCGGGCTGTCGTACTGCGCCAGCCAACGGCCGGTTAATGGTGCCAGCGGATTATCAGCTGTTGGCACACTGCTGAAATAAGGCAGATTAATAGCACCGCCGTACACCTGAGCGGTGGTCGCAGCAGCATAAGCAGGATTTGCTAACGTAGCCTGCGAGACAGGGATCAAACCTGCCTGAACTAACGCATCTGCTGCGGTATAACCCTGCGGCGCAGCATTTAACACCGGGCGAAGCGCTGGTTGTAGCATCAGCTGCTTAATAGTATTAAAAACAACATCGGTAGATTGGGTAGTCATAGCTGCGGTGTAGATTATGCTGTCCCGGTTTACACCTTCAGCCTCGATCACATCTTCAAAGCTGTTGATCAATTTTTGCAGTGAAAGCTGCGAAGGAGTATTAAGTGGTCGCGTTTCGTCATCCTGTTTCACCAGCTCATAAGATGTAGACGGGGCAATAGGGTTACCCTCACTGTCCTCTAACACTGATGTTAGAACAACCATATAGGTGGTGGCCGGTTTTAACGGATTAAGTGGAATAACTGCAACATTATTACCGCTGGCACCTGACACAAAATCAACACCGAACGTCAGTTCACCTATTACTTTACAGGCATGACCCTGACTGACTGTACGGCAGTCGGCATCAGACGATAAAGCACTGCCGGAAACGATTTCAAACACGCGTACCGCGCCGGGTGTCGATGCCGTTGAAGCATTCAGGCTAATACCAACAGCAAAATCAATTGCAATGGTGAAAGGGTTTTGTGTGGACCAGCCGTCAAGTGCCCCTAATGCTACCTGAGGGTTCGCATAATCAGGTGTGGCGCCGCTATCAGTGGTCAGCGTGCCGTCAGTCGTCCCCTGAAACAGCAGATCATTAGGTACAGACAGACGTGGTGTACTGGCACCCGGATCAAACACGACTCTGGAATAGGATTTTTCAGTGTTATCACCAACATCAGACTTTATATCATCTAAAGATTCGCTACCGCACCCGGTCAACCCGAGCGCCAGAGCAACAGCCACACTAAGTGTCAGCTTGTTCATAATTTCTCCCCTATCCTGACTTTTATTTTTTGTTTTTAAAGCAAACGCTTAGTTTGCTTGTTGGAAATTGTTCACTGATATAGCTGCAACAGCTACGACCAGTTAAAGTTAACTCAAAGCTAAACAAATCGCTAGCGCAAAGATACAGAAAGCGTGAAGAAAGGTGCAAAGTTTATCAATTGCGCGTATGCTGGCGCCGTTTTTTTGGCAACAGGTTAGGTTATATGCACAGTTATCAGGCCGCTACAGACGCATTAAAAGACAAAGTTATACTGGTTACCGGTGCTGGTGACGGTATCGGCAAAGAGGCTGCACTAACCTATGCCCGTCATGGTGCTACCGTTATTTTACTTGGGAAAACGGTAAATAAACTCACCACGGTATATGATGACATCGTAGCTGCCGGGTGCCGTGAACCGGCTATTATCCCGCTGGATTTGAAAGGCGCTACGGCCAAACATTACCGGGATATGGCGGCGACGATAGAAGCAGAATTTGGCCAGTTAGATGGCGTGTTGCACAACGCGGGTATTCTTGGTGTATTAAGCCCGTTTGAGCATATCGACTTGCCAACCTGGAATGACATCATGCAGGTAAACGTCACGTCAGCAATGCTGATGACACAGGCGCTGATACCACTGCTTAAACGCACTGCCGCATCTTCTGTTGTATTTACATCGTCTGGTGTAGGCCGCAAAGGCCGCGCTTTCTGGGGCCCCTATGCTGTATCCAAGTTTGCCACAGAGGGCTTGATGCAAGTGATGGCTGATGAGTTTGAGAATAGCAACATCAGGGTCAACTGTATAAACCCGGGCGCTACCCGTACCAAAATGCGCAGCAAAGCCTACCCGGGTGAAGATGTTAGCAAGCTAAAAACTGCTGCTGATCTGATGTGGCTGTATCTGTACTTAATGAGCGATGACAGCCGCGAGGTTAATGGTCAGTCGTTGGATGCTCAACCCAAATAAAGCCTGCAGTAAAACTACTGTACCACAGATATAAAAAAAAACCGGCCAGAGCCGGTTTTTTTTTATATCTGTGGTACTTATTTTTTAGTCAGAATTTCTTCCGCGTTTGCTGCTGCCCATTCGTTCCAGGCATCGACTTTACTGTTAAAGTTCTCAATCGCCTGCGCCGTAGCTTCGGCAATCAGCTTATCAATCTGCTTTGCATATTTCTTATCAACTTTAGCCAGAGGCATTACGTCGATACCGCGCTCCTGTAAGCCTTTCTTCATTGTATGCGTACGTAACAATAACAACTGACCATTTTCAATATAAAAATACTGGTTTTCTTTATTGATAGTCTTAAACTTTGGTTTGGTTGGACGCTTTTCAACTTTATCCGAAGTTTCAACGTTATCAGAAACAAGACCGTCATGATTCAACTTATAACCCAACTGCTCAAGCGTGAATCCCTGTGACTTGGCTAACTGCTCTAACTGGCTGATAAGCTCTACTTCTTTTTGCCGCTCAGCCAGCACGGCATTGAGCGTTTCGATAACATCAGTTAATTTCGCCAGTGTTAATTCTTTTGCAGCTTTTTTCAGTTCTCGTTTATCTAATAAAATTGACATTGCAACCTCCTCCAAACTTAATGGCTTCAGGATAAGCAATTAGCGTTGTAAAATAAAGTGACAATCCGTATTGTTTTATATAAAAAATTCAGCATCATTCAGCTTCAGTTAATACTTCATAAACTTTCAATATTATTTCTCGATTAAAGCAAATTTTTCTATTTTATTCAGCGTAGCAACATAAATGTCATTCAGATATTTATTTGTCGTCAGCGATTCCTGCATTCGTTACTCCGTCAGCTCCAGTGGTTTCAGCCTGTTAATGTGTTAATTAAGCTGGTCGGTGCTCTAAAAGTAGGTAAAATCAGCTATCTTGTCGCGATTTTCTGACTGAAGGTAAAATTATGCCAAACTTTAAACAGTTGTTTATTAATAATAAAAACTGGGCTGATCGGATAGAGAAAGAGCAACCAGGTTTCTTCAGACAGCTATCTGAACAACAAGCCCCAGAGTATTTATGGATTGGCTGCTCTGATAGCAGAGTACCGGCTAACGAAATAGTGGGTTTACTGCCGGGAGAGCTATTCGTTCACCGTAATGTCGCGAATTTAGTCGTACACTCCGACATGAACTGCCTGTCAGTACTGCAATACGCTATTGATATTCTTAAAGTGAAACACATTCTGGTGGTTGGCCATTATGGCTGTGGTGGTGTCAAAGCGGCACTGACTAAACAACGCGTCGGTTTTGTCGATAACTGGCTGCGAAATGTCAAAGACGTCTATGCACTGCACCGTGAAGAAGTAGATGCTATTGCGGATGAAGACGAGCAGCTTAACCGGCTTATTGAGCTTAATGTCGCCGAGCAGGTTCGCAATCTTTGCCATACCAGCTTTGTACAGGAAGCGTGGGAACGCGGCCAGCCACTTGCTATCCATGGCTGGGTGTACAGTTTACGTAATGGCAGGGTCAAAGACTTACGCGTCAGCCATTCTTGTGCAGATAAAATTGACGACATCTACACACTTGACCTGACTGACTACCATCCGGAAGAAAAGTAGTCATTTAAAAATGATTTGCTGCTGCGCCACAGGTTGATAAGTGGCGCTATGGCCATCCACCCAGCTGCCGTTCTGCAGATAACTGGATTTAGTTTCCATAGTGCCATCCGGCATAATGCGGCTGAATGATTTTACCTGAGTGATACCATTCTGATTATTTTCGACCTGCTCCAGCGCAATAATTTCGCCGACATTACTGTTGAATTCCATAGTACCATGCGTATAAAAACCGGCCGTGGTGAAGTAATAATAAGCCAGACTTTGCTTACTCTCATCCCAGAAAATAAATGACTCGCCACCATACTGACCATCATTGATAGAATGCACAGTTTTGATTGCCTGACCGTTCAGCGCCCGACTCCAGAATGAGCGGTCTATCACCTTCTCAGTGCTACCCGGTTGTGTCAGATCACCTTGCCAGTGCTGATTAAGATAGGGCCTGAATGGTTCAAGTTTAGGATGAAGTATACCCGTTTCCGCCGCTTGTATGACATAACTGAACAGCAACGCACTGAACAACAACATGGCTCTCATGGCAAAACTCCTTTTTGATATATTCACGAAGTATCTGAGAGAAAATCGCTTATGTAAAACAGCCAATCAGAGGATCACCGTTTTATTGCCATGCACAAATACCCTGTCCTCGACAATATACTGCAGCGCTTTACTCAATGCCGCTTTTTCAACATCCCGCCCGGCTCGGGCCATATCATCTGCACTAAAGTTATGATCTACCTGCGCCACCATCTGCTGAATAATAGGGCCTTCATCCAGATGATCATTCACAAAATGCGCCGTGGCACCGATGATCTTAACACCTCTGTCAAACGCCTGCCGGTAAGGGTTAGCGCCTATAAAAGCTGGCAAAAAGCTGTGGTGAATATTGATAATTCTGTTCGGATACTGCGCGACAAAAGCTGGCGTTAAGATGCGCATAAACTTAGCCAGTACCAGATACTCCGGCTGGTAAGGTTTGATCACCTCCAGCAGTGCCGCCTCATGCTCTTGCCGGCTCAGTCCCTGATGGCTGACAAAATGATAAGGTAAATCGAAACGGGCGGCCAATTGCTCAAGCTGCGGATAATTACCGACTATAGCAGCAATATCCAAAGCCAGAGAGCCATCAAACACTTTCATCAGAATATCACCCAGGCAGTGGGCTTCTTTGGTCACCAGCACTACAACCTTTTTCGCCCGCTGGTTTATCAGGCTGCGCGATGAACCCGGCGGCAAGGCGCGATCTAAATCAAACAGCAGTGTATTGTCGTTAAACATCCCCTCGAGTTCAGTACGCATATAAAACTGACCGCTGACCGGGTCTACATACTCAGTGTTACGAATGATATTTAACTGATGTTTGTAACAAATATTGGTAATTTGCGCGATCAGCCCTTTTGAATCCGGACATTCTGTAAGTAAGATTTTGCGTTCCATAGCCATTAACCACTTGCCGATAAACAGCTGAGTGTTTTACCGCATTTTCCCTTACGGCGTCAAAGACATTCAGACGTCTTCTACTTAACTTGTTGTTTCGGCAAAAAACCGCATAATACCGCTCATTATGCATGTATCTATCTAGCCAGGAGTTTATGGCGTCTTATCAGTTTAATGTAGTGGGCTATGTCCGCTCACCCTATAAACAGAAATTTGCGATCCCACGTCAGCCAGGCCTGATCCCGGAAGCTACCGGCTATCTGGAGCTTGAGCCTGAGTATTGTGATGAGGCTATTGTGCGGGGGATAGACAGCTTCAGCCACCTGTGGTTGCTGTTTGTCTTCCATGAAACGGCTGATAAAGGCTGGTCGCCAATGGTGCGGCCACCCCGTTTAGGTGGTAATGCCCGCAAAGGGGTCTTTGCTACCCGCGCAACCTTCAGGCCCAACCCGGTTGGGTTGTCAGTAGTAAAATTGGAAGGTACAGAGCGTAAAAATGGCAAATTGCTGCTGAAGCTCAGCGGCATAGATTTGCTCGACGGCACCCCTGTTATCGACATCAAACCCTACTTGCCCTATTCTGATGCACTGCCCGACGCTGCCGGGGGCTTTGCCGATGCCGCGCCTCAAACGGCAATGACAGTCAGTTTCTCTGAACAGGCTGAACAATTCTGTCAGCAACAGCAAGAGCCCGAGCTACAGATTTTTATTGAAAAAGTATTAAAGCAAGATCCTCGTCCTTCCTATAAAAAGCAACGCGACGGTGAACAGAGTTACGGCATGACGCTGTATAACTACAATATCAAATGGACTGTGAACGGAGAGCATAATCATGTTACTGAAATTCATCGGCTGCCTGAGTAGCCTGACCGCTGCAGCAACCTGCTTTGCCCTGTCCGCCGCCGAGCTGCCAAAGCTACCA
>NZ_DATCSY010000229.1:0-3278 GCF_036568245.1 Rheinheimera sp. | reverse complement strand
ATATCATCAAAGTCGGCGATAATGCCATCGCCACCCCATTCATGAATATGCTCCAGGCGGCAGGAAAAGTCTTCCTCCAGATACAGGTCCCAGTCTACTTTGGAAGATTGCAGATAATGGCCTATGCCCTCTATTACTTGTCTGTCATACACTTTATTAGCATTAAACAACAACGTAATGCTGTGTTTAGCTTTAAACATATCCCCGTCCTGTTGCTAAGTTTGTTGCTCATTATTGTTATATCAAGCTTTATTATTATTTTTCGCCTGTACCAAAATAGGGCAGGCGTGTTCAATATTAGACCAGTAGTTAACTCTGGCAAACGAAAAATGATAATTTTGCAACCCATTACGAATTTTCGTAATTGCTGCTGCCAGGTTGCTCAACAAAGATTGCCTGATAGCCGTCAATGTCAGAAAAGGGTGATGCATGTACATCGGTATAGACTTGGGAACATCAGGCATTAAAGCCATTTTGCTGGGTGATAACGCTGCAGTAATCGACAGCGCCAGCGCTGAGCTTGAAGTCAGCCGGCCTCAGCCTCTGTGGTCGGAACAGGCACCGGATCACTGGTGGCAGGCACTGCAAAGCTGCATGCAGCAACTGGCAGCGCGGCAAAGTTTAGCCGGTGTAAAGGCCATAGGGCTGGCCGGGCAAATGCATGGTGCTACCTTGCTCGATGCTGATAATCAGCTGATCCGGCCGGCCATTCTGTGGAACGATGGCCGCTCGTTCGCGCAGTGCCAGCAATTACAGCAACAGGTGCCGGCATTAACACAACTGACCGGTAACCTGGCGATGCCCGGTTTTACTGCACCAAAATTGCTCTGGCTGCGCCAGCATGAACCAGAACAGTTCAGCCGCGTGGCCAAAGTGCTGCTGCCAAAAGACTATCTGCGTTTTTGCCTGACAGGCGATTTTGCCTCCGATATGTCAGATTCTGCCGGTACGCTGTGGCTTGATATGGCAAAACGCGACTGGAGCGATGAACTCCTGGCCGCCTGTGGTTTAAACCGCAGCCATATGCCGGTGTTACATGAAGGTAATCAGATCACCGGCAGCCTGCTGCCGGAACTGGCGCAGCGCTGGGGTATGCAGCAGGTGCCACTGGTGGCCGGTGGCGGCGACAATGCCGCCGGCGCGGTCGGTGCCGGTATTGTGAAACCAGGGCAGGCCATGTTGTCGTTGGGCACATCTGGTGTGTACTTTGCTGTCAGCGACGGCTTTAAAGCTAACCCGCAATCGGCGGTACACAGTTTTTGCCATGCACTGCCTGGCAGCTGGCATCTGATGTCGGTGATGCTAAGCGCTGCCAGCTCGTTGCAATGGTATGCTGACAATGTCGCCAACACGCCAGTCGCGGCGCTGCTAGATGAGCTGCAGCAAGCCAATGTGGATGCTACGCAGGCTCCGCTGTTTCTGCCGTATTTATCCGGCGAACGCACCCCACACAACAACCCCGATGCCAAAGGCGTCTGGTTTGGTTTAAGCCACAGTACAACAAGGGCGGCGCTGACCTATTCCGTGCTCGAAGGTGTCAGCTTTGCCTTAGCGCAAGGCGCGGCAGCTCTTCATGACAGCGGCTTACAGCCAACAGAGATTAACCTAATCGGTGGTGGTGCCCGCAGCCCTTACTGGCGGCAGCTACTGGCCGATGTACTGCAGCGGCCGCTGAGCTTTCGTGAAAGTGGTGAAGTCGGGCCAGCGCTGGGTGCTGCCAGGCTGGCTGTGCTGGCAATTAATCCGCAGGCAACGCTGGATGATATCTGCCCGCAACCGCCACTGGTCAGTCAGCATCAGCCTTCGGCTGAGCGTTATGCGGCGCTGGCGCCACGTTACCAGCGCTTTATCGCACTTTATCAGCGCTTGGCCGACCTATTCTGATAACTGGTGAAAAGCACAACTTGGCTCTGAAAAAACATAATTGTGTCATGCCGCCGCTATGCCCAACATTAGAACCATAGCATTTAGTGCAAAACCAAGGAGAGCAGCGTGGCTCAGTATTTCGACAAGATAGACAAAATCGCCTATGAAGGTGCCGACAGCACTAACCCACTGGCGTTCAAACATTACAACGCCAGTGAAAAAATCCTCGGTAAAACCATGGCCGAGCATTTACGCATGGCGGCCTGTTACTGGCATAACTTCTGCTGGAACGGCCAGGACGTATTTGGCATGCCAACGTTCAACCGCCCCTGGCTGGCATCTGGCGATGCGATGCAGCAAGCCAAACACAAAGCCGATGTTGCGTTCGAGTTTTTCCAAAAACTGGGTATTCCGTATTACTGTTTTCACGATACCGACGTTGCCCCTGAAGGCAGCAACATTAAAGAGTACGTTAATAACTTCTCGGCGATGGTTGATGTGTTGGAACAAAAACAGGCTGACAGTGGCGTAAAACTGCTGTGGGGTACCGCTAACCTGTTCAGTAACCCGCGTTATGCTGCAGGTGCTGCGTCTAACCCGGACCCACAGGTATTCAGCTATGGCGCAACTCAGGTATTTCATGCCATGAACGCCACCAAGCGTCTGGGCGGCGACAACTATGTACTTTGGGGTGGCCGTGAAGGCTATGAAACCCTGCTCAATACCGACTTACGCCAGGAGCGTGCCCAGCTGGGCCGCTTTATGCAAATGGTGGTAGAGCATAAACATAAGATCGGTTTTAAAGGCACCTTACTTATCGAGCCTAAACCACAAGAGCCAACCAAGCATCAGTACGATTACGACTCTGCTACGGTGTATGGTTTCTTAAAACAATTTGGCCTGGAAAAAGAATTCCGCGTAAACATTGAAGCCAACCACGCCACGCTGGCCGGGCATTCGTTCCACCATGAAATCGCTACGGCGATTTCGCTCGGCATTTTCGGCAGTATCGACGCTAACCGTGGCGATGCGCAAAACGGCTGGGATACCGATCAGTTCCCGAACAATGTCGAAGAGTTAAGCCTGGTGATGTACGAAATTCTCAAATCCGGCGGTTTCTCAACCGGTGGCTTTAACTTCGATACCAAGCTGCGCCGCCAGAGTCTCGACCGCTACGACCTGTTCCATGGTCATATCGGTGGTATGGACCATCTGGCGATGGCATTAAAACGCGCCGCCGCGCTGATAGAAAAAGACTTTCTCAGCAGTGCTGTGGCCAAACGCTATGCCGGCTGGAGTGATAGCCTGGGTAAAGCGATTCAGGGCGGTGAGCACAGCCTGCAGTCGCTGGCTGACCTGACTGTACGTGAACAACTTGATCCACAACCCGTCAGCGGCCGGCAAGAGCTGCT
>NZ_DATCSY010000228.1:0-7172 GCF_036568245.1 Rheinheimera sp. | reverse complement strand
GCCTCGGTACGCCGTTATTTATTCTTGCCGCTCTGGCGATGGTGGTATTGCCGTTACCGCCATTGCTGCTGGATGTGTTGTTCTCATTTAATATTGCTCTGGCGCTGGTGGTGTTGCTGGTTACCATCTATACGCTGCGTCCGCTTGATTTTGGTGCCTTTCCGGCGATTCTGCTGGTGGCTACTATTATGCGTTTAGCGCTTAACGTCGCCAGTACCCGGGTGGTATTACTTGAAGGCCATGAGGGCGGTGATGCTGCCGGTAAAGTGATCGAAGCCTTCGGCTCTGTGGTCATCGGCGGCAACTATGCCGTTGGTATAGTGGTGTTTTTAATTCTGATCATCATTAACTTTGTGGTTGTCACCAAAGGTGCTGGCCGTATTGCTGAGGTGTCTGCCCGCTTTACCTTGGATGCGATGCCCGGTAAGCAGATGGCCATTGATGCTGATTTAAACTCAGGCCTTATCACGCAGGAAGAAGCCCGGGTGCGCCGGGAAGAGGTTACCAGTGAGGCGGATTTCTACGGCTCGATGGACGGTGCCAGTAAGTTCGTAAAAGGTGATGCGATTGCCGGTATTGTTATTCTGGTGATCAACCTGGTTGGCGGCTTGTTTATCGGCATGATGCAACATGATCTGTCGTTTGGCGATGCGATGGAAATCTACACGCTGCTGACAATAGGTGATGGTCTGGTAGCACAAATTCCATCACTGTTACTGTCTATCGGCACTGCTATCATCGTTACCCGGCAGAATAAATCTGAAAACATGGGCCAGCAGATGACAGATCAGCTGGGCAATGTGCATGTACTGTTTGTGGCTGCAGGCGTACTGACCCTGATGGGGATAGTACCGGGGATGCCGCATTTTGCCTTTTTGTCGCTGGCCGCTGTAGTCGGTGGTCTGGCGTATCTGATGCACAAGCGCAACAACGAAAGCAAAGCTGAACTGGTTAACCGCAACACGACTGATCTGGCACCGGTTGAAACTAATGTTGTCAAAGAAATTGGCTGGGACGACGTGCAGGGCGTTGATACGATAGGTCTTGAAGTTGGCTACCGTTTAATCCCGTTGGTTGATAAGTCTCAGGGCGGCGAACTGCTTAGCCGGATTAAAGGCGTACGTAAAAAACTTTCGCAGGAACTGGGCTTTCTTATTCCGGCAGTGCACATCCGCGACAATCTGGACTTAGAGCCAAATAGCTATCGTATGACACTGATGGGCGTGACCAGCGGTGAAGGTGAGTTACGCCATGATAACGAGCTGGCAATTAACCCTGGCCAGGTCTTTGGCACCGTCAAAGGTATTGCAACCAAAGATCCGGCTTTCGGTCTGGACGCTGTATGGATTGGTAAAGATCAACGCGAACATGCGCAAACCCTGGGTTATACCGTCGTCGATGCCGCTACCGTGGTGGCAACGCATTTAAGTCAGATCCTGACCAATCATGCTGCCAGCCTGCTGGGGCATGAAGAAGTGCAGAATCTGCTGGATATGCTGGCCAAACATTCACCGAAGCTGGTTGAAGGCCTGGTACCGGATACCTTACCGCTAACATCCGTAGTGAAAGTACTGCAAAACCTGCTGAATGAAGGTGTGCCGATCCGCGATATGCGTACCATAGTGCAAACGCTGGTGGAATATGGTGCTAAGAGCCAGGATGTGGATGTACTGACTGCCGCATGCCGTATTGCACTGCGCCGGCTTATCGTGCAGGAAGTGGGCGGCAACCGCAAAGAAATTCCTGTCATTACCTTTGCGCCTGAGCTGGAGCAGATGCTGCACCAGTCAATGCAGGCTGCCGGTAATGACGGTGCCGGTATAGAGCCGGGTCTGGCAGACCGTATTCAGCAGTCTCTGCAGGACGCACATCAGAGCCAGGAATTAAGTGGCGACAGCGCTGTATTGCTAACGTCAGGAATTTTACGCTCAGTCATGGCACGATTCGTGAAATACACCATTCCAGGACTTAGGGTATTGTCATATCAGGAGATCCCTGATGATAAACAAATTCGGATTGTCAGCGTAATAGGCCAGGCAAGTTAGGAGATAACTGATGAAAATCAAACGTTTTGTCGCAAAAGATATGCGCACAGCCTTAACTGAGGTAAAAGAGTTTCTTGGCCCGGATGCTATTATTCTGTCAAACAAAAAGGTTGCTGAAGGCGTCGAGATTGTCGCAGCGATAGATCAGGAGCCTGCACCAGCAGCCAAGCCTGCCCCTGCAGCACAGCCACGACCCGAGCCGCGCTTCAGTGCGACAGTCGCCGATGATGACGAGGCAGAAGCGCCGGCTGACTCACTAAAAGCGTTGTTAGCACGGCAGATGATTAAGCAACAGGTGACACAAAATGCTGCGGCTAAACCGTCGTTGAAGGCCGCAACACAGGAAGCACCGCGAGCTGCACAATTTGAGCGTCAAACTTCTGGCGCGGCGGTAGGCGGCAATACAGTACAGTTAACAGAGCTGACTAAACTGCAGGAGCAGCAGGCAAAGTTAGTGCAACAGCAAATGGATGCGATGCGCAATGAAATGTTGTCTATGCGCCAGCTATTGCAGCATCAGGTCTCAGGTTTAATGTGGCAGGATCTGGCGCGGCGCGAACCAGTACGGGCACTGATTATTGAAAACCTGCAGCAGTTAGGACTGTCTGAACAGGTTGCGGATCAGCTGGCGTGCTTCATGCCGGAAGAGTTGAACAGTGCAGATGCCTGGGAAGTTGCCTTAGAGCTGCTTGCCGGTCAGCTTAGCACAACGAACGACGATATATTGCGTCGCGGTGGTGTAGTAGCCTTAGTTGGCCCTACCGGCGTTGGCAAAACTACAACGGTTGCCAAGCTGGCAGCAGAGTTTGCCAAACGTCATGGTGCAGATCAGGTTGCCCTGATTACCACCGACAGTTACCGGATAGGCGCTTTTGAGCAATTAGCGACATTTGGCCGGATAATCGGTTGTCCGGTAAAACTGGCAAAAGACAGTGATGAGTTGGCGCTGTTAATCAATCAGTTACAACAGCGCAAACTGATATTGATAGATACGGCAGGCATGAGCCAGCGGGATGTGCGTTTGGCAGAAAAACTTGCCAGTCTGATGCATAATAGTCGTGTCAAAATAAAAAGTTATCTGGTATTGTCTGCGACAGCGCAGGCAAGGGTTATGCAGGAAAGCGTCACGCATTTTAAACGTATTCCGTTGTCTGGTTGTATTTTCACCAAACTTGATGAATGCTTAAGTTTAGGCGAAGTGATCAATGTGGCTATTGCAAATGCGCTGCCGGTAAGTTACTTGACGAATGGCCAGCGCGTACCCGAAGATATAGCTGTTGCTGATGCACAGAAGCTGGTGCAGCAAGCAGAGAAATTACGAATTGCACAAAGTAGTACGGTTCACCAGTGGTATAACGACCAGATGAGCCGCGCGGACGGAACCTATGCATAGTCATGAGAATACCGATGATCAAGCCAATGGCCTGAGAAAAATGAATAAGCAGATGGTAAAAGTAATATCAGTTACCGGAGGTAAAGGTGGCGTGGGTAAAACCAACGTTACGCTGAACCTTGCCATGTCACTGGCGCAGCTTGGAAAGCGCGTGCTGGTGCTGGATGCAGATTTGGGCCTGGCGAACTGCGACGTTATGCTGGGGCTGAGAGTAGAAAAAAACTTATCACATGTGCTGGCGGGTGAAGCCGAGCTGGATGATGTGATCATTGATGGTCCTTTTGGCATCAAAATAATACCCGCCACTTCTGGTTCTCAGAACATGACTGAACTGGCGCCGGCTGAACACGCAGGTCTTATCAGAGCATTCAGTGAACTGCAAACGCCGGTTGACGTTTTGTTAGTGGATACTGCTGCGGGTATTTCCGATATGGTGCTGAGTTTCTCAAGAGCATCACAGGATGTTATGGTCGTTGTTTGTGATGAGCCTTCGTCTATTACCGATGCGTATGCATTGATGAAAATTCTCAGTCGCGATCATGGCGTCGAGAAATTTAAGATTGTCGCCAATATGGTCCGTAGCCTGAAAGAGGGGCAGGAACTGTTTGCCAAGCTGACCAGAGTGACGGATCGCTTTTTAGATGTCAGCTTAGAGCTTGTTGCCACTATTCCTTACGATGAAAACGTGCGCAGAGCTGCGCGTAAGCAAAAGGCCTTTGTTGAAGCTTTCCCGAAAACGCCGGCCAGTATGGCGGTGAAAAGTCTGGCATTGAAAGCGGCAAAGTGGCCATTACCAGCCACTGCATCGGGCCATCTGGAGTTTTTTCTGGAACAGCTGGTGCAGCCTCAGACTGATCGGGGGATAGCGTGAACAGTAAAATTGCAGCTTATGGTGGTGTTGACCATATGCAGCAGTTGGTCGAACGCCACGCGCCTCTGGTTAAACGTATCGCTTATCACCTGATGGCGAGATTACCCGCCAGTGTTTTGGTCGATGATTTAATTCAATCGGGTATGATTGGGCTGATAGAGGCGGCCAAAAACTTCGATGGCAGCAAAGGCGCGAGTTTTGAAACCTTTGCCGGCATCCGTATCCGTGGCGCTATGCTCGATGAAATGCGCAGAGGCGACTGGACGCCACGTTCAGTGCACCGCAATGCCCGTTTAATCGCAGAGACGATAGCAGAGCTTGAAGCTGCATATGGCAGAGATATAAAAGATAGTGAAGTTGCTGAAAAACTTGATATATCTTTGGATGAATACCATCATATGCTAAGTGATATCAGCAGCGGCAGAATCATCGGGATTGAAGATCTTGGTGTTTCAGAAGACGTACTGGTAACCTCTGGTGATACTGACTGTGATCATTTATATGAAAGTCAGGCGAGTGAAAGCTTTCATCAGGATTTAGCAAAAACAATCAGTAGTTTACCTGAGCGTGAAGCATTAGTGCTTTCGCTGTATTATAATGACGAACTAAACTTGAAGGAGATCGGGGCTGTGCTTAATGTCAGTGAGTCCCGGATCAGTCAAATCCATAGTCAGGCATTGGTCAGATTAAAAGCCAGAATGCAGGATTGGTTGTAACCTATTCTGAGATAACAGTAATATCTCGTCGGAGGGGATTTTGGATAAGAACATGAAAATTCTTGTGGTAGATGATTTTTCAACCATGAGACGCATAATAAAAAATCTGTTACGTGACCTTGGCTTTACAAATGTATCTGAAGCAGACGATGGCAGCACGGCGTTGCCAATGCTGCAAAATGGCGACTTCGATTTTGTGGTTACTGACTGGAATATGCCAGGTATGCAAGGTATCGATTTGCTTCGGGCAATCCGGGCAGATGCCAAACTAAAACATATTCCGGTGCTGATGGTGACAGCTGAAGCGAAGAAAGAACAAATCATCGCTGCGGCGCAGGCAGGTGTAAATGGTTATATTGTAAAACCTTTTACTGCTGCTACTCTGCAAGAGAAGTTAGCTAAAGTATTTGAACGGATTGGCTAATCGTAACTGACAAAGGAGCGTTGCCATGTCCGCAAGTACGGAGCCTTTAATTTCACTGGAGCAGGCCAGGGAGTTGGTCCAGCTGCTGGAGATGGGAGAGAACGAGTCTGCTAATCAGTTGGTACAGCAATTGGCTGTACCTGGTTCTTCGGAACTGTTTGCTGAAGTTGGAAAACTCACCCGGCAATTACACGATTCACTTAAAAACTTCCAGATAGACCCTTCGCTAAACAGCTTACTCGAGGAAGATATCCCTGACGCGAAAAAACGGCTCAATCACGTTATAGACATGACAGAGCAAGCCGCGAATCGCACCATGGATGCTGTTGAATCCTGTCTGCCTATTGCTGATCAATTGACACAACAACTGGGCAAAATACAGCCGCAGTGGCAGAAGCTAATGCAGCGTCAAATGCAGCTCAGTGAGTTTAAAGTACTGTGTCATAGCCTTGACAGTTTTTTCCAACAGGCGAACAGCGATTCGAAAGCACTAAACTCGTTACTGACCGATGTATTAATGGCTCAGGATTATCAGGACCTGACAGGGCAGATATTGCGCCGGGTGATTGAACTTGTGCGTGAGGTTGAGGAAAGTCTGATTGGTCTGCTGACGGCGTTTGGTCAGTCGAGCCTGATGGCTCAGGCTGAAGCCAAACCAGCTAAGAGCAAACCTAAGGCCCACGAAGCCGAAGGGCCTATTATCGACGCTGCAGAGCGTGATGATGTTGTGAGTGGTCAGGATGACGTTGATGATTTGTTATCCAGCTTAGGTTTTTAACAGAGGTGTCTTTGCATGAGCTTTGATATGGATGAGGATATACTGCAGGACTTCCTGGTAGAGGCCGGTGAAATTCTGGAATTGCTGCAGGAGCAACTGGTTGAGCTGGAGAATAATCCGGACGACGCGAATTTGCTGAATGCCATTTTCCGTGGTTTCCATACTGTGAAAGGTGGTGCTGGGTTTCTGTCATTAACCGAGCTGGTTGATGCCTGTCATGGTGCTGAAAACGTGTTCGATATTCTGCGTACCGGCAAGCGCCGTGTTACCCCAGAACTGATGGACGTTATTCTGCAATCGCTTGATAGTATCAATGCCATGTTTGTTGAAGTGCAGAACCGTCAGCCGCTGACACCGGCGTCAGCCGCTATTCTTGATGCACTGCATTACTACAGCGAACCTGAAACTGCTGGTAGCCCTCCTCCTGCCGTTGCAAAAGCTACACCGGCAAAACCTGAGCCTGCCCCTGCACCCGAGGTTCAGGCGTCGGCTGCCGATGGTAATATAGATGATATTACCGAAGAAGAATTTGAGCAGATGATGGATGAGCTGCACGGTAAAAATAAAGGGCCGGCTGTTACTTCTGCTCCGACAACGGCCACTGCGCCTTCTGTCGATGCCGGTGATGACATCACCGATGACGAATTTGAAGCTATTCTGGATCAGCTGCATGGCAAAGGCTCTTTTATTCCTGACACGGCAGCCAAGCAGTCAGCACCTGCAGAACCTGCAGCAAAAGCCAAAGCGGATGATGAAATTGATGATGCTGAGTTTGAAGCTTTGCTCGATCAATTGCATGGTAAAGGGCAGGGGCCGGCAGCTGTTGCGTCAGCGCCAGCGTCAAAACCCGGCACATCAGAGCCTCAGGCTGCCGCAGCAAAACCTGCGCCGGTAGAAGCCAAAGCCGCACCGGTTGCAGCGCCTGCAGCAGATAAAGCCGCTGCC
>NZ_DATCSY010000227.1:0-3112 GCF_036568245.1 Rheinheimera sp. | reverse complement strand
GTGCCCAGTTTGAACAGCTGATAGCACCGCTGGTGAAAAAAACTACCCGTGCTTGCCGGCAAGTACTGCGTGATGCCGGTTTAACCGCTGATGATATTGTAAAAGTGGTGATGGTTGGCGGTTCTACACGGGTACCACTGGTGCGTAGCGAAGTGGCCGCGTTTTTTGCCAGCGAACCACTTACCTCAATAGATCCGGATAAAGTCGTCGCTATTGGTGCCGCCATTCAGGCTAATGTGCTGGTAGGCAATAAAGCTGATGGCGATACACTGCTACTGGATGTTATTCCGCTGTCTTTAGGCCTTGAAACTATGGGCGGCCTGACCGAGAAAATTATTCCGCGCAATACCGTTATCCCTGTCGCACGGGCGCAAGAGTTCACCACCTTTAAAGATGGTCAGACAGCGATGGCGCTGCATGTAGTGCAGGGCGAGCGTGAGCTGGTGGAAGACTGTCGCTCTCTGGCGCGGTTTGAGCTGCGTGGCATTCCGCCGATGCCGGCTGGTGGCGCCCATATCCGCGTTACTTTTCAGGTTGATGCTGACGGTTTACTTAGTGTCACTGCGCAGGAAAAATCTACCGGCGTGCAGTCAAATATTCAGGTTAAACCATCCTATGGCCTCAGCGATGATCAGGTTGCTACCATGCTAAAAGGCTCGATGCAACATGCCCGGCAGGATATGCAGCTGCGCTTATTGCGAGAGCAGCAAGTAGAGGCGGCCCGTGTACTGGAAGCCGTAAGCCGTGCTTTGCAGGCCGATGCGCACCTGTTAAATGATAGCGAGCGTTCTGCCATTGAGCAGGCGCTGGCCGATCTGGCTACTGTGCGTCAGGGCGACGATACCGCTGCAATTAAAGCCGCCATTGAACATACTAACCATTTAACCGATGATTTTGCCGCGCGGCGCATGGATCAGTCTATCCGCAGCGCTTTAACGGGTCACAACGTGGACGAGGTATAACAGATGCCACAAATTGTATTTTTACCCCATGCAGAACTGTGCCCTGAGGGGGCAGCACTGGAAGCGAAAACCGGCGAAACTGTGCTGGATGTGGCACTGCGCAACGGTATTGCGATAGAGCATGCTTGCGAGAAATCCTGTGCTTGTACCACCTGTCATGTCATCGTCCGCGAGGGTTTTTATTCACTGAATGAAAGTGATGAGCTTGAGGATGACATGCTGGACAAAGCCTGGGGGCTGGAGCCGGAATCCCGCTTAGGCTGTCAGGCTCGGATAGCTGACGAGGACCTGGTGGTGGAAATACCAAAATACACGGTAAATATGGTCAGTGAAGGGCACTGAGTTACCGCGATAAAAAAACGGCCTTACAGGCCGTTTTTTTATGTCCGAAAACTGACATAGCTCAATAATAACAACGAAATGCTGGAGATTGACCGGGCTTGGGCTAGTCTCAGTAAGACAACAAGAGACAAAGACAACGGATGGAGTACCTATGATAAAAAAATCGCTTCTTGCCCTGAGTTTATCGGCGTTGCTGGCTGCGCCGGCCTATGCAGACCTGACCATTAATGGTTTCGCGTCAATCAAAGCGGGTATGACACTGGACAGTGATGACACGCTGTATGGCTACGACGACAGTCTGGACTTTAAAAACGAGAGCTTATTTGCTGTACAGCTGATGTCAGATTTAGGCGACAAGTTGTCTGTGACCGCACAGCTGATGGGGCGAGGTGCAGACGATTTTGACGTCGACTTCGAATGGGCCTTTATCAGCTATCAACTGACCGACGAAGTGCGGATTAACGCCGGGCGCCTGCGTACCCCCTTTTATAAGTACTCTGATTATCGCGATGTAGGTTACGCCTACGACTGGCTACGGGTGCCGCAAAGTGTATATGGCCTGGGTTTTGACAATATCGAAGGGGTATCGTTATATCATACTACCCAACTAGGTAATTTTGATTCCAGTCTGCAGCTGATCGCTGGTGCTTACGATGGCGAGGCGAGTATCAGTGGCACTGAAGTGAATGCTGAAATTAAGGACATTCTGGGCGTTACCTGGGAGCTAAGTCAGGACTGGTACAGCTTGCGCGCTGCTTATCTGATCGGTAAGGTCAGTGTCGGTGCTGAAGCGGTATCGTTACAACCCGGCGTTACTTTCGGCGACTTCTTCAACGGTTTAGCCGGTGCCGGTTTCTCTGCACTGGTTAATGAAATTGACATTGTAGAAGAAGATGGCGAATTTTTCGGCCTGGGTTTTACCGTAGATAAAAATGACTGGTTAGTGGTTGCCGAATACACCACAGTAAAAGTAGACAACAGCTTTATCGCCGATCAGAAAAACTTCTACGTGTCTCTCGGACACAGGTTCGATACTATTACGCCTTATATCTCGTATGAGAAAGAAGATATCCCGGCAAAAGATGAAATTTACACGCCTTATCAGGCCAGTTTGCCGCCATCATTGCTGTTGCCTGTCGTTGGCATAGTGCAAAGCCAGGCACGCGAAGCAACAACCTACAACGTTGGTTTACGCTACGACTTCCACCCTTCAGCTGCATTTAAAGTGCAATACAGCTCTGAAGACAACGAAATTGCCGATCTGCGTCAGGATGTGCTGGCCTTTGGCGTAGATTTGGTATTCTAAGGAGGCTTTATGCGTATTAAACATCTTTCTTTGATCGCTTGCGCTTTACTGTCTGCCTCTGTTGTTGCTGATATTGCGGTCGTGGTGCATCCGTCAAATGCCAATGTGGTGTCTAGCGATGATTTAAGCAGGCTGTTTCTTGGCCGGGCATCCAGTTTTGCCGACGGCAGTAAAGCGACGCCGCTTAATCTGGCCGAAGGCGCTGCAGCCAGAGACGAATTTGACTCTAAAGTACTAAGCCGTTCTTCCTCACAGCTTAAAGCTTACTGGTCAAAGCTGGTGTTCACCGGTAAAGGCACACCGCCGAAAGAACTGGCTGATGATGCCGCGGTAAAAGCGGCTGTCGCTGCCGATCCGACCGCCGTTGGTTATATCAGTAGCAGCAGCGTTGATAATAGTGTGAAGGTGGTTGCTAACTTCTAAAACCTGTTTGTCATAAAAAGCCGCGATACTGAAGGGAAACCATAAGTCGCGGCTTTTTTTGTCAGCAAAAATAGGTTTT
>NZ_DATCSY010000226.1:0-7253 GCF_036568245.1 Rheinheimera sp. | reverse complement strand
CCCGGCTGGATTCTGCTGCTGTGCTGGATCTGGGTTTTGGCGGAATTGGATTATTATTGGTGGTGATGTTTGTTGCCAGACCGCTCAGTGTTTGGGTATCGGCCTTAGGCTCTTCATTGAAAAGTGCCGATAAATGGTTTTTAAGTTGGGTCGCCCCGCGCGGGATAGTCGCTGCGGCGGTGTCGTCATTATTTGCCATTAAGCTTGAAAACCTTGGTTACGCCGGCGCCGAACATATTGTGCCTCTGGTGTTTCTGGTCATCATCGGAACCGTTGTAATACAAAGCCTTACTGCTGCCAGCTGGGCAAAGTGGCTAGGGGTATCGGCAGGCTCAAATCAGGGGCTGCTGATTTTTGGCGCGTCGCGTTTTTCCCGCGACCTGGCAAAAGTGCTGCAGGGTAAGCAGTTCCGTGTTGTGCTGGCAGACACCAACTGGGACAACATACGGCTGGCCAGAATGGACAACATTCCGGTTTACTTCGGTAACCCCGCTTCAGAGCATGCTGAAACGTATCTGGATCTGACTGGTATCGGCCGGGTGTTCATTATTTCGCCATACCGTCAGCTCAATCCATTGGTGAACTTTCACTTTCAGGACGTCTATGGTGTGAACAAGGTTTTTGGTTTAAATAACTCAGAGCCGGGCAGTGCACGTCACCAGATGTCGGAAACCTATGTGAAACAGCTTAGCTTATTTGGTGAGCAGGTTTCCTACGCTAAGTTATCCAGTCTGGTTGCCAGAGGTGCTGTGATCAAAACCACAAACATTACCGAAAACTTCACGTTCGAGCATTTTCAGCAGCGCTATGGCGATGGTGCTTTGCCGCTGTTGTATATTAAAGACAAAAAGCTGCATGTTATTACCGGTAATACCGGCGCCGCCATCCCGGGAGATGTAGAGCTTGTCAGTTTGATTTCTGCACACGCGCTGCAGGAAGCAAAAATAACCAGCCAGCCAACAGATCCACAGAAGAGTGCCCAGCTGTAAGCAACACAACAATAGTGAGTGCGCCGCAAGTGTGATATTATCACAATCAGCAGCCGCTATCTGGCCAAAGGCTATAATAACGGTATCTGTCTGGCTTGAATTACTGTAGCAGTGGCCCAATAAAGCCTGCGCTGTTGTGTTGCAGCCACTAGCTGAGATGTCATGATGAAATTAAAACTTGTAACGTCAACATTACTACCAACACCTTTTGCAGAGTTCCGCTTGCACGGCTTTGAAGCGCCAAATGGCAAAGAGCACGTAGCGCTGACGCTTGGCGACGTTAGTGGTGATGAACCTGTGCTGGCGCGGGTGCATTCTGAATGCTTAACCGGAGATGCACTGTTTAGCCTGCGCTGCGATTGTGGCCCGCAACTGGAAGCGGCAATGCGCAAAATTGCTGATCTGGGGCGTGGTTGTATCCTGTATTTACGCCAGGAAGGTCGTGGTATAGGTTTGATTAACAAAATCCGCGCCTATGCTGAACAGGATAAAGGCCTTGATACGGTTGAAGCGAATGAGATTTTGGGTTTTTTACCGGATATGCGTGAATATGATATTGCAGCCCAGATGTTTGAGCAGCTTGGTATCAAACAAATCCGGCTGTTAACCAACAACCCGCGGAAATTAAAGGCGCTGACTGACGCCGGTGTAAATGTTCTGGAGAGGGTGCAGCACCGGGTGAAAACGACAGCACATAGCCATCGTTACCTGGCAACAAAAGCCAGCAAGCTCGGACATTTGCCCTGATTGCATAAAGCCTGACTGATGATTTTGTGCCGGCTATGTTATCATAGCGGCCACTTCCTACTTATATCCATTACAGGGCATTACTTTGACTCCTAATGATGTACTGCGTAGCCTGCGCTACAGCCTTAATGTTCATGACTATGGCATGATCGATATTTTTGCTCTGGGTGGGGCAACCGTGACGAAAGAGCAGGTTGTGTCGTGGTTAAAAAAAGATGAAGACGAGGGGTTCAGCGCCATAAACGATGAGCTGATGGCCAGGTTTTTGAATGGTCTTATCATCCAGCGGCGTGGTGCCAGAGACGGCGAAATACCGGTGCCAGAAAGCAGACTTAATCACAACATAATGTTGCGTAAGCTTAAAATAGCGTTTGATTTAAAAGATGACGATATAATCAGCCTGCTGAGTACGGCTGACTTTAGGCTGGGGAAATCTGAACTAAGTGCGTTTTTCCGTCGGCCTGATCACAGGCATTATCGTGAGTGTCAGGATCAGGTGTTGAGGTATTTTTTACGTGGTATTCAGCTGAAATTCCGTCCGGTAGCCAGCTGACCCTGTTACTAAGTTAATGTTATACTGCAGGCACTTATTGCCGAGTGTCTGCTGTTATGATCCCAAAGCTTAATCCTGAGCTGGCATTAGAAGCCAGTATTGTTGCATTTAACAAAGCGCTGGTTGCGGCCGGTTTCAGTGGCGATATCGAGACCAGCTACGGTAGTCGTTTAGCTATCGCGACAGATAACAGTGTCTACCAGACCTTGCCCCAAGCTGTTGTATTGCCAAAAACGACAGATGATTTGGTGATCCTGACCTCGCTGGCACAGACATCCAGTTTTTCTCATATCAAATTTAGCCCTCGCGGTGGTGGTACCGGTACTAATGGTCAATCTCTGACAGAACATGTCGTTGTTGATTTATCGCGGCATATGCGCAATATCCTTGAGCTGAATGTCGAGCAACGCTGGGTCAGGGTACAGGCTGGCGTCATTAAGGATCAGCTGAACGCTTTTTTAAAACCTTATGGCTTTTTCTTTTCACCGGATCTGTCGACCTCTAACCGGGCGACCATTGGTGGCATGATTAACACAGATGCTTCAGGTCAGGGGTCACTGGTCTATGGTAAAACCAGCGATCACGTGTTGGCGTTAAAAACGGTTTTGATAGACGGCAATGTGTTGAAAACACATAAAATGGCTACTTTTGAGGCGGAGCACCGGGCAGAGCAGCCAAACAGTATTGGTCGCATATACCGTCAGGTGTTGGACAGCTGCCGTAATTTCCGGCCACAGATCCTGGATAAATTTCCCCGCTTAAACCGCTTTTTGACCGGCTATGATCTTGAGCATGTATTTAATGATGATCTGACCGAGTTTGATTTATCCCGCATTATTACCGGCTCAGAGGGATCACTTGGTTTTGTTGTTGAAGCAAAACTCAATATCACACCTATCGCCAAATACAAATGTCTGGTCAATGTTAAGTATGACAGTTTTGAAAGTGCGCTTCGCAATGCGCCTTTCTTGGTTGCTGCAGATGCAACCTCTGTTGAGACTGTTGACAGCAAAGTGCTGAACCTAGCCCGTCGCGATATTATCTGGCACCAGGTAAAAGATCTGATAACCGATGTGCCCGGTATCGATATGCAGGGGCTCAACATGGTTGAGTATAATGCTGAAGAGCAAGCCAGTATTGAGCAGAAAATAGCGGCGCTTACTGCAAGGCTTGATGCCGCAATTGCGGATAAGGCAGATGGTATTATCGGCTATCAGCTTACTTACGATAACGTCGCTATCAGTAACATTTATGCGATGCGTAAGAAGGCTGTAGGTTTACTGGGCAATACGCAAGGCAGGCAGAAACCTTTGGCCTTCGCAGAAGATACTGCGGTACCGCCGGAAAATCTGGCTGACTTTATTCTGGAGTTTCGCGCTCTGCTGGACAGTCACGGTTTGCAGTATGGTATGTTTGGTCATGTTGATGCTGGTGTTTTGCATGTACGGCCTGCGCTGGATTTATGCGACCCTGAACAGGAAAAACTACTAAGAACCATTTCAGATCAGGTTGTAGCACTTACGGCCAAATACGGTGGCCTGATGTGGGGCGAACATGGCAAAGGTTATCGCAGTGAGTATGGCCCGGCATTTTTTGGCGAAGAGCTGTTTACTGAGCTGCGTAAAATCAAAGCGGCATTCGACCCGCGTAACAGGGTTAACCCTGGCAAGATTTGTACGCCTTATAACAGTGCCGATAAACTGGTGTCGGTGGACGATCAAAAACGTGCCTGGTTTGACCGACAGATACCAGTGGCAGTAAAAGACAGCTTTGACAGCAGCTTAAACTGCAATGGTAACGGCTTGTGCTTTAACTACGAAGAAAGCTCGCCGATGTGCCCGTCCAGCAAGGTGACAAAAGACAGGCGGCACAGCCCTAAAGGGCGGGCTGGCTTGATGCGCGAGTGGTTACGACTGGCACAAAACAGCGGTTTTGATGTTCTCAAACACGAGCAGCAGCTACAAAGTGCGCGGTCAGGCTTAAGTACATTGTGGCCGCGTCTTAAGAACACTCTTGCCAAACGACAGGGCGAGGAAGACTTCTCGCACGAGGTGATGGCCGCGATGGAAGGCTGCCTGGCTTGTAAAGCCTGCGCAGGGCAATGCCCTGTTAAAGTTGACGTACCAGCGTTCAGATCTCGTTTCTTACAGCTGTACCATAGCCGTTATCTGCGTCCGGCTAAAGATTATATTGTTGGCAATATTGAGCGTACTGCGCCGCTGTTGGCAAAAGCGCCGCGGCTGGTTAATTTTATTCTCAAACGTGATCTTACCGCGAAAATACTGAAGAAAACGGTTGGTTATGTTGATACACCGCTGCTGTCTGTACCGTCACTGACTAAGCAGATTGGGGATAAATATCGGTTTGATTTAGCGCAGCTGCAGCAACTCAGTGAGTCGCAGCGGTTAAAAACGGTATTACTGGTGCAAGACCCTTTCACCAGTTTTTACGAAGCGGAACTGGTGCATGATGCACTAAGCCTGCTGGAAAAGTTTGGTTACTCGCCGGTGCTATTACCCTTTAAACCGAATGGTAAGCCGCAGCATGTCAAAGGGTTCTTGCGCCAGTTTGCCCACACTGCAGCCACGGCAGCACAGTTTTTAAATCAGCTTCAGCAGCTGAATATCCCTATGCTCGGACTGGACGCCTCGTTGGTGCTGGTATACCGGGATGAATACAATAAAGCGCTTGCAGATGAACGCGGCAGTTTCCATGTTCAGCTGTTACATGAGTGGCTGGTGCAGCAAACATTACCGCCGGTAAAGGCTGCCGGGGACTATGCCTTACTGGCACACTGTACAGAGAAAACCGCGTTGCCGGCAACAGAGAAAGCATGGCAACAAATATTCAGTAACGTCGGTATGAGTTTGACACCAGTGAGCGTCGGCTGTTGTGGTATGGCGGGCACATATGGTCATGAAGCCCAGAATCTGGAAAACTCTAAGGCTCTGTTTGATATGAGCTGGCGTACGCCTGTTGAAAAATACGGCACAGAAAAAGTTCTGGTTACCGGCTTTTCCTGCCGTAGCCAAGTAAAAAGGTTGATGGGTGACAAACCACGTCACCCGTTGCAGGCGTTACTGGCAGCCGTTACAAACGGCTGATTTCATGAGATAAAAAATCCGCCTAAGCGGCGGATTTTTTTATTAGTGTAGTATGGATAAATAACTATCAGAACTTGTAAGTTCCTTTTAAGTACCAGTAGCCACCATTGATACCCATTGGTGATGTTTCATAAAACTTGGCACCTAATTCTGTTTTCCACACATCTGGCAGTTCTTCAGGATCGTTATCCAGCAGATTCTGCGCACCAGCTGAAACAATGAAATTATCATTGATATAATAACTGACTTCCGCATCTAGAGTGACTTTCCAGTCAGCTTTGGTGGTGCGGGCTGAATCGTCAGCGGCAACGCCTTGATAAGAGCCATAGTAATTGCTGCGTAAAAACATTGACCAGCTATCCCAGCTTTGAGTCCACGTAAAGGTGGCTCTGTGATTAGGCAAGTCATTTTCAAGCCGGGATACACGAAACGCTCCGGTTATGTCACTAAATTTGGTAACCTCAGTATCATTCCAGTTGTAAGCTAATGCAAAACTGCTACGGCCATCAAATGCATCCATAGAATAGTTAGCTACAACATCTATACCTTGAGTACGTGTATCAAAATCATTAGTTAGATAAGTGATGCTCGTTAACGAATCAATACCCGTAACACCGGCCGCTTTGAGTAATGCAATATCGGCGGGTGTAACATCAATTGCATCTGATTGACTAATACGGTCGTCAACTTCAATACGGTAGTAGTCAGCAGTTACAAAGAAATCGTAACCGGTGTAAACCACACCCAATGCATAGCTGGTAGATTCTTCAGGTTCAAGCTCCGTTGCGCCTTTTAATACTGCTACAGGGTTAGTTGGCGGTAATACGCCGATATCAACTAAGACGCCCTGATTTGCTTCAGTACGAACGTTACTAACGTTAGCCTGTCCAACTGTAGGTGCGCGAAACCCCGTACTTGTCGATGCGCGTAGCGCCCAGTCGTCATTTAAACGATACTGTCCAGTCAATTTATAGTTAGTTGTCGTACCAAAAGAATCATAGTCTTCAAAACGTACTGCCAGTCCACCAAGAAAGTGTTCTGTGAATTCAGCTTCTAGGTCTACATAAGCTGCGTAATTGCGTCGGGTTGACGTGCCGGCTGACTGAGGAAGAAAGCCATTGAAACCGTTAGAGCCGTTACTTAAGCCCTGGTCAATATAAGGGCCCACCTCCCACGAAGTTTGCTCTCCGGCAACAATCTCAAAGCTCTCTTCAGTCCATTGTGTTCCAAATGCAACGGTTAAATCCTCATATAACCCCACGGGTAAGTGTTTTACAAAGTCAGCACTGAAGGTCTTTTCCAGTTGAATATATTTACCAGCATCAAAATCAGTTGGCGTTTCAGGGCCAAGTGACGCGTTTACTGAGTTAAATAACTGGAAGTTCGATTCACTGCGGCCAACAACGCCGCTGAAGTCATATAAGACACCTTCCATAAAGCCCGTTTTAAATTCGCCTTTGGTGCCAATAGCCAGTGATGTATCGGTGATGTTACCACCAAAATTAGGCGTAAAACCGCCTGGGAACATCTGAAAAAATGTGAAGCAGTTATCGGGCAGCGCATTAACAGCATCTGTTATTTGTTGATGGTTAAAGCCTGTAATTGGCACGTTACTGCAGCCACCAGCCCCAGTAGTGTCAACAACTGCCAGCGTTTCTCCACTATCATTTGAAAAAACCTGACCACGAGTGTGGGGGTTACGGTAATAGAAACCACCACGAACATCACGTTCAGAGTAGTTACCGAACATATAGGCTTCACCGCCGTTGCCAAGGTCTAAGCCTGCATTGGCAAAAATAGTGAAATCATCTTTGATTTTAGGTGAGCCCCAAACTTGTGCAGGGTTTGCGACAAAGGTGT
>NZ_DATCSY010000225.1:0-19412 GCF_036568245.1 Rheinheimera sp. | reverse complement strand
CGGTATGCGTTACCGGTTTGCGCACCGCGTTTGATGTAGCCATAACCGGTTTCGGCACTTGAAGGCACTATACCGAAAGTGACCAACTGACCATCCTGTGCCAGAGGCAAAGCGTGTTCTATTGCCTGCTGAAACGCTGGCGTATTGTTTATCACGTGGTCTGCAGCCAGCACCAGCAGTACGGCCTCGGCATTACCTTGCTGCTTTGCCCGCAGTGCTGCCAACGCTATTGCCGGTGCAGTATTGCGTCCGGCAGGCTCCAGCAGAATGTCTGCTTTACCGTTAGCCAACTGCCGTATCTGCTCCGCCGCGATAAAACGGTGATCTTCATTACATATCAGCAATGCCGTACTATGCTGCAGCCCGCCCAGGCGCAGCAGCGTTTGTTGCAACATAGTGTGACGCCCTGTCAGCGGTAAAAACTGCTTCGGAAAATTACCACGTGACAGCGGCCATAAACGGGTACCTGAACCCCCGGCCATAATTACAGGTGTAAACATAACAGCTCCTTAAAAATATCCTTCACCAGCCTATTACCCGTCTGCTGTACGACCCCAGAACCTGCTTCGCAAACCAGGCCAGTAACAAGGTGGTAAAGAAAACCGTAAACGTCAGAACATGCCAGTACATAAAGCCGGCAAAACTGTTCTGTAGCACCCGCTTAAATACGGCAATCACTATCGGGTGCAGAAAAAATATAGCGAAACTAGCTGATGCGATAAGGTCAATCAGCCGGTAACGCTTGTGCCAGTAGCGTTCAAACAGTAGCAAAATCGCCACTGCCTGCATCACTTTTTCCACTAACTTCAGATCAGCACCAGCATACTCGAAAAAAGCTTTGTGCGCGTTATGTGCAATACCCAACCAGGCACTCTGATACACAGACAACGCGAGCGAACAAATGAGTAACAGCCATGGCAGTGCGCGATAGTTATCCCTCAACAACGCATAATGACGGTTAAATACCATGCCGAACATGAACACAGGCAGAAAATAGACAAAACTTTGCAACGGATTCAGATTATCCTCTGAACGATGCACGAACATTGCTATTACCAGTAAGGTAACCACAACCGCCAGCTGCAGCGCCTGGTTTCGCATGCGGTAAAATTTCACCAGTACAGGCGATATAGCAAACACCAGCATAATAAAAGGTATGTACCAGTACCCCGTCAACACCCTTCCGGTTAACAGGTACTGCATAAACGGCTGAATATACTGGTAATACACGCCTGATCGCTCATCAACAAAATAGCCCGGATACTGAATAACCACCGCCAGGCATATCACAGGGAGCGACAGGAAAAGATAAGGTGATGCGATGTTACGCCACTTTTTACCGATAAAGTCTGCATAACGAAATGTATTTACGTTCAGGTGGGCAAACAAAAAACCACTGATAAAAGCAAAGAAAAAGGTGCCGCCGGGTATCATGTATAAGTACACTTTCTGCCAGGTATGTTCCGGATACCAATTTGAGATCCAGAAACAGTGGCCACAGACGATAAGAAAAATAGCCAGAGCGCGAAAATTGTTTATGCCATTAAAAAACACTGCATTCCCTACCCTGTGATCAGTGCCGCAGCATTGGCTTTATCTGCCAAAGCCAGGGCATTCCAGCGTTGAATGTTCAGTCTGGCAAGCTCAGCTTGCTGCTGTATCAGCGCAGAGTCGCGGCAAAATGCCAGAATTTGATCAGCTGCTTTGACAGCGTCACCGGTATCTATCAGCAAACCGGATTGCCCCAACACCTCGGAAAATACCGGTATTCTCGCCGCGATAACAGCAATACCACTGTACTGCAGCTCGAGTAGTGGTAAGCCCAGCCCCTCATCATGCGAAGTTGACAGATAAAAGGTCGCGCTGCTGATTAAAGCCCTGATCTCGTCAGCACTGAGGTAGCCATAGCACACTACGCCTGGTGTATTTTGCAGTAAATTAGCATCCGGCCCCCAACCCAAGCGCCCGACAACATGTAACTCCACTTCTTGACCTAGCCTTGCCCGCAGTTCATTAAGAATCGCAACTGCAGCAGCATAATTTTTGCGCGGCTCCACCGTTCCCAGCATCACCAGCTTTAATCTGGCCGGTTCAACCCTGCTATAGCGATGTTCGTCATGCTGCAGTTCAAATACATTGCGTACTTGTGGCCGCAGCATAATGATCTGCGCATCAGGGCGGCAAAACTGCTGCAAATCCTGTTTCGTCTTCTCTGAGTTAACAAAAAAACGTTTTAGTCTTTTTACCGCAAAGGCAAAAGACGGTCGCATATAAAGCCGGGCTTTGCGGTTTAACTCGTGCTGGCGGGTCAACAGAAAAACATCATGGATATAAGGGATGAGCCGGTCATTTAACATCAGCGTCGCCAGCACCGACGGCGGAAAACCCGGTGTGATAATTAAACTATCAGGGTACTTAAGCGCAGCATATAAAATGCCAAACCACTGCTGCAATAGCATGCCGCTGATACTACGCGACTTTAATCTGACAATTTGACTGTTACCGAGTGCTTCATCAGAAAATAACTCCTCTGTAATGCGTTCTATACCGGTTGTTTTGCGGCCCAAATGGGAGCAATCAATAATGGCATCAGGCAGCGTCATATCGGGCACAGACATTAGCGGCTCTCCTTCTCAATCAAGCGATACTCTGTCAGTGCTATCCGTAGAAAACTCCATGAGTCAACCAGGTAGCGCTTCGCCAAGCGCCGTGGATTGGAAAACAAACGCCACGCCCATTCCATGTTGACACGTTGCACCCATTGCGGCGCCCTTTTGGCTGTGCCGGCAAAAAAATCAAGCCCGGCGCCAAAGCCAAAACCATACATCCCCGTAAGCTGTTGCCGATGTTTTTGCATCCATAATTCTGATTTGGGCGCCCCGACACCAAAGAACAGATGGGTAGTCGCCACGGCACGGATTTGCTGTAACATTTCACTGCTTCGCAGTGCATCTTTCTCAAAACCAAACTCCGGTACTATTACACGCTGATCCGGATTGGTGTATCCCCTTGCTGCTAACCAACACCGAAGGTACTCTGCGGTTGCTTCACTGGCACAGACAAAAAATGGCGAGTGCCAGGCAGGACTCAGGCTGCTAAGAATAGCCGGAAATAAATCGGCGCCGGTTATGCGGCCGGGCGTTGCAATCTTCAGTGCTTTTAACAACCTTACCACCGGAAAACCATCTGCGGTAACCAGCCAGGCATCTTTGCAAGCCGTTTTGAACTCAGCCTGCCGGCGCATTGCGACCATATGGTCGACATTGGTGGTCACCACCAGCCTCAGTGATTCATCTTCCGGTGCTGGCGACATAATACTTTGCACTATTTGCTCCTGTGACAACAGGCAAAAAGATATCCCTGCTACAGGCTGACTTTTACGGATGTGTGGCGTGCTGTTTTGCATAGCTTGTATGCCTCTTACACTGTTTTTAACAGCTGCAGGTGTCGCTTATCTTTATTCAGATCAGCAAAAATGCGCTCTATAGTGGCACGCAGCGGCTGCGCATACTGTTCATGCTGTAGTGCATACTCAATGTTCGCCTGGATCAGCCCCAGCTTAGTACCACAGTCGTGGCTTTTACCAATAATGTGATATGCCTCGGTCTTCTCGCGCAAACATAACTGGTATATCGCATCGGTAAGCTGAATTTCATCGCCGGCGCCCGGTGGTATATGGGCAAGCAGGTCCCAGATATGCTCTGACAAGACGTAGCGCCCTGTGATGGCGAAGTTGCTTGGCGCCTCGCCAATAGCAGGTTTTTCGATCATGTCTGTTATCGTTGCGCTGGTGCCAGCGATTAAGCTCGCAGCGTTTAAATCAACGATACCGTACTGATTGACCATATTACCGGGTACCGGCTCAACCATAATCTGACTGGCCCCCGTTTCGCTGTAGCGTGCCATCATTGCCGCCAGATTATCTCTGGCAGGGTCACACTGATGCTGATCAACCAGAACGTCAGGCAGCAAAATAGCAAAAGGATTGTGACCAACCACCGGGTAAGCACACATGATGGCATTTCCCAGCCCCAGCGCTACCGGTTGGCGCACCGAAATCAGCGTGACATTCTTGGGAGTGATGCTGCGTACTTCCTCGAGCAGCTGGCGTTTAACGCGTTTTTCCAGCGTAGCTTCCAGCTCAAAACTGGTATCAAAGTGGTTTTCAATGCTGTTTTTTGATGAATGAGTTACCAGTACAATCTCCGTCATCCCTGCGGCGACCGCTTCCTGAACAACATGCTGGATCAGAGGTTTATCCAACACCGGTAACATTTCTTTTGGGATCGCTTTTGTCGCAGGCAACATTCTCGTGCCTAAGCCTGCAACTGGAATGACCGCCTTGGTAATCTTGCTGCGGCGGGTATCACTATGTGCTGGTACTGTTTTCATAGCCTCTGCATCCTTATCCTGACAGTAAAGAAACGATTTACTGATTAATGCTTAACAACATTAAGCTTTCGGATCAGACTACAGGCGGCTGACGCGCTAAGTCAATTTTGTACAGGTGAAGTTTTTGTGATTAACGCGTTACTTAATTTCATCCGTTATATTCAGCAAGCGTTCAAGATAATGCTGATTTATTCCATAAAACCGTTTAATTTCAATAACTTGATTGATGAACTTACCCTTGTTAATTTTTTGTTTGTTTTTTATTGCAAGAATCATCTTATTCTTGCTGGTGTGCTCAAGAGATATAAACTCAAACACCTTTGTTGTATAACCAAATGCTTCCAGTAGTAAAGCCCTTACACTGTCGGTAACCATTTCAGCTTCCTGCCCCAGATGAATACCATGCGTTAACATTGGTGCCAGTATATCAGGCAGCTTCATTTGCGGCCGTATTTGTTTGTGGCAGCAAGGAGAACACATGATGATCTCTGCACCTGTCTCTATACCCATATGAATAGCGTAATCAGTGGCAATGTCACAGGCGTGCAGCGCTATCATGACATTGATCCCCCGGGCCTGAAAGTGCTTCACATCACCCTGTTCAAAATCTATGCCCGCCAGAGACAATTTTTTCGCTGTATTATTGCACAAATCAACCAGATTTTGCCGTAGCTCAACGCCGGTTACTTTCGCTTGCAGCCCCAGAGTATTGGTCAGATAGTCATGCATAGCAAACGTCAGATAGGCTTTACCGGAACCAAAATCTGCAACATGCAGCTGCTGCCGTTCTTTCAGGCCGGATTCCTGCACAGCATTAGAAAAAATTTCAATAAATTTATTTATCTGCTTCCATTTACGCGACATTGACGGGATCAACTGCTGCTGTGCATCAGTAACACCCAGTTCCTGTAAAAATGGCCGCTGCAGTGTCAGGTAACGTTGCTTTTCGCGGTTATGAGCCGAAGGTAACGCCGTAGCAGCGTGCTGAAGCTGTTTATGCTGATACAACACTTTACCCTTTTTGCTGATGGCAAGTTGAGCTTCTGCGGCAGTGGTAAACAAGTTTGCGGCACTAAAGCTGTTAGCCACTAAACTGCGGATTTCTGCTACTGCATCTGCGGTATCAAGGTTACGTGTTACATCATTTGTCTGATATTTATAGGTAAAACTGAGTAACCATTGCTGTTTTAGCTGCACCGGACGTATCTGAACCTGCTTTAAAGGTTCGCTGCCCCGGTATTTGCTCAGCACCAGCTTAAGCAGTTGCCTGTCGCTAACGGCAGAACCCAGCAGGTGAAAGAAAGCGTCAAGTTCAACAGAAGAAGCAATAGCAGACATAGATCAGATTCACGGCAACAGCAAATGCCGCTAGTTTAGTCGGTTAAGCCCATCAGGGAAATAACGGATTAGAAAATTCAGGCAATTTGCCGGTATGACACTGCTTTTTTCAGCACACTGATACGATTGCTCAGCACGCGGATGACCTGCAACCTTGGCAGCACTTTGCCAGCCAGCGTTGTTATCTCACCCAGCAACAGGCAGTTAGCACACTCAGTGTCGGTAGACAGCACCAGCGCATACTGGCTGCTCAGGCCACGTATTGTCACAACATCAAATTGCGCTGGTTCATATTGCTGGCCCTGCTGGAAATACCAACTTTTATGCGCTTGCTGCTGCACAAAGGGTGCGCATAAAGCAGTAAGGCATAATTCCAACCTGACTGCAGGCGGAAGGTCCAGTTGCTGCAGGCTGTCGTCAATAGCCCAGAAAGCCTGTGCTTCCGCCATCGACAGTGGTTGCTTATGTGGTTGCTGTATCAGCTGCGACATACCAAAAGGTGAGCAAAACTGCGCCTCGTCGCTGATGTCCAGCAGCAAACGGTCTTTCTTGTCACAGTATGTCCAAAACCAGCGCTCTGATGGCCTAAGCATAAGATTCCCTATTAAAACCTGATTGGCTAACAATTATGCAATTACAGAAATACACTAAGCTGATCAAGATGTTAAAGACCATTTGGTTATAACATGACAAGATCAGCTACTGATCCTTATAAGCTGGTAACGATCTGTTTTATCAGCTCAGGCCCACGATAGATAAAACCGGTGTAAACCTGTAGCAGGTTCGCTCCGGCAGCCAGTTTTTCCTGCGCCGATTGTGCGTCATCGATACCGCCAACACCAATAATTGGCAGCTTAGTCCCAACCGCCGCTCTTAGCTGACGCAAAACTTCGGTGCTTTTTTGCCTGACTGGCTGGCCGCTAAGACCGCCTGCTTCGTTTGCATATCGCAGGCCCTGTACCAAACTTCTGTCTAAGGTTGTGTTGGTCGCTATCACACCATCCATTTTGCTGTTTAGCAGCGTTTCAGCAACCTGATTCACTGCAACCAGATCCATATCCGGTGCAATTTTCACAAATACAGGTACATACTTATCATGCTGAGCCTGCAAGTCCAGCTGTTCATTCTTCACACTTTGCAGCAAATCATATAACGCATCACCAAACTGCAGATCCCGTAATCCCGGGGTGTTTGGTGATGAGATATTCACGGTAATGTAGCTGGCATGCGCATAAACTTTACGCATACAGTGGATATAGTCATCTTTACCCTGCTCATTCGGTGTGTCTTTGTTTTTGCCGATATTTATACCGAGCACGCCTCTGTAGCTTGCCTTTTTAACATTCTCGACCAGGTAATCAACGCCTTTGTTATTAAAGCCCATGCGGTTAATAATGGCGTGAGCTTGCGGCAGACGAAAAATACGGGGTTTGTCATTACCCTGCTGTGGTCTTGGGGTAACAGTACCCACTTCTATAAAACCAAATCCCATCTGACCAAAGGCATCAATACATTCGGCGTTTTTGTCTAAACCCGCCGCCAGGCCCAGTGGATTATCAAACCGGATCCCTGCAACAGTAACGGGCTTCATTGGCAACTCCTGGCGCCACAGTGCTGCCACAGGCGTATGAGCCAGCCGTTTCAGGCTGCCCAGAGCAAAATTGTGAGACCATTCGGCATCACAGGCGAACATAACTTTTTGCGCGATTGGATAAAACATAAATTGCCTTTTAAAAACAAAAAAATACCCCGGGCCAGCCGGGGTATTGTAGCCACTTGGCCCGTTATTTTACAGGGTCACAATGATGACTTAACAGCATTAATTCGCGCAGAGCTACCGAGAACTTGGCAAACTCATGGCTCTTGGTTGTTTTGAACTCTGCCAGCATTAACCGCCAGCGTTCAAGCAAGGCATCATGTTCATTGATCCAACGACTTATCACCTCATCGGCTTCGCATACCTTACCGCAGCTGCGAACTACAACAGCGGACAATGCACGCTGCTGCCAGTCCAGCTCTTCACGATAAGACGCTCTGGCCAATGCTTGCCAGTGATTTGATACCGGCTGATTGGTGATCTGTTCCAGGAACCAGTGCAAATCAAGCTTGTCACCCAGTTTAAAGTAGATCTCTGCCACCATTGACAGCGAAATCTTCTCAGCGTCTGCTACCTGGGCGATATCCATTACAGAGAATACTGTACTTAACTGCGCCAGGTACTGCGCGATGTCCTGCGGTACGCCCTGCTCTGTCAGTGCCGATTGTTTATGCAATAACTGTTCAGCTTCAGACGCTGCCAGATAAGCCGGCAGTTCTTTGTTTAACTGCTGGTAAGCTGGCTTGAAGAAGTCGATAGTCTGCTGAATATCCAGCGCTTTGTTACGATGGCGCAGGAACCAGCGTGTTGCCCGGCGCATTGTACGGCGCAGCTGATGTAACAACTTGCTTTGCAGTGCCGCAGGGATCACATTGTCCAGTTGCTCCAGCTTGCGCCACATTGAGGATAAATCAAACAGGTCGCGCGCGATGGCGTAACAAAGCGTTACCTCACCCACGCCGGCGCCGGTTTCTTCCTGCATACGCTGCGCAAAATTAGGCCCCATCTCGTTAACCAGCATATTTGCCAGCTTGGTCGCGATAATTTCGGCTTTTAGCGGATGGTTTTCCATCTCCGCAGCGTACTTGTCCTGCAGCATCTGCGGGAAGTTAGCAAACAGCTGACGTTTGAAATAAGCATTTTCATAAATCTCTGGCAGCACCAGACGCTCTTTCAGCACCATCTTACCGTAGGCGGTCAGGATAGACAGCTCAGGACGGGTTAAGCCCTGTCCCTTAGCCATACGCTCTGCCAGCTCATCATCAGATGGCAGGAACTCCAGCTCGCGGTTTAACTTGCCGTCTTTTTCCAGTGTATGGATAAAGCGGGTATATTCTTTTAGCTGCTCCGCACCTAACAAAGACGAAATACTGATACTCTGCGTCTGGCGGTAACAGTCTTTAATAACGATTGCAGCCACATCTTCAGTCATATCAAGCAGCAATTTATTACGCTGTTTCAACGTTAAATCGCCACCGGCAACCAGAGTATTAAGCAGGATCTTAATGTTTACTTCGTTGTCCGAGCAGGTTACACCGCCAACGTTATCGACAAAATCGGTATTGATACGACCACCGTGCATGGCGTATTCGATACGTCCACGTTGGGTCGCACCCAGGTTGCCACCTTCGCCGATGATTTTCGCCTTTAAGTCTTTACCGTTAACCCGCAGCGGCTCTGAACCACGGTCACCCACTTCTGCATGGCTTTCACTGGTTGCTTTAACGTAAGTACCGATACCACCATTCCAGATAAGGTCAACCGGCATCATCAAGGCTTCACGGATCAGCTCATTCGGCGTCATGCTGGCCTTAGTTGTGCCCAGCATTTCCTTCATCTGTGGCGATAACTTAATGGCTTTGGCACTACGTAAGAAGATACCACCGCCTTCAGAAATCAGTGACTTATCATAGTCATCCCAGGTGGATGTAGGCAGATTAAACATCCGGTTGCGTTCTTCCCAGCTCCTGGCTGAATCCGGGTTCGGGTCAACGAAGATATGCATATGGTTAAATGCGACCTGCAGCCGGATATGTTTTGATAACAGCATGCCGTTACCAAACACGTCCCCTGCCATGTCGCCGATGCCAACACAGGTAAAGTCGGTGGTCTGGCAATCGATGCCTATTTCACGGAAGTGACGTTTTACTGATTCCCAACCGCCACGTGCAGTGATACCCATCTTCTTGTGGTCATAGCCGTTTGAGCCGCCTGAAGCAAACGCATCACCGAGCCAGAAAGCATATTCTTCTGAAATGCCATTCGAAATATCAGAGAAGGTCGCGGTACCTTTGTCAGCGGCGACCACCAGATACGGGTCATCTTCGTCATGACGTACTACGTCTTTCGGCGGTACTATCGCACCCTGCACGATATTATCGGTTACATCCAGCAAACCACGGATAAAGGTGCGGTAGCAATCTTTACCTTCATTCAGGAACGCTTCACGGCCACCAGTTTCCGGCAGTTTTTTACAAACAAAACCACCTTTAGAACCGGTTGGCACTATTACGGTATTTTTTACTGTTTGCGCTTTTACCAGCCCCAGTACTTCAGTACGGAAGTCTTCACGCCGATCTGACCAGCGTAAACCGCCACGGGCAACCTTACCAAAACGTAAGTGCACGCCTTCTACCCGTGGTGAGTAGACGAAAATCTCGAACATTGGTGTCGGCAGTGGCATGTCAGGAATTAAATCCGACTTAATCTTAAACGAGATATAAGGCTTATCCGTGCCCTGCGCACTTTTCTGGAAGTAGTTTGTACGCAGTGTGGCATTAATCATATCGACAAAGCGACGTACTATGCGGTCATCATCCAGGTTGGCAACATTTTCCAGTGATGAAACAATCTGCTCTTCCAGTTTCTCAACCGCTTTGGGTGTCGCTTTGGATTTAGGGTCAAACTTGCTGTTAAACAATTGCACCAGCAGGTTGGCAAGCTCAGCATAGCGGGCAAAGGTGTTTTCCACATAAGACTGGCTGAACGTACCGCCAATCTGACGTTTGTATTTCGCTAAAGCGCGCAGCAAAGATGCCTCGCGGCCGCTCAAACCGGCACCAAGGATTAACCGGTTAAAACCATCATCTTCCAGCTCGCCATTCCATACCTTGGCAAAAGACTCCTGAAATGACTGCTGCGCGGCTTCAAAATCTGCTGGTACCGCACAGTTTAGCTCCATTGCGAAATTAAGCACCCAGCTGACTGAGCCATCAGCACATTTCACCGCATAAGGCGTTTCACCGATAACCCGCAGGCCAAAGTTTTCCAACATTGGCAGTACGTCTGACAGATGGATCGGATGGTCTTTGTGGAACAGATTCAACCGTACCGCTTTGCTGTCGGCTTTTTCTTCCTGCGGCCGGTAGAACAGCATTTCCAGCTTATGATCATCATTCAGTGATTCCAGCTTGCCGATATCCACTAACGCATCGTTTGGCAGCATTTCCTCTTTGTAACTGCGCGGAAACGCATTGACATATTTGCTGATAAGCTCGCGGCCACGTGCTTCGCCGTATACCCCAATTAACGCGCTTTCTAATTTATCTTCCCAGGTGCGGGCCGCTTCTACCAGATTACGTTCGATATCTTTCACTTTATACTCGACATGGCTATCGCTGATCCGCACCAGATAATGAGTACGCGCCAGCACAGATTCAGAAAAATAAGTAGTAAACTCTACCGGTTCATTGCTGCCAAGAGCACGCTGCAGTATGGCCTGAGTCTCTTTACGCAGTTGGGTGTTATAGCGCTCTCGCGGTACATACACCATAGCACTGACGAAACGGCCAAAGCTGTCTTTGCGCATAAACAGGCGCGTCATATCACGCTCCTGCATTTGCAACACGCCCATTGCAACGTGCAACAGTTCATCAGCTGTGGCCTGTATCAGTTCATCGCGTGGATAAGTTTCCAGAATATTCAGCAGTGCTTTGTAGGCATGAGTGCCGGTAGCAAACTCGGACATTTGCATAACTTTAGCCAGTTTGCTTTTCAACAGCGGAATATCGCCTGCGCTGTTGTTATAAAGTGACGAAGAGTACAAACCGATAAAACGATCTTCGCCGATGACTTTGCCGTCTTTATCAAACTTTTTCACACCGATGTAATCAATATACGCCGGGCGGTGTACGCGTGACTTATTGTTGGTTTTCGTCAGTATTAAAAGCGCATTGTTGACAGCCTGTTTGCGGCCACTTTCCGGCAACTCCGACAACATCAGATCACGGGAAGCTGAGCGGCGCATTAAACCCAATGAGCTTTTATCGATGCCACTGATTTTATAGTCACCCTTCACTGGTGTGATAGAGTATTCGCGGTAACCAAGCAAGGTGAAGTTGTCTTTTGCCAGCCAGTTTAAAAATTCGCTTGCCTGTTTTACTTCTTCTGCACTGGCTTTGCCACTTTGTTTTGGCAACGCTTTAATGACTTCCTGCAGTTTCTCTTTTGCCGGCTGCCAGTCCTGTACGGCCAGAGACACATCTTCCATTACTGAGTGCAGTTCATCTGTCAGTGTCTGAATAGCGGCCTTGTCTGTAACGCGATCGATTTCAATGTGAAATACTGTCTGTTGCGTGCTGGCATTGGCTTTGCTGCCCAGCTTAAAGAAATCCGTGATCTGTTGATCTTTATCACGCTCGGTCTGTAATGGGTAATGCAGCAGCAAGTGCGCTGTAATGCTTTGACGACTCAGCGCCATACGCACTGAGTCGACCAGAAATGGCATATCCTGTACGACCATTTCGACAATAGTGTGTTTAGACTCCCAGCCATGCTTGGCTATTTCCGGATTAAATACCCGGATCTTTGCTGCAGGCTCAGCATGGCTGTTAAACGTTTGCCATAAGCTAAGGGCTGCACCGTATAAATCGCTGTCGTTACGGCCAACCAGGTCTTCGTTGGACATATTGCCGTACAAGGTATTAGCGAACTTCTCAACCAGCTTAACCTGGTCTTTTACTCGCTGTTGGATTAGTTTATTAACATTTTGTAGTAATACAGAGGGTTGACCGTCTATCAGTGCCATTTTTGTATCCTTTTTGCAGTCACTGCTTTCACAGCAGGCGCTACCGAACAAACCAGAGCGTGTCAGGTGCGCAGTGTAGTGCCTATTGTAGCGCTTTTCGAGCACTATTTTGGGCTTTTATGCTGGTTAAACCAGTGATTTTTAAGGTATCTGACAACTTATTCACTTGCCGTAAATAGAAAATGGCCTTTCGGCCATTTTCGTGTTTATTCATGCAATAAGATAACCTAATTTTTTCGCCACAAAAATGCTGCAAGTGCCGGTAACACTACTATCGCACCGAGCATATTAACGATAAACATAAAGGTTAACAGTATTCCCATGTCTACCTGGAACTTCAGTGCTGAGAACACCCAGGTACTAACACCTATTGCCAGGGTTATACCGGTAAAGAGAACGGCACTGCCCCTTTCCTTCAGCGCTTCATAGTAAGCCTGGCGTAACGGTGCGCCATCACGTAGCATTTGCGTCATATTGGATAAGATGTAAATACCATAATCCACACCTATACCTACGCCAAGTGCGATAACGGGTAAGGTTGATACTGTCAGGCCAATCTGCAAAGCGGTCATCAGCGCTGTCGCCAGTACTGACACTACATATAACGGCACAATGACAGATACCGTTGCCCGCACCGAGCGGAAACTTAACAGGCACAGCACAATAACAGCACCATATACGTACCACATCATTGGCTGCTGGGCTTCTGACACGGCTTCGTTTGTCGCGGCCATTACGCCAGCCGGCCCGGATGCCAACATAAATCGGGTTTGCTCGTCACCGATTTCTTTACCGTACTGCTTAGCAGCAGCAACCACCCGCTCCATCGTCTCAGCTTTATGGTCTTGTAAAAACAGAATCACCGGCATGACAGAGCAATCTGCATTAAGTAAACCGGTGCTGGTCTCGACCCGTGACGATGCCTGTACCAGACTTTGGGTATTACGTGGTAAAACCCGCCATTTCACATTACCTTCATTAAAAGCTGCATTGATTGACTTAGATACTGACGCCAGAGACACTGTCGACTGCACGCCTTCAACGTTCTCCATCAGCCACTGAAACCGGTCTATCTTGGCCATAATACTGTGTTCCGTACAGGCACTGGGTATGGTTTCAACCATTACATTGAGGTAATCGACAGATATCGCATAACGGTCAGTGATCAGGAATGTATCCTGGTTATAACGCGAGTCTTCATGCAGCGCCGGTGCTCCGGCATGTAAATCACCTATTTTTAGCTGGGCACTTTGCATGTAACCAAATACAAACAACGCCGCGGTAACCAACAAAATAACGCCGGCGTATTTACGGGTGGCAAATGCGGAAAGCGCAAACCAGATTTTATCGCTGGTCACTGAGGGTTTAGCCGCATAGGTTTTGTACCGTTGACTAAAGCGGACGAAAGACATCAATACCGGAAGTAAGATCAGGTTCGTCAGAATAATCACCGCAACACCCAGACTGGCCGTTATCGCAAGTTCACGTATCACACCGATCTCAATAATGAGTAGTGTTAAAAAGCCTACCGTGTCCGACAGCAGTGCAACGCCACCGGGCACCAGCAACTTGCGGAAACTGGCCTGGGCCGCTGTTTTCGCGTCCATGCCGGCAGCAACACGTTTGCCGGTTGAATTAATCATCTGCACACCATGGCTGACACCAATGGCAAATACCAGAAATGGCACCAGAATAGACATAGGGTCAATACCAAACCCCATCAGCGACAACAGCCCCATCTGCCAGATAACGGCTATCAGTGAACAGGCAATAGGTAACACGGTAAGCATCAGTGAGCGGCAGAAGAAAAACACCATGACTGACGTTACGGCGATAGCAATGGCAAAAAACACTAATACGCCTTTTGCGCCTTCAGCCACATCACCAACCATTTTGGCAAAACCGATTATATGAACACTGATGTCGTCAGACTGATATTTTGCCCGGATATTCTGCTCAAGCGTACCCGCAAGACCTATCGTATCTAACTTTTCACCGGTGTCTGGATCAACCTCCAGTAACTGCGCCGAAATCATGGCACAGCTGTAATCATCGGCTACCATACGCCCGACGATGCCTGCTTTCTCGGTGTTCTCTTTTACCTTCGCAAGCCCGGCGTCATTGGCGACGAAATCGGCCGGAATGACCGGGCCTCCGGCAAAGCCGTCTTCGACCACTTCAACAAAGCGGGTGCTTGGGCTAAATAATGATTTAACCTGGACCCGATCGACACCAGAGGTGTAAAGCAACTCATCATGTGCTTTACGCAAAGTATCAAAGAAGCCAGCATTAAAAATATCGCCGCTTTGATCACATAACGAAATCAAAATATTGTTGGCACCGCCAAAATCCTGTGCATGGCGCAGATAAGTCTGCATGTATTCGTGCTTCAGCGGGATATTTTTAGTAAAAGCGGCGTCAAGTTTTATCGTTGTTGCTTTGAACAGTAAAAACAGCGTCGCCAGCACAAAAGCACCGATAACCATTGCCCGGTGCCGAAACAACGCATATTCAAATTTGTTAACCAGTCGATTTACACTCATGTTATTTCAATTCACTCTGCTTAATGCTTCTAATGCCAGTTTCAGTGACCAGCAGCAACTCGTTGTGCCATATCAGGCCGTTGACAATAGCTTTGCCATCTGCACGGGACAAATTGGTAAAAGAAGCACCATCATCACTGCTAACCAGTAAGGTGCCAGCGTTACCTACCAGGTACAAGCGGCCGTCATTGTCAAAAAATGCACTATTTAATGTTGCCGTTTCGTTCAACGCAATTTGTTGCCAGCTTTCGCCCTGATCGTGGCTTAAAAACGCATGACCGCGCAATCCGACTGCGAGCAACGCCATTTGTGGCGTTCTGGTGATATCAAACAATGAGCCATTATAAAATGTTTCCAGCCGGCTCCAGCTCTTGCCGTTGTCATTACTTTTTGCCGCGAAACCGGCTTCACCTACCATATACAGCACATTGCCATCGGCAAAAAGCCGGTTAAAGTGAGGCAAAATAGCGCCCAGTTCAACTTCATACATATCTGGGTCAGTTTCTTTCAGCTCTTCCAGATAGGCTTGGTCATCTTCTGATAAGACCTCGGGGTGAAACTCTTTTTGCCAGGTCTCTCCACCGTCTTCAGTCCGGTAGAACAAACCGTAAGCGCCTACGGCGATACCGCTACTACTGTTGGCAAAATAGACATCGAACAGTGGCTTATCTGTCTCAGGCGCATAATGCTGCAGCCTCCAGCTGGCGCCGCTATCTTTTGTTGCTAAGATGCTGGCATCGTGCCCTACCGCCCAGCCGTGTTGTTTGTCGACGAAATAGACGCTGTTCAGATTGGCTTGCACCGGTACCGGTGACTGTAACCAGTTCTGTCCGTCCTGACTCACCAATATATGGCCGCGCTCTCCGACGGCGACCAGTTGCTGACCATTAACATTAGCGATGTCGGTCAACAAGGTATGCTTGGCTAACACAGTAATGTCTGCAGCTTGTGGCTGAATATCACTGGACTGCGCTGTTGCTGTCGTTACAGAACATAAGGCTGCACATATTGCCGCCAGACAGATAATCTTCTTACACATACTTTGAGTTTTCACTCTAAATAAATTCAAAAATAAAAACGGTTGGCACCAGGCCAACCGTCGTCATACCACGGCTAAGTTACCGCGTTCCTTCACGACGCAATGCTGCTGGCGTGAAATCAGCATCAGTCAGGTTAACTGAGAAATCGTACATTTTGTCCTCGTTATCCAAACCAATTGCAATGTAACGGCGTGAGTTCAGGTCGTGGTAAACTTCCAACGTACTCCAATGCGTAGGCACTTCGTAGTAGTTCAGGCCATGAGCCACGGCGACACGATACAGCTCGTCACGGTTGTCATACAGATCTGCAATGTGGATCTGCCAGCTATCTTCGTCGATATAAAACACACGTTTGCCATATACATGACGTGTATTGTCTTTTAATTTCGCTTCGACAACCCATACACGGTGTTTTTCCCAGCGTACATAATCAGGGTTAACGTGACCGGCCATCAGTAAATCCGCATACTTAACTTCATTACTGTGTAACTTATAGCTGTTATAAGGGATGTACAGTTCTTGTTTGCCGACCAGCGTCCAATTGTAACGATCCGGTGAACCGTTAAACATGTCAAAGTCATCTGTAGTGCGCAAACCATCTGATGCGGTACCCGGGGCATCATATGCTACGTTTGGAGCGCGACGAACGCGGCGCTGGCCAGTATTGTATGTCCAGGCCTGACGCGGTGTTTTAACCTGATCCATTGTCTCATGTACTAAAAGAGCAGTACCTGCCAGACGCGCCGGAGACGTTACGCCTTGTTTAAAGCGAAACAGAATATTCTCTGCTGTCAACGCTTCCGGCGTTGCATTCGGCTCAGAGTACTTAAACATTATCTGTTCATCAAAACCGATAATGGTAAAAGCGCCTGTCGCAGTAGGCGCGGCCTGACCACCATTGCGGCTTGCGGCCACACCGCGGTAACGCAGCAGATGGTTCCAGACTGCCTCTAACCCGTTTTGCGGAATAGGGAACGGAATACCGATAGCAGCATTAATGATACCGTTGCCGCCTTCAATCAGCTCAGCTTTCGTCGCTATTTGTTTAGTTGCATCATAAACATACTGCGGGAAAGATGCCGTACGGCGTGATTGATAAATGTTCATCTTGTAAGTGTCCGGGTAAATCTCGAACAACTTAATCTGGCCAGGACTTAACAGATTTTTATACTGATCGATATTAGATTTATCTATCGTCATCAGTATTTTATCGTCTTTAAACGGATCAGGATGATGCATACCTGGCGTGTATCCAGCCGGAGCTGAAGTGATACCACCATTCCAGGCAGGAATAGATCCGTCTGCGTTAGCGGCTTTCTCGCCGCCCAATGGTGTCAAGTCGTTACCAAGCCGTGCAGCTTGCTCCGGAGAAATTTTTGCAGCTACAGAACAGCTTAACACTAACGCAATTGCTGAAGAAATTAGGGTGAGTTTTTTCATAATAAGTGCTCGTCCCTTAAATAGAGTACTTGATGTTAAAAGAGATAAAGTCACGGTCAGCAACGTTATTCGTTGTGCCCTGGCCGCCCCAGAATACGTTGTAAGACACTTCTCCTGACCATTTGCTCAGATAATCAAAGCTAACAGCATAAGCCAGAGATTTACGGTCCTCGACAAACATAAATAGCGGATCAGGCGTGATACCGTTGACGTCATGTGAAAATACCATGCGTTGGGACAGGTTAACGCCGGCGAAAACGTTGTTATAGTCCGCTTTTGCCAACAAACGATAACCCCAGGCAGACGCAGTAGGGAATGGATTCGTTTCCGCGCCGTTTGACAAACCGGTGTGTAAACCTGGTATTTCAACACCATTACCATTTAACAATGGTGCACCACTACGATCGGTATTAGGGCCATTTAATCTAAGCACGCTTTGATCCGGCATATCCTGAATACGGATACCGCCAACTTCAGCCAGCATAGTAAAATTGTCGGCGCCTAACGTTGGACCAAACAGATGTGTAAATGTCATCTGCGCCTGCAGCGTATCGCTGAGAATAAAACCATTTGCCTTTTGTCCAGGCTGGACTTTCTCACCATAACGCGGGTCACGGCCGATTTGTGAAATACCGGCTAAATCTGGGCGCAAGCCAGCATTCGCTAATTGCTCAGGCATACCTGCGTATAAGATTTCCACGTCGTCAATTTGTAGCGGCTCATCCTGCCGATACGCTATTTCACCAGCAACTGAGGTTTCACCCAACGTAGTATTGAAACTGAAACCGTATAACTTGATATCTTCAGGATATTCGAGTAATGCTTTGGAAAACGCAGCCAACTCGGTAATGTTGTCTTTTGTAACGCCACCGGTTGCCGCCATATTAACCAGCCGGCCAATATCTGCACCTACTTGCGAAAAATCGGATGCAATACCAGAAATTACCGGTACCCGGCTGTGGTAATTCATGTAGTACAATGAGAATTCAGTATCATTTAAGCCTGCAGCAAAGTAATCAAACTTAATACCATACTGGCCGCCATCATCCGGTTCAATTTCGCCGGCACTACCAAATGGCCGTAAAGTCACTTTTGTAGGATAGGCAAGGTAAGCTTGCCCTGCCTGTGCCGGAGTAATCGCGCCACCGGCGACAGCTGCACCTAAGGTGTTCAGGCTTTGTAGCACGTGAGCTAAATCGATATCAGGGTTACCGGCAAAGCCCAGCTGTACGTTTTGTAAATAGCCACCTTCACCAGCAAAATCATTGGTTGAAAAGTAGCTGCCCGGTACAGGTAAATAGCTATTTACCCATTCGTACTGGTAAAACATTTCAGTCGACAGGTTGTCTGTCAAACCAATATTTAACACTGCCATACCGACAGGGATATAAGCTTCTTTCAGCTCTGCTCCCGGAGCCCTGGCGACACCGACATCAATCGGCGTAATATTGATGCCGTGCTGGATCAACGTGCTTTCACCCCAGCTTAATACCTGCTGACCGACTTTAACTGAAACCGGGTTCATGCCGTCATTAAAACTGAAGTTGCCATATACGTAAGCGTCAAGCAGACGGATATCGCGGCAGGCAAGATCACGTGCATCGTCGTCGGCACAAGGGTCGACGCGCTGGCCGGATACCGGGTTCGTATAAGCCCCGTCCTTATCCATTAACGCGAAATCATAGAAGTACATAAAGCGGGTAAACAAACCAATATTATCTTTGGTTATTGACAGTTCATGCAGACCTTTAGCCAGACTACTGAACATATCACCGCGGTCGTAGTTTAAATTACCCGCATCACCATTGCTGGAGTAAGCGCCTGGTTGTTGCCAAATCTGGGATGGAAGATAGATATTGTTAGTTGCAGCGTTGTAGCCTGTCCAATCGAATCGTGGATGATTGACTTTACTAATAGTATCCCAATCACGATCCTCCGCACGCCAGCTGGCGCCGTATGAGAATGTTGAATCAAAAGTGATATTTACATCACCCAGATCCCAGGATGCGGCCTGAGCCGGAGCCAATGACAAGGCA
>NZ_DATCSY010000224.1:0-16562 GCF_036568245.1 Rheinheimera sp. | reverse complement strand
GCTGTTCCAGTTCATCACTTACCTGCAGCGGCTGCATTTCCATCGGCTCCGCTACCGGCGCCATATCAACAGCCGGCTCGTCATTAGATGGCTCGTCAGCACGGCCAAGGCCGGCATTGGCCTGAGCAATTTTGGTATATTCAAAGCCATCCAGCATCAGCGTTTCATAGCGCCCGGCTTGCTGCAGCAATACCCTGTCAGACAGCACTTGCTTCAATACCGCATTGGTGCCCTCTATCTTGTCGTCGACTGCGTAGGTCGCCTCTGTGCCGCGGCTTTCGATAATAGCGCTGCCCTGGTTCGGCTCAGAGCCAACAGCCACCAGGCCTGTCAGTTTCACATTCAGCTGGGTTTTAGGTGCTTCTGTCACTACCGGCGCCGCCGTCTTTACCGGCTCTACTGAGGCTTTACCAAATAACGAAAAACCGGTTAACGCCGCCAAACTGACACCGCCACTTTGTTTTACCGCTACGGCAGTATCTGGCCTGGGGGAAAATACCGGTGTGTCAGCGGGCAGCAACTGCCAGGTCAATCTGGCAAGCAACCACGCCAGTACGATAACTAAAACCAGGTTCAGCCCTTGCTGTACCTGCTTTAGCGGCACTTTTTGTAGCTGCTTCATTAACTGTTGCGTGTCTAATAACGGCTTCATTGCACACTTCTACTGTAAAAGAGAAAATTATCTTACCCAGTTGTCCGACAGCCAACAAGCTCAGCGCCGATATTTACAAGGTATTAACCACGTTTTTTTGCTTTCTGCCGCCAATTCCCCCGCTTTGGCACTATAATGGCGGTCTTAGTTCGGCAACAGCAGTGATAAATTTATGTCGTCAGCAAAAACGCCGGCACAGTATGACAGCCCAACATTACGATTAGATAAATGGCTGTGGGCTTGCCGCTTTTATAAAACCCGTGCTTTGGCGAAAGAGATGATCGAAGGCGGTAAAGTACATTATAATGGCCAGCGCTGCAAAGCCAGTAAAACGGTGGAGCCGGGCGCTACCGTGAAATTAGCCCAGGGCACCGACGAAAAAATCGTTGTGGTACTGGGGTTGTCGGAAAAACGCTTATCAGCACCACTGGCGCAGGCTTTGTATGAAGAAACCGCCGAAAGCATTGAACAGCGGTTAAAGCGGGCCGAGCTTAGAAAAACCAACAGCTTATTTGCCCCGCACCCGGAAACCAAACCTGACAAAAAAGAGCGGCGTAAGCTGCTTTTGTTAAAATCGCAGCAGTAAGAGAACAGCATGAATTCAGATAATTTATTCCGCTTTTTATTTCAGCAACGCAATGTTCGTGGCGAGATGGTGCAACTGTCATCCAGCCTCGATCAAATGCTGCTGCATCACAATTACCCACAGCCGGTGAAACAACTGCTGGCAGAACTGGTTGCAGCAACCAGCCTGCTAACAGCAACGCTGAAGTTTGAAGGCGATATCGCTGTGCAGGTACAGGGCGATGGCCCGGTGCGTTTTGCTGCGGTAAACGGCACCGACCAACAGCAATTCCGTGCTGTCGTTCGGATGCAGGCTGAAATAACCGGCAGCAGTTTCCGCGATCTTATCGGTGAAGGTTACCTGCTGGTTACCATTACACCTAAGCAAGGTGAACGTTATCAGGGTATTATCCCCCTCAGCGGTGACAGCCTGACGACTACGCTGGAAGCTTATTTTGCCCAATCAGAGCAACTGCCAACCCGGCTTTATCTATACACTGATTTGCAGCCAGAGCATTGTCGTGCCGCCGGCTTTATGCTGCAGGTACTGCCGGTTGAACAGCAAAAAGCCAAAGCCGACTTTGATGATCTGGTGATGCTGAGCGACACCCTGACACAGGCCGAGATTTTTGACCTGCCTGCAGAGCAATTGCTGTACCGGTTGTTCCACCAGGAGCAGGTAGAATTGTTTTCACCACAGCAGGTAAGCTTTGTGTGTGGCTGCTCACGGGAGAAATGCAGCTCTGCCATTGTTAGCTTGGGCCGGGATGTCATCAACGAGCATATAGCTGAGGGCAAACTGGATATCAGCTGCGAATATTGTAATAAAACCTACCATTTCAGCCCTGATGATTTAACTCAGCTGTTGCAACAGCTGTAAGCCCAATCACCTGTTCTGCCATGAAAACGTTACCGGCTTGCCGGTAACTTTTTCGCGCCCTATGTTAGCCCCCGCGAGTAACCAGCGCTGATACAAACAACTAATATCTTTTAAATACAGATAGTTGCAAAACCTGTTCAATCTGGCATGACTTTAGCTACAGCTTATACATCGTTTTCTTACGATCTGTGCATCACGCACTAAGGAGCAAAGTATGTTGGGTTGGGCATTAACATTTTTAGTCATTGCACTGATTGCCGCAGTGCTGGGTTTTGGTGGTATCGCTGGCGCGGCAGCCGGTATTGCTAAAGTGATTTTCTTTATCTTCATCGTGTTACTGGTGATTTCACTGCTGGTTAATGCGTTGCGGGGAAAATCGCCAAGACTTTAATTTAAGTAACTTACAGAAGGATAAAAACTATGACATTAGCTAATCTGATGAGTCGTTTCGCACTGGTTGCCATGCTTGCATTGTCTGTTGTGGCTTGTGAAGACAACAATGCAGAGGAAGTCGGTGAAACAATAGATGAAGTCGTCACTGACGCGGGTAATAAAGTCGAAGATGTCTGTGAAGATGTAAAAGAAAAAGCAGATGCCGAAGATAAAGACTGCTAATTTATAAGCGGCGACAGTGCTAACTGTTGCCGCTTTTCTCTTTCAGCCTTCAGCCAGGCGGTACTTTCTGAACAGGTACTCTGCATTATGACCATAGCCGCACTGTATATCTCACTTGCACTTCTGTTTACTGTTGCCAGCTTGCTAGCCCCCTATTGGCTGTTAAAACTATTGCTGGCCTGGGTGGCACTTTCGTTATTTGTGGTCAGTTCTGCGTATTGGCTGAACACTGCCAGCGTGTTCCGTAAACGCAGTGATGGCAGCATCCCCTGGTACAGCTACTGGCTGTTTATTCCCTTTTTATTAGGCGCCGGCGCCTACAATCTGATTACCCGGCGCCGGGATACAGTGCCAGCCATGCAACGGGTAGCGAAAGGATTATTTCTGGGTGCACGCCTGACTACTGCAGACTTACCCGAATTGCAAAAAAACCGCATTACGGCTGTATTGGATGTGACCGCTGAATTTGCCGCACTTGACGGCCTTAGCCAGATGGATGGCATGCAATACCTGAACATTCCGGTGCTGGATCATGCCTGCCCGACAACAGCACAGCTCAAGCAAAGCGTGCTATGGCTGCAACAACAACGTGCTGCCGGCCGGACAATTCTGGTGCACTGTGCTCTGGGCCGGGGCCGCTCCGTGTTGGTGTTGGCGGCATTCTTATTAAGCCGTCACAGCAGCAAAAAGGCTGAGCAAGCACTGGCGCTGATTAAACAGGTGCGCCATACCGCCCGGCTAAACCGGCGCCAGCTTGCTGCTTTACATCAATTTGTGGCCAGCTTTGACAACCCCGATCCCAGCCCAGTCTGGTTGATCGCAAATCCGGTATCCGGCGGTGGTAAATGGCACGACGCCGAGGCAGAAATTGTCAGTCTGTTATCTCCTTTTATGGCACTCGACATCAAACTGAGCAACGAAGACTGCTCCGCCCGCCAATTGGCGAAGCAAGCCAGACAAGCCGGTTGCAAACTGGTTATAGCCTGCGGCGGCGATGGCACTGTTACCGAAGTGGCCTCGGCTCTGGTTGGTAGCGATACCTGCCTCGGCATTATTCCACTGGGTACGACGAATGCCTTAAGTCACGCACTTTGGGGTATCAGTGCTAAACTGATGCCAGTGCGCTCAGCCTGCCTGAATATTCTCGATGGTCAAAGCCGCGCGATAGATACAGCAAGCTGCAACGGTAGATTAATGCTGCTGCTTGCCGGCGTAGGTTTTGAACAGCAGATGGTTGCGGCGGCAGATCGGGACAAAAAAAATCAGCTCGGTCAGCTGGCTTACCTGAATGGGCTATGGCAGGCAGTGCAGAGCAATCGGATTCAGTCACTGTGGGTACAATTTGATGAGCAACCTGAGCAGCCACTCGATACCGCTAGCCTGGTTGTTGCCAATGCCGCCCCGCTGACAACACTTCTCGCTCAGGGCAGTGGCGCGCCTGATTTAACCGACGGTAAGCTGGATATCACCTGGCTGGTGGCTAATAACGAGGATAGCCAATTCTTTGGTCTGGCAGAGCTGGCGCTGGCCGGGTTGACCAATATTAACCCCAGTGTTGCCAGCCAGAGCTGTCAGGCCAGCAGAATTGCAGTACGGCGCCAGGATGGCCAACCTCTGCACTATGTGATTGACGGTGAACTGTTTCAGGATAAAACGCTGGAGATCGTTATCAATCCTGCGTCGTTACGCGTTATGCTGGCTGATGAAGAGACAGAAAACACTCCAGCCAGCTGAGCAAGTCACTGGTCAGACTGTTGATACTTTTCCAGCTTATTGTACAGGGTCTTCACACTGATCCCCAGCTGCTGGGCAGTATCGGTTTTATTACCGGCGTTTTGCTCCAGAGTATTCAAAATGGCCGCTTTTTCAAGATCATCCAATGCCACACCACAAGGCACTTCAGCCAGACATTGTGCATCTGCCTCGGTATCATCGTCAGTATTCAGCAATAAGTGCTCTGGCAGAATATGCGTGTCAGACAATATGTAAGCCCGCTCAATAGCATGCTTAAGCTCTCTGACATTACCTGGCCAATTGTGGCTGGCAATAAGCTGCATAGTCTCTTCCGTAAGTAACTTCTCTTGTTGCTCCTGCGCATTGCGATAAGCCAGAAAATGCTGCGCCAGGCCGCTGATGTCGCTGCCTCTGTCACGAAGCGGGGGCACCTGCACCGGAAACTGGGCCAGACGGAAATACAAATCTTCGCGTAACAAGCCCTCTGCAATTGCCTGCTGCGGGTCGCGGTTAGTCGCTGCGATGACTCTGACGTCGGCCTGGTGTGTCTTATCAGTACCTACCGGCCGGAACTCTCCGCTTTCAAGCACCCGCAGCAGTTTCACTTGCTGCTCAAACGGCATCTCGGTGATTTCATCCAGAAATAAGGTACCGCCCTGGGCTTGGGTGAATACGCCCTGGTGGTCTCGTAATGCCCCGGTAAAGGCGCCTTTACGATGGCCAAACAGTTCACTGTCTACCAGCTCGGGGCTCAGAGCGCCACAGTTAATCGCAACAAAGCGCTGATCTGCCCGGTAGCTGGCCAGATGCAGCGTATTTGCAACCAACTCCTTACCGGAACCACTTTCTCCGATCACTAGCACATTGGCATCGGTAATGGCGACCTTACGCAAAGTGCGGTATAGCTTTAACATCACTCTGGACGACCCCACCAGCAGGCCGAACTGGTCGAGCATACTGGCTTTGGTGTCGGCGGGCTGACGTATATCGCTCAGCTGTTGATAGAAATCTTGCAGCGTCTCAAAAATGCACGACATATCAAGTGGTTGGCGAAAATGGTAACCTGCGCCAGAGCGCATCAGCTCATCCAGCATCGGCTCTGCACTACCGTCGCTGACAAAAATAAAATCCATTTCCGCCAGTAAATGACTGCTAATTAGCGGCTGATAGTCGGCTTCGCTTTCATGATCAACCTGGATAAAAGCCAGGTCGCAGGGTTGTTGCAGCAGCTGTTCTGACCAGGGGGCGGTGTTACTGCTTCTGACAACCACAAAACGCCTGACGATTTCGGACTGCATTAGCTGGGCGCTCAGTTCAGGATCCTGCACATGTAAGAATAAGCGTGGCTGTGTCATATTTAAGTACTCAGTTATGAGCTCTAACCCTATGTCAGCACTGTAATTATAACAATGCCCATTGGTAAAACTTACCTGTCCCGTCGGTCTGTCGCACCTTACTGCCAAAAATAATCATGCAAATCATAAAATTGCACTTTGGTACATGAATTGAATATGAACCGGTACCGGCATAGAAAAAGAGGTGTCACTATGGGCTATGCAGAACCGGCTTCACAAAATAATAACACTGAATTAAGAATGCTGCATGGCGTTCATATGTTGTGTGTGTCGGCGCAACAGTTCTTTCAGCAAGCGGCTAACCAGTTAGATGACAGTAACCTGCGTTATAAGTTTCTTGAACTATCGATACTGCATGCCAATGCCGCCAGACAGTTGCCAGCAACAACGTCAAACCCGTTGCCGCAGATTGCTAATAGCGAACTTGCTGCCGTTCAGTTCTGGTATCTGCACCAGCAAGCCAGCTTGCACAGTAAAGGACCTCAGCCATCGATGCTGACTGAATTAGCCGACCTGCTACAGCAACAACTGAATGCCCTGAAACACCTCACCAAAAATGTCGACACGAGTTCCGCCAGGGTGACACTGGCGCATTTATCGGCTGCGCTGCAAATGGCCAATGACCAGCTGTTACCTCTGCTGAAAGTTTTACCGACAAACGGGCAAAAACTACAACAAAAGTTTTACCAAAACGATAAGTCAACAGATTAAACAATTTAAAAACAATCACTTAAAAGTTGGCATTGAAATGGCATTTGTCTCATCGTCTCAATACAAAGGAGCGAAGACATGAAACGTACAACTTTAGCAATGATGATGACCTTGGCACTGTCTACTACAACAGCGGTAGCCGCCAACGATTGGAAAGAAGGTGCCAAAGATGCGTGGATTGATGGTAAAGCCGAGACAACTCTGTTGTTAAACGGCAACTTAAATTCATTTGATATTAATACCGACGTTAAAAACGGTGTTATTACCCTGACCGGTAAAGTAGAAAGTGACGTAGATAAGGCTCTGGCTGAAGAGCTGTTGGAAAACCTGGACGGTGTCAGCCGTGTTGATAACCAACTGACGGTAATGGCCGATAAAAACGCTAACCGTAGCGACGACGACAACAGTGCGCTGAAAGATGCAAAAATTGCCACTGTGGTTAAAACCCGTCTGTTGTTTGAGTCAGAAGTCAGCGGCACTTCAATTGATGTAGACGCCGAAAACGGTGTTGTAACGCTGCAGGGCGAAGTTGATTCTGACGCTGAAAAAGATTTGGCCGTTGCTATTGCCAAAAATACTGATGACGTCACCAAAGTCGTCGACAAACTGCAAGTAGCACAATAACTTGTGCCGCTATCCTAAACGCCGGTCTGGGCCTGTGCCCGGGCCGGCGTTTTGCTGTTAGCTGCCCATTCCGGTATGCTGGCGCCACTGACGATATTAGTAGCATGCTGTTATGCGCATTTTGCACACTTCAGACTGGCATCTTGGCCAGCATTTTATTGGCCGCAGCCGCGCAGCTGAACATCAGGCCTTTTTACTCTGGCTGGTTTCCCAGGTTAAAGCTCTTAACATTGACGCCATTATTGTAGCCGGCGATATTTTTGATACTGCCACACCGCCCAGTTATGCCCGTGAACTCTATAACCAATTTATCGTTGAACTGCAAAGCTGCCAGTGCCAGCTGGTTATACTGGCTGGGAATCACGATGCACCGGCAGTATTAAACGAAAGCAAAGCGTTACTGCAGCACTTAAATACCCGGGTCGTAGCAAACATCAGCGATAGCCTTCACGAGCAACTGCTGGTGCTGCATCACCGGCAACAGCCTGCAGCCTTGTTGTGCGCCATACCCTTTGTGCGGGCCCGCGACCTGATGCAAAGCCAGGCCGGACAAAGTGCCAGCGACAAGCAGCAAAGCTTACAACAGGCGATAGCGCAGCATTATCAGCAGTTGTATCAGCTGGCTCAGCAATATAATACTGAGCATAAACTGAACCTGCCGGTTGTAATGACCGGCCACCTGACGACAGTCGGTGTTAGCCGGTCTGAATCTGTACGGGATATTTATATCGGCACACTTGAAGCTTTTGCAGCAAATGCCTTTCCGCCGGCAGATTACATTGCGCTTGGCCACATTCATCAAAGCCAGCAGATAAAAGCCGACACCGATATCCGCTACAGCGGCTCGCCGATAGCGCTGAGTTTTGACGAAGCAACGCAGCAAAAGCAGCTGTGGCTGATAGAATTCAAAGACGGCGCTAAAACAGTGTCTACGCTACCGGTTCCATGCTTTCAGCCGCTTTTGAGTATAAAAACCGATTTAGCGGCACTGAAGCAAAAGGTGCAGCAAGCTGTTGCAGCCATAGCGACAACCGAAACCCTATGGCTGGAGCTGGTTATTACTGAAACCGACGCTTATCTGACAGATCTGCAACAAAGAGTAGAAACCGAGCTGCAAGACCTGCCTGTTGCCCTGCTACGCTTGCGCCGCCAGCGCACTGCCGTAACTAACCCGTTCGCCAGCGATCATGACACCCAATTGTCTGAATTAACGCCGGAGCAGGTATGGCAAGCACGGCTTGCCGGCGAGGAACTGACCGCAGAGCAGCAACAGCAACTGAGCAAACTGCACGGACAGGTATTAGCTACCGTACTGGAGGCCAAGTGAAGATCCTGTCAGTGCGGCTGCAAAACCTGAATTCACTGCGTGGCGAATGGTTGATTGATTTTCGCCAGCCGCCTTTTAGCCAAACCAATATTTTTGCCATTACCGGCGCAACCGGCGCTGGCAAAACCACAATATTGGATGCTATCTGTCTGGCTCTCTATCACCAGACTCCACGCCTGAAAACATCGCCGACCAGCAATGAGCTGATGACGCGCAACTGCAGCGAGTGTCTGGCGGAAGTTGAATTTGAAGTTGCCGGCACCGGATACCGCGCATTCTGGAGCCAACGCCGAGCCAGAGGTGCGCCCGACGGTAACCTGCAGGCCGCAAAAACCGAACTGGCCAGGCTTGATGGGGCTATTCTGGCAGAAAAAACCAGTGACAAACTGCGGCTGATTACTGAAATAACCGGGCTGGACTTTGGCCGTTTTACCAAATCAATGCTGCTAGCCCAGGGTGGTTTTGCCGCCTTCTTAAATGCTGACGCTAACGAACGCGCCGAGTTACTGGAAGAGCTAACCGGCACGGATATTTACGGCCGTATTTCTGAGCAGGTGTTTAACGACTGCCGTGAACAGAAAAGTCAGCTGGATTTGCTGCAGGCCCGTGCTGGCGCAGTAGAGTTACTGAGCGCAGATCAGAAGCTGCAGCTGCAAACAGAACTGACTGACGTTCAATCGGCATTTGATACCGCCCAACAGTCGTTGTCAGAGCAGCGAAAGCTGCAGCGCTGGCGTGAGCAGCTGGACAAGGCACAACAGGAACTCCAGCAGACTGAACTTGAAGTCAGAACAGCGCAAAGCGCTATCGAAATACACGCCCCGCAACTGGCACGCCTAACAGCCTGGCAACCGGCCAGTCAATTGTTACCTTTATATACGGCTTGCCAGAGTGCGCTCAGTGAGCAAAAGCAATGTCAGCAGGAGCGGCAGACATTGCAACAGCAGCAACACCAAACAGAGCGGCAGCAAGCCAGCATCCTGTGGCATGGTGTACAGCAGCTTGCACAGAAAAAACAACAGCTGCAGATGCTGCAGCAACAGCAGCAACAACAACTGCAGCAACTAATACAGCAGCTGCCCGTTATCAGCACACGCCAGCAGGCACTGCAAGTACAGCTAAAGCAGCTTAGCGCAGCGCTGCAAGATGCAAACATCCTGCAATTGCGCCAGCAACTGCAACAACATCAGGCCAGGCAGCACCTATTGCAATATGTGCAACAGCAGCAACTGCAACGGCAGAAATGGCTACAGCAGTATGCAGCAACAGAGTCGCAATTGCAGCAAAACAGACAGCAGCTGCAGCCACTGGCAGAACAACTGCAGGCACTGCGTCAGCAATATAAAACGCTGCAGGAACAGATTACTGACAAAAAGCAGCTGTTACAGCAACAGCAGTTGATTATGCAATTATCTGAACACCGCTCACGCTTGCAGCCCGACCAACCCTGCCCGCTGTGTGGTGCAACTGAACATCCGGCTGTAGAGCGTTATCAGCAATTAAGCAGCTCCGACACCGAGCTACAGCTGGAGCAGAAAGAACAACAACTGACTGCCGTGCAAAAACAGGGCGAAACGCTTAATCAGCTCCAAACTACCCTGCAGGCAGAGCAGAAGCAGTTGCAGCAGCAGCTCAGCAGACAGCAACAAGAGCTTGCTGAGCTTGAAGCGGATATGAAAAACCGGCTGAAAGGTGAGCGGCCCGACGATGTAGATGCCGCTTTGGCTGACACAACGGCAACGCTGGAGCACACCGCTAAAGCTTTGCAGCAAGCAGAACATCAGCAACAGCAGCTGCAGCAGCAAAAAGAACAATTGCAAGCGGCAGAGCGGCAACTGGAACAAAACCAACATCAGCAACAGCTGCAGCAACAACAAATACAACGCTCAGCAGAACAATATAATGATCTGACGATACAGCATCAGAGCTGGCTGCAGCAATGGCAAGAAACCCAGCAAGACCCGCCGCAACAGGCGTCAGAGGCGGCTGACTTTGCCGAGTTGAACCAGGCGTTGCAGCAATCGCAGCTACAACTCCAACAGGTGCAGGGGCAACAGCAGGCGTTGCTACGCCGACAGCAAGCACTGGATGCTAAGGTAGAGCAATATGATCAGCAGTGGCAGCAAGCCCTGGCAGCAAGCAGTTTCAGCGACGAAACCGCGTTCAAAGCCGCTGTGCTGGAACAATCAGAAGTACAGGCCTTACAGCAATTGCAGCAGCAGTTGCAGCAGGCGGACATTGCGGCAAAACGTCTGCACAGCGAATGGCAGCAGCGTTATCTGCAACTGGAACAACAACAACTGACCACCGATCCGCTGGCCGGGATCACGGCGAAAGTGCAGCAGCATGAGCAACAACTGCAACAGTTAAGTGCCAGACAAGGTCAGCTGCAGCAGCAAATCAGCAGTGACGAACAACGGCGTAACAATCAGTTGCAGTTATTAGAAGATATTGCACAGAAACAACAACAGTATGAACACTGGCAGCGTTTAAACAGCCTGATTGGTTCTGCTGACGGCGCCAAATACCGTCGTTTCGCACAAAGCATGACATTGCAGCAACTGGTTGTGCTGGCTAACCGCCAACTTGAGACACTGCATAACCGCTACCAGCTGTCACGCCATGCTACGGCAGAACTGGAGCTGGTTGTACTGGACACCTGGCAGGCCGACAGCATGCGTGATACCAAAACACTGTCCGGTGGCGAAAGCTTTCTGGTGAGCCTGGCACTGGCTCTGGCGTTGTCCGATCTGGTCAGTAATAAAACCCGTATTGATTCTCTGTTTCTGGACGAAGGCTTCGGTACACTGGATGCAGACACGCTGGACAGTGCCCTCAGTGCACTGGATGGTCTCAATGCCAGCGGTAAAATGATCGGTATTATCAGCCATGTTGAAGCGTTAAAGCAGCGTATTAGTGTGCAGATCAAAGTAGAGAAGCAGCAAGGGTTGGGTTACAGCCAGATCAGGATCGGCGGTTAATTACTGCTGTAACAGCGCGGTAAACTCACTGGCCGGTAAAGCTTTACTAAAATAGTACCCCTGATAATAGTCGCAGCCCTGCTGGCGCAAAAATGCCAGCTGGTCTGCGGTTTCCACACCTTCGGCCAGCACTTTAAAATTCATCGTATGTGCCAGCGCAATAATGGCGGTGGCGATTTGCTTGTCATCTTTTGCCTGAGGAATATGCTCAATAAACCGCCTGTCTATTTTCAGTACATCCAATGGCAAGCGTGTCAGATAAGATAAAGACGAATAACCAGTGCCAAAATCATCAATTGCCAGCCTGACCCCCAAAGCTTTAATCTGATGCATGGTGGCGATAACCCGGGTTTCGTCCGTCATCAGCACACTTTCGGTGACCTCAAGCTCCAGCAGCTCCGGTGGTACTGCAGTGTCGGCTAAGGCTTGTTTTAATTCGTTCAGCAACAGGTCTTTACTGAATTGCTGTGCTGAAACATTCACCGCCAGACTAAAAGGTGGCACACCTTGCTCCAGCCAGTGGCTGAGCTGCTTTAAACTTTGCTGCAACACCCAGGCGCCCAGGCTATGGATCAGGCCACATCCCTCCGCCAGTGGAATAAACAACGAAGGCGGAATAGTACCAAGCTCAGCATCGTGCCAGCGCAGCAACACTTCAGCACCGACAATCTTGCCACTGCTAATCGCAATTTGCGGCTGATAATAGCACTGCAACATATTATGTTTCAGCGCATGACGCAGACGTGACTCCAGCAACACGCGTTGTTTAGCCTGAGCTGTCAGCTCATCGGTATAGAGTGCGATATGGTTGCGCCCTTCACCTTTGGCTTTGTACATAGCGGCATCGGCAGCCCGCAACAGATCTTCACTACTGGCAGCATGGCGTGGGTATACACTGATCCCGACAGAGATTGCCGTGATCACTTCATCGCCGTTGTTCAACACACAGGGTTGCTGCAATTGTTTCATTAGTTGCGCGGCAAACGCTTTTGCTTCTGCCTCAGATTGCACAGCAGGCAGCAATACTCCAAACTCGTCGCCCCCCAGGCGGGCCAGCACATGCTGCGCTTCGCAGCCTTGTTGCAACCGCCAGCTTACCTGCATTAACAGCTGATCGCCTGCGCTGTGGCCAAAGCTGTCATTGATATCTTTAAAGTTGTCCAGATCCATCAGCAGTACCGCACATTGCTGTTGCTGCAGTGCCGCCTGAACAATGGCTTTATCCACGCAGCGGGTAAAATGTTGCCGGTTAGGTAATTGCGTTACGGCATCAAAATCAGACAGAAAAGCCAGGGCGGCAGCCTGTTTCTTGTGTTCGGTCAAATCTACGTCAATACAGAAAATCTGTGGCTCCATCTCCGGCAGCTTGACCACTGCATGCCCCGAAAACACTGACACCATTGAACCGTCTTTGCGCTGTAGTACCAGCTCTTCAGATGGGATTGAAATACCGGTCTGCGCCATCTGCGCCATCGCCTCAGCGACCAGCGGCTTCATCGGAGCCGGAATAATAAGTTCCAGCAGGTTCTTGCCCAGCGCTTCTTCCCTGCTATAGCCGTAAATCAGTTCGCTGGCTTTATTCCAGTAGAACGTCGAACCGTCGGCATAGTAACCCTGGACAGCAATTTGCGGCGTGTTGTCCAGCAGGGTACGAAAACGCAGCTCACTTTGCGCCAATTGCTGCTGAACCCGCTTCTGCTCATTAATGTCATGTATCACTGAAATAAAGTAACTAAACGCCGGCGAGCAGATCATGGCGACAGACAGATGAGCCCACAGAACTTTGCCATCCTTACATATGTACCGTTTCTCCAGTTCATAATGGTTTATCTGGCCATTTTGCAGCTGCCTGACCATGGCGATATCAGTATCCAGATCGGCCGGGAAGGTAAGTTGTTGAAAATTCATACTGGTGAGCTCTGCCTCGGTATAACCGAGCATCCGGCACAGTACCTGATTCACCCGCAAAAAATATCCATCTATCGACACATGCGCAATACCGGCGGCAGCGTGCGAAAATGTATCAATAAAGGCTTGTTCAGACTGGTTAAGAGAGCGGCTGATATGCTGTTTCTGCCTCAACAAAAACCAGGCCAGCACTGCGGTCAGGCTGACATATAAATAGCCTTTATAACTTTGATACTGCGTCAGCAGAGTACTGTCGGTAACGAGCCAGACCAGTAGTTTGTCACTGCAGGTAATCCAGAGCAGACCAAACAAAAAATACACCGAGGCACCGAACCAGGGGTGCTGTAACAGGAATTGCAAACGGGGCTTCCATACCGGTGTCATTAGATTAATGTAGAAATATTATTAATGAAGTGGTAATGACAGCATAGCCTACTTTTGTCGCAGGCCAAGCTAAATAGCTAAATTGAAAGGTATTTAATAAAAGGCCTGCATGATGCAGGCCTGTAAATCATTAGAATGAATATACCAGCGTCAGTGACGTTTGCGTATCTGTACTCTTTTTTCCTTCCGGAACAGAAGAGTCATTTTGTACCAGGAAGGCAGCTTTCATTTGTAGCGAACCATTAATTTTTGCCAACAACGATGTTTCGCTGATAGTACGGGTGTTATCATCCCCGTATTCTACGCTGAGCGTCTGAGCAAAGCTGGCTGACTCGCTGATTGTCCAGTTAAAAGCAGCGGCACCACGCACAATCAGGCCTTTCTCTGTCTCACCTGTTGAACGCTTGCCGGTAAAATAACCAGGACCGATTTCCACATCCAGATGCTTATCCTCGGCGTTATAAACCCGAGTACCATAACCTAAAGCAACGGTGGTGTACTCAGTATAAGCACCAAACTCATCATCGGTGTAGGAGCCAAAAGCAAATAACTTATCAAACTCGTTATCCAGCTTGTATGCAGTTTTCGCCGAGATCAGATACTTCTCTGCCGACTTCTCGGTGTACTTGTCACCGTTATCATCAGTTTTTTCATCCTCTTTAAAAAAAGCACTGAAAATATACTGATTACTCCATTGCTGCAGTTCTTGCTTGGCATCGATCTTACCGGTTATCGAAGTACCGACTGTGTTACCCGAGGTGGTTATAGCGCCCAGCTCTGCCGACGTGGTCCACACTTTCTCAGTAGCAGCAGTATCGTTAGCCTGTGCCTGCATGCTGGCAACCACGGCCAATGCTAAAACTGAATAAACCTTCATACTTACTCCTGCTTGTCTTTCTTAATATGTACATCCATTTGCGGGAACGGAATACCAATACCCTGCTCGTCAAATGTCAGCTTCACTTTTTCCAGCGTATCCCAGTACACGCCCCAGTAATCAGCAGATTTCACCCAGGGCCGCACCAATATATTGACCGAAGAGTCTGCAAGCGCTCCTACCTTGATTGCAGCAGCCGGTTCTGCCAGCACGCGATCATCATTCTTTATGATATCTTCCAGTATTTGCTTGGCTTTACGCAGATCAGAGTCATAGCTTATCCCGATCGTTAAATCGACGCGGCGCGTAGCTTCTGCCGAATAGTTGGTAATGGCACTGCCGGTGATTTGCGCATTGGGCACTATCACCAGTTTATTATCCGGTGTTTTCATAATGGTTTGAAAAATCTCAATTTTATCTACCGTGCCGGTGATACCGCCGGCGTCGATAAAATCGCCTGATTTAAATGGCCGAAATAGAATAATCAGAATGCCAGACGCGAAATTGGCCAGCGATCCCTGTAGCGCCAAACCAATCGCTAAGCCAGCGGCACCTAAAATGGCAATAAAGGATGTGGTCTGGACCCCAACCTGAGACAGCGCCATCAAAACTGTCGCAATCATAATAACGGCGTAGACAATGCCACAGACAAAGGAAACGACAGCCTTATCTACTGAGCGTTTTAATAACGACTTCTCCAGAAAACGACGTAACGCTTTAGCCACCATACGGCCGACATAGAAAATAACTATCGCGGCGACAAGCTGCAGCAAATAGGCTAACAGCAACTCATGATTCTCTTCGAATAACTGAGTGATTTTCTCCATAACACGCTCCTGTGAATTATCAGGGTTAGCAAGCAGCGCAGATAATAACACAGCAGCATTGGCCTAGTCAGGAAAAACCTACAAGTTGTTAACCTAACCTGAGAGCGGAAAAGACTTGGTGCCAACATCAAACTTAGGTAAAATACTGCTCCTCGGCGGTGACTGTAGCTCAGTTGGTAGAGCCCCGGATTGTGATTCCGGTTGTCGTGGGTTCGAGCCCCATCAGTCACCCCACTTTTCTCTTCTTTGCTAAGCTAAGTACTTCCGATAGTGTCACAGAGAACATTATGCTGAGTCTTGCCGCGTTACAGCAGCAGTTACAACAATCCAGCCTGCCACCGGTCGAAACCTGGGACCCACCTTTTTGCGGTGATATACCATTGCGAATTGACAGCAACGGCGACTGGCTATATCAGCACAGCAAAATTCAGCGACTGGCGTTAATAAAGTTGTTTGCGTCAGTGTTATTACGCCAGGACGACGGCTATTACCTGCAGACGCCGGTAGAAAAAGTCCGTATCGAAGTAACCGATGCGCCGCTTATTGTGACACAACATAACTGGCTGGAAACGGATAACGGCGGCGCACTTTGCCTGACGCTTAACACCGAGCAAAAGATAGTTGTCAGCCCGCAATATCCGTTACAACTGCAGCGCGATCCGCAGCAACAGTTTTTACCCTATCTGCAATTATGGCGCGGCCTGACAGCAAAGCTGCACCGCAATGTCTATTATCAGCTGGCGGAACACGTCAGTGCTGTGTACTGTAATGGCCAGTTACATTACCAGATAAAAAGCGGCGGTTTCCCCTACACTTTCGCGATAAGCTCCAGTGACGCTGGTCGGTGAAATACGACACTTTATCTGAAGCCAGTTGCTGAATCAGACGACTGTGTTATTTCTTGATACGTATTTAATAACAAAAGGCCATAACAAGATGAACAAAAAGCCAATTGCACGAATGTTGAGCACTATTTTTCTTTGCAGTACCGCCATCTGCGGCAGCGTCAATGCTGCTACGCTTATCCACGCAGGCAAAATTATTACTGCCGAAGATAATAAAATTCTGACCGACCACACCATCGTTATAGAGCAGGACAAAATCATTGCTGTGGAAGCCGGGT
>NZ_DATCSY010000223.1:0-12478 GCF_036568245.1 Rheinheimera sp. | reverse complement strand
GTTGCTGTCAACAGCTTTAATCGTTACTTCACCGCTCATCACTTCAATATAGATTTTTTCATTGGCACTGACGCTGCGGTTTTCATTGACGCTTTGTCTGTCGTCAGCCAATGCAAGCTGGCTGATACCTACGAACAATACTGCGGCCAGGCCGCTCACCCAGGTTTTGCTTACTGTTTGCATAATACTCTCCTAACTCATGGCTAAAGGTTGTTGCAAAGTGGCGCGCTGAATGTACGCCAGTTGCTGTTGATATAAGCTTTGCAATTGCGCTAGCAACTGCGGTTCATCCGGATAAAGTTCTAAGGCACGGCGAACCTGAGCAATAGCCTGGTCCCATACCTGTAATTGTTGCTGCCAGTTATCAAACCCTTCTGCAATTGCGACGGTCTGGCGAAGTTGATTGGCTTTTTGCGTTTCATATACCTGCAACAGCATCAGTTCGGCACTTGGCATGCTAGCCTGCGTACTGCTTTGTATACCCGGCAACAGCGCCAGTTGCCAGCTGACCAGGCACGCCAGACCAAGTACTGCCGCAGTGGCCCAGTGCCACAGTACCGGTTTAGCTTTTGACGGCCGGTCAGCCAACTGCAGCTCGATACCTGCCCATAAATCACGCTCTGGCATCACATCTGGCGCCAAAGCGCTGATTGCTTTATCTAATTGCTGCTCATTCATCTGCTAACCACTCCTGTAACAGTTGTCTGGCACGAAAATACTGTGCTTTGGATGTCCCCTCGGCAATACCGAGCATGACGGCGATCTCCTGGTGCTGATAACCTTCCAGTGCAAATAGTACAAATACGGCTCTGGCCTGTGCAGGCAATCGTTGTATCGCCTGCTCCAGTGGCGCTGCGGCACTACTGCACTCAGTAGCCGTTTCAGCCAGTTCAGGCTGCTCGTCGCTGCTGTCGGTTAGCCGCAGATGTTTATCCTGGCGCCATAAATCTATTGCTGTACGTGTCGCAATAGTATGTAACCAGGTGGCAAAGCTGCTGTCGCCACGAAATGCCGGTAGCTGCTGCCATACTTTGATAAAAATCTCCTGACTGGCGTCTTCAGCTTTTTGCTTGTTGCCCAGCAATCGCCAGCATATGGCATACACCCTGCCGACAAACTGCTGATAAAGGTGATAAAACGCCTGTTTGTCACCTTCTTTTGCCGCGGCGACTGCCTGTGCAATCTCCATTGCCATAAACGCCCTTACATCGTTTAATAACTATCTGATTTGTGTGGTTAGTCGGCAGGGTAAAACGAAAGGTTTAAATGCGCTTTGATTTTTTTTGCGGAAAATAAAGCGGGAGCAAGCTCCCGCGCCACTAAATAGTGTCAATAATCCAGGAAGGAAGGTATAACGCGGTGCATTGTGCAGGCCTTTTGCGTCATTTATGTGACAAGGTAGCGATACTTTTATGAAACCGTCACTTTTTAATTGAGATAAAAAAGCCGGGCGCAAAGGCCCGGCATAAATAAAGAACGAGGAGGAACAGATTTGCCTTAGCAGGCACAAACATCATGCCGCATCTGTGTTACAGGCTGATGATTATTCTGCGCCTTATCGGTTATTATTGGCGTTTTAACGAAACAGACCACTACGTATGTCAGCAGACGCTCCCAGACACCGTTTAGCCAAATGGATTGCCCAGAGTGGCTATTGCTCGCGCCGGGCTGCTGAGCGCCTGATCAGCGCCGGGCAAGTGCACTGCAATGGCAGAGCTGCTTTGCATACCGATTTGGTTAACCACAATGATGACATTCTGATAAACAACCTGCCGTTACCAGATCAGCCACCGCGTCAGTACTGGCTATACCATAAACCGGTGGGCATAGATTGTAATAACCGCCCGGACGATCCGGCCAGCCTGTACCAGTTATTAAAAACACTGCCAGAGCGCGTATTTGCGGTGGGACGGCTGGATAAAGACTCCTGCGGCCTGTTGTTATTAACCAATGATGGCGAACTCAGCCAGCAGCTGATGCACCCGGATTTTTATCATGAAAAAACCTATCTGGTTGAGACTGACAAAGCCATCAGCGAAGCCTTTATTACGGCAATGGCATCGGGCGTCAGCTGGCAACTGGGTAATAAGCAATATCAGTCGCGTCCCTGTAAGGTTAGCGGCAATAGCCAGCATCAGTTTACCATCACGCTGACACAAGGCCTGCACCGGCAGATACGTTATATGTGTAAAACGCTGGGCTACCGCGTCATGGCACTTAAACGCATCCGCTTACATAACCTGTGTCTGGGCCAGCTTACCGTGGGAGAGCTACGCCAGCTAACCAGCGCTGAACTAACACAACTGCAGGCGCTTAGCGCGCTGCCACAGCCAGAAACACAGACCCAGTGTCAGGCTGTACATCAGTAAGGCCCCTACTACCACACCAGGCCAGTGCAGCCATTGCCAGAATGGCTGCAAATAAAGGCCTCCGGTGCTGGCACCAACATAATAAAATACCAGGTAGAGCGCACTGGCACTGGCTTTCGCCCGGATAGCGCACTGATTTACCCAGCTGCTGGCCAGTGAATGGGTAAGAAAAAACCCAAAAGCGTTGATGAAGAAACCTGTCACTATCAGCCAAAGCTGGCTGCTGAGCGTCAGCAAAGTCCCCAGCATCACAATCAGCACCCCCAGCCCCATCGCCAGCGGCGCTGCCAGTCTGATAGCTACTTTCCCCGAAATGGCAGAGCCAACTGTGCCGGTAAAATAGGTGACAAACAACAAACCTATCCAAAAACTGGATAAATAATAAGGTGCATCGGATAACACAAAGGCAATGTAGGTATATTGATTGAGGAAAATGAAAAAGCTCAGCCCGCCAATCAGGTAAGTCAGCAGCAGTAAAGGCTGACGCAAATGATAGAGGTTATCTGCCAGCGCCTGGCGCAGTACGAAGGGTTTGGCAACAAACTGTTTTGCTGGCGGTAAATGGCGCCAGACTAACACACAACTTAGCGCACCAAGCAGCGCGATCGGCCAGAATACCCATTGCCAGTGGCCAATATCGGCCAGGGCGCCTGCCATCAGCCGCCCGCTGATGCCGCCGAGCGAGTTGGCGCTGATATAAAACCCGACAGCCGCAACCAGCGCCGGTTTACTGAACTCCTCGCCCATATAGGCAATAGCAACTGCCGGCAAGCCGCCAAGAAACACACCCTGCACTGCCCGCCAGAACAGTAAAGTGCTGAAACTTTCCACCTGAGTCAGCGCCAGCGTGCTTAATGTCATACCGAACAGCGTGATTAACAGCAGCTTTTTACGGCCCCAGGCATCTGACAAGGCAGCATATACCAGTAATGACAAACCCAGACACAAAGTGCCTATGGCATAAGCCCAGCTGGTTTGCAGAGGGCTTAGCGCAAATTGGCGGCTGAGCACCGGCAACAAAGGTTGTAGCAGATGTAAATTGGCAAATACCACCACGGCAGCCAGACAAAGCGCAACGGTCGCCCGGTAAAATGCAGCACTTTTATATTCAATCACCCGGCAACTTCCGGTAAACATGGTTGCCGCTATTATAAAGCCATAACAACCTACAAACGAGGTCGCCGCGCATTAATACAGCGTGTATTATCAGCCTTTTAGCGGTAACGGACTTTTATCTATGTCACTTAACAGCTTCCATTGGCATAAACAGCGACAAATAGCCTTAATTGCCCTGCCGATGGTGCTGTCCAACTTATGTGTCCCTTTGCTGGGTCTGGTAGATACTGCCGTGGTTGGCCATTTACCACAGCCTCACTATCTGGGCGGCGTTGCGTTGGGTGGCAGCATTATCAGCTTGCTGTACTTTTTACTCGGCTTTTTACGGATGAGCACCACAGGCTTAACGGCACAAGCTTATGGCCGTGGTGGTGATGCGGCGACAGTCCGGTGCCTGCAACAGGGAATAATGCTGGCGCTGGCGTTAAGTGCACTGCTGCTGTTGCTGCAATGGCCGGTGATTAAACTCAGCGTCTACTTCAGTGATGCCAGTAGCGCAGTACTGCAACAAGCCGAGCGTTATTTCAGCGTACGGATCTGGAGCGCACCGGCGACATTGGTCAACCTGGTGCTGATGGGCTGGTTTCTCGGCAGACAAAATGCACGCGCGCCCATGTGCTTACTGCTGTTTGGTAACGCGGTAAATATCGCGCTGGATCTACTGTTTGTGCTGGTATTTGGCTGGTACACAGCCGGTGTTGCAGCGGCGTCTGTGATTGCTGACTATGCAACATTAATACTGGCGCTTTATCTGCTGTGGCAAAGTGCCGGCGCTGACATTTTTAATCAACTGAAAAAGCTTAGGTTAACCCTGCATGACAGCCTGCCCCTGCTGTCTCTTAACCGCGATATCTTTCTGCGCAGCCTCTGCCTGCAGGCCGTCTTTGTGTTTATTGCGTTTCAGGGCGCCGCTTTTGGCGATAGCACCCTTGCAGCCAATGCAGTGCTGCTTAGCTTTCTGCTGCTGGTGTCTTATGCCCTTGATGGTCTGGCCTACGCGGCAGAGAGCCTGGTGGGTAATGCTATGGGGAGCAAGAAAAGTAAGGATCTGAGCATCACACTGCGTCTGCTGTCATTCTGGTGTCTGCTGCTTTCAATTGTATTCAGCCTCGGCTATGCCACTTTGGGCACCCAGTTAATAGCATTACTGACCAGCATAGACACAGTGCAACAAGAAGCCGCCCGCTACCTGCCATGGCTGATGATTATTCCGCTGATTGCCAGTTGGGCCTTTTTGCTCGATGGTATTTTTATCGGTGCCACTCAAGGCGCCTTGCTGCGTAACAGCATGTTTATCGCACTACTGGGGTTTGCCAGCTGTTTTTGGCTGCTGCAACAGTTTGAAAACCATGCTCTTTGGGCGGCGATGACGCTGTTTATGGCGCTACGCGCCCTGACACTGACCTATCATCTGTACCGGGGTAAATTAAAGCAGGCCATCTACGCTGAAAAAAATGTTTAAAGTTTAGCCAAAAGCTGCCGATAACCGGCTACGGGTTATACTACACACACTGATACTGAAACAGGAGCTGCATTATGGCTATTACTTCTGGCAGCAACACGCCACTAAGTGGCGTTGCAAAACAACCGACCAGCAATACAAAGAGCGCTGAGCAACTGACCGGAAAGGACCGGGCAGAACAAGTCCGTCAGGCGCAAAATACGGCAATACTGCGCGCCAATGAGCAGGTGTCGCTGCGTAGCAACAACGACTCGCTAAGCCTGTTGTATAAAACAGCGCTTGAAGGCATTAATGCCGAGCTGGAGCCGGTGATGGGTGAAAATGCCGCCCAGAAAATTTATGACTCAGGGATTGATACCTCCCCGGAAGCCACTGCCGAGCGCATCGTAGCCTTCGCTACCGGTTTTTACAGCCGTTATAAAGAGCTGAACCCGGGTAAATCAGAAGAGGAAACCCTCGACAGCTTTTTAAAAGTTATCGGTGGCGGCATAGAAAAAGGTTTTGCCGATGCCAAAGACATTTTAAAAGGTCTGAAAGTATACGAAGGTGAAGTAGAGAGCGGCGTAGATAAAACCTACGGACTGGTGATGCAGGGGCTGAACAGCTTTCGCGATAAAATGCTTGAGCTTGCCACTACCCCGGTACAATCTGACAACGACGATAGCCAGCAGCCTTAAGCTGCTGGCGCGGTTTTCATGCTTTTTCGGCGCTCTCTGGCGCCGCTACGCGGGTAACCAGCAACTGGTCAATTTTGTAACTGTCGATATCGACCACTTCAAACTTATAGCCGCCATGCAACACAAAGTCGGTACGTTTGGGGATCTTACGCAGTGTATACATCATAAAACCGGCGATGGTTTCGTAGTTTTCCGGGTTGGGGAAACTATCAATATCCAGCACCCGCATCACATCCTGTAGTGGTGTCAGGCCTTCAACCAGCCAGGAATTACTGTCGCGGGCAACAATCTGTTCTTCCTCCGAGCTAACCAGCTCGCCCATTACAATGCTCATCACATCTTTTAGCGTAATAATGCCGACAACCAGCGCATACTCATTCATGATAATGGCAAAGTCGACACCGGCAGACTTAAAATGCTCCAGCACCTCATACAGTGACAACGTATCCGGAATGATCAGTGGCGAGCGCACTATGCCTTCTTTTTTCAGTGATATCGGCTGCTCATGCAATACCTGCATCAGGATATCGCGGGTATCAACATAGCCCACCACTTTATCCAGCACCCCATCAACCACTAAGAACTTGGCGTGCGGATGCTCGGCTATCTTGGCTTTAATACTGTCTTGCGACTCATCAGTGGTAAAAAAGATCAGGCTCTCGCGTGCTGTCATCGCCGAAGTGACAGTGCGTGATTCCATATCAAACACATTCTCCAGCAACTGATGCTCGTGCTCCTGTAATACCCCGGCCTGTGCGCCAGCCTCCATCATCGCAATAATATCATCCGGCGTGATGTCATCTTTACGCATCGTCGGGACATTAAACAGGCTGAAACAGGCATTGGCCAGGCTGTTAAACAGCCAGACAAAGGGTTTAAGCAGCATGATAAGCCACAGCATGGGATTAACCACCCGGATCGCAATCTGCTCAGGTGAAATCATCGCCAGCCGTTTTGGCATTAAATCGGCAAACAGAATAAATAACGATGTGACAAAAAATACTGATAGCGCAAAGGCAGCATTCGCCACCCAATGCCCGGTGAAAAACATAGCCAGCAATGAGCTGAAATAAGGCGTGAACGCAGATTCACCCAGAATACCACCCAAAATGGCAACAGCATTCAGCCCAATCTGCACGATGGTAAAAAAGTTACCCGGGTGTTCCTGCAACGCCAGTACTTTTTCAGCATTAACATTACCGTCTGTTGCCATCAGCCGCAGCCGCATCTTGCGCGAAGCGGCCAGCGCAATCTCCGAAATTGAAAAAAAAGCACTGCCAGCCACCAGCAATAACATCAACAACATATATTCCAGCGTAGACATCTTCTCTCCTGCAAACAATACCCGGCACCCGGTCACCCGCTTTGCGTAGTATAACGCTGTTATATGACTAAACCTGCTAAGCAACTGAAAATATTCAAGCGTTACACCCGAATTGCCTTTATCACAATTTCATTTGATACATATCAAGCCTGTTTTTTTATCATGCTGTACATTTTATGTTCAACCTTGATTGCAGGTAACGAACATGTGCAGAGTACTCAGCATAGTGCTGGCCGGTGGTGCCGGTAAGCGGTTGCAACCCCTGACATTAAACCAGGCCAAGCCGGCCCTGCCCTTTGTGCGGCGTCGCCGTATTATCGATTTTGTGCTGAGCAATCTGTACCACTCCGGTTTTAATCAGTTATTGGTACTGACGCAATATCAGCCTGCCAGCTTACACCGGCATCTGCAGCAATACTGGCAACCCTTGTTTGCCCGTTCAGGTGCTTTGCAGCTGTGCCAGGCGCCCGCTGATGCCAATCAGGGTACGGCGGGCGCAGTAGCGCATCAGCTGAGTGTCATTCGTGACTACCGCCCCGATGTGATTGCCGTATTAAGTGCGGATCATGTGTACAAAATGGATTACCGACAGATGCTGGCGTTTCATCTTAAACAACAGGCCGCTGTCACCGTGAGTGCCGTAGCGGTGCCACTTAGCCTGGCACCGCAATTTGGTATTTTCAGTACGGATGAGCATCACCACATAATCAACTTTTGTGAAAAGCCACTGTCAGATATCCCCACCCTGGCAGGGCGCCCGGGTTACGCACTGGCATCCATGGGCAACTATCTGTTTGACGCTCAGTACCTGTGCCAGCAGTTAGAACGTCTGGATTTGTCCTGTCATCATGATTTTGGCCACCATCTGTTACCTACACTTTGCGAGCAACAACTGGCTTGTGTCTATGATTTCAGCACTAACCAGTTGCCCGGCGAGCAAAGCCTGCCACATTACTGGCGGGATGTCGGTACTTTGTCGGCTTATTTTCACAGCAAGCTGGATATTATGCAGCACCCGGACTGGCTAGATGGCCCAAAGCAACACTGGCCTATACTGGCAGCAGGCAAGCAACCTTTGCGTTACCGCATCGCATCTGCTGCGTTTCGGCGTTTACCACTACAGACACACCAGCCGCTATACAGTTAACATGCGTTTAAAGCAATGCAAACGCCAGCGCCAGGCTTCTGCCACTTAGCAGCAAACTGACAAGCAGCACCACTAAACCCAAGCCATTTTGCCAGCGGCTATTACGATATTGTCCGAGCACACTATGGTTCATCGCCAGCAATAAACACAGGCAAATAACCGGCAGCAGAATGCCGTTGGCTACCTGGGCGAACCAGATCACATTGACCGGCCGGATACCCAGCGATGATAACACGACGCCACACAGCACAATAAAGATCCAGGTGGCACGAAACACCGGTTGTTTTAAATCAAGCGGTTTATTCAACACGCCGGCCAGTGCATAGGCAGCAGCAAGTGGCGCCGTAATTGCTGATGACAAGCCAGCAGCCACCAACCCCAATGCCAGACACCAGGTCGCGGCGCTGCCAAACAACGGTGTCAACGCCTGCGCCAGCTGGGCAACGTTATCCAGCTGCTGCTCCCGGCCAAAAAACGCCGTCGCTGCGGTTGATACAATTGCAATTGAGATAAGACCGCCCAGCGGTATCGCAACAGCAATATCCTGCCTTGCGGCCCGGATAGCCACCTGCGGCGCTACATTGTTGTGCGGCCATTTTTGTGCTGCTGCAGCTGCATGTAAAAACAGCGAATACGGCACCACCGTAGTGCCGATTAATGCCACAACACTGAGTACAGCACCTGTTGGAATAACCGGCCAAAACGCGCCTTTAAGCAGCGCCGCCAGATCCGGGCGGGTAAGCAGCATAGTACCGATAAAGGCCAAACTCATCAGAATAACCAGCGCGATAAGGCAGCGCTCTATCAGCTTGTATTGGCCAAACCACAACACCACTGCCGCCACTAAGCCGAGTAATAACGCCCAGGGGTTAACCGAGGTGTAATTTTTCCATTGCATTACAGCGGCACTGTCAGCAAACAGCGCATCAGCACCCAGGGCTGCACCGCTGATATTACCGCCCTGATAGGCGCTGTTGCCAATCACAATAGCGGCCACGACCAGCAACAACAATGGCCAGCGTAACAGGGGGTTCTGCACCAGCTGCCGCAGGTTTTCTCCCAGACCACGCCCGGTAACAATACCCAGCCGCGCCGCCATCTCCTGCAGGATCATGGTAGCGGCAACGGAGAACACCAGTGCCCAGATCAGCGCATAACCAAAATTGGCCCCGGCCAGTGAAGCGGTCACTACAGTGCCTGGGCCAATAAAGGCTGCCGTAACTAATGTCGCCGGGCCAAACAGAGATTTTTTATTATTGTCAGAGGTTTGCATAAACAGGCAACGACAGAAAAAACAATGGCGCTACCTTAGCATAAGGCAGCGCCATTTGGTCAAACAAAGTACACCGTGCTACTGGAGCAAGTGGTTAGAGTAACCCCTCTTTGGTATCCAGATGTTCCTGCCTGTGGTGCTCTGCAATCTCGGCTGCCAGCTCTTGTTTAGAGCGTGACTCCCGGATACGACGCTCTGACAGCCAGAAGAAGAACAGTGGCACAAAAAATACAGCCAGGAAGGTTGCCGCCATCATGCCCCCCATTACACCAGTACCTACACTGTGACGGGCACCAGCGCCAGCGCCACTGCTAAAGGCCAGCGGCACTACGCCCAGAATAAACGCCAGTGACGTCATAATAATCGGCCTGAACCTCAGCCGCGCGGCTTCCAAAGCAGCTGTGCCGGTAGACCAGCCCTGCTGCGATTTCATCAGCGCATACTCGACAATCAAAATGGCATTCTTCGCTGCCAGGCCGAGCAACGTTACCAGACCAATCTGGAAGTAAACGTCGTTAGTTAAACCGGCTATCCACACCGCCACCAGCGCACCGAAAATACCAAAAGGCATTGCCAGCAGTACCGACAGTGGCAGCGACCATTTTTCATACAGCGCCGCCAGAATTAAAAACACCATCACAACCGCCATCCCCAGCGCAATGCCGGTGGTACCACCACTACGTTTCTCCTGAAAGGCACTGCCGGTCCAGTCGTAACTGATATCAGGCGGCAGCATGGTATTGGCAATACGTTCAACTTCGGCGATTGCCTGGCCGGAACTGTAGCCAGGTGCGGCATTACCTAACAATTTTACTGCCGGCAGGTTGTTGTAACGTTCCATGTTATCCGGGCCTGAACTGTACTGAATATTCGCCAGTGCCGACATTGGGATCATCTCGCCGCTGCTGCTTTTAACGTAGATATGGTTAATATCTTCCGGTTTCATCCGAAACTGTGCGTCAGCCGACATCAGTACCTGCCAGGCGCGGCCATACTTATTAAAGTCATTGACGTAGTAAGTACCTAAAGTGCCAGCCAGCGTATTAAAGGCATCGTTTACCGGCACACCAAGCGCTTTGGCGCGTTCACGATCTAAATCCACCTTCAGCTGAGGTGTATTAGGCCGCCACAAGGTTTGCACGCCAGCCAGCACCGGGCTTTGCCCTGCAGCGCCCTGCATAATGCCCATCGCCTGCGCCAGCTTTTCCGGGCCACCATCACCACGGTTTTGCAGATAAAACTCAAAGCCGCCGGTATTACCCAGGCCAAAGATCGGTGGCGGGTTAAACGCCAGTACTAAAGCTTCGTTAATACCGGCGGTTTTCATAAACAGCTCATTGACCAGATCGCTGGCGCTGATATCACGCTCGCTCCAGTCTTTTTGCGTGACAAAAATCGTTGCCGCACTGTTCTTATAACCACCGCCGATAAAGTCAAAGCCGGCAAAGCTGATAATGTCTTTGTTGGCGCTGTTTGAGCGGATAGCCGCAACCACTTCATCCGTTACCCGTTGGGTTCTTTCCAGCGACGCACCGTCCGGCAGGAAAATGGCAGCAATATAAAAGCCTTGATCTTCATCCGGCACCAGCGAGCCCGGTGTGGCTTTCCACAAACCCGCAGTGATAAATATCATGCCGCCGACCAGCACTAACGCCAGTAAACCACGGCGCAGGAAAAAGCCTACTGTCGATACATAACGGCCGGTAATACGCTGGAAGAAATCATTAAACCAGAGGAAGAACTTCGCTGTTTGCTTGTGCTCACGGCGTAAAATAGCCACACACAATGCTGGCGTCATCACCAGTGCCACCACGCCAGATAAGCTCACCGCGATAGAGATAGTCACCGCAAACTGACGGAACAGCTCGCCGGTTAAACCACCTAAGAATGCTATCGGCACAAACACCGCACACAGTACCATCACGATAGCGACCACCGGGCCGGATACTTCCTGCATGGCTTTAATGGCCGCATCACGCGCTGATATATGCTCTTCGTGCATGATACGTTCAACGTTTTCCAGCACCACTATCGCATCATCCACCACGATACCAATCGACAACACCATACCAAACAGCGTCAGCGTGTTGATGGAATAGCCCAGCATGTATAAACCGGCGAAGGTACCAAGCAGTGAAATAGGTACCGCCAGAATAGGAATAAGCGTAGCGCGCCAGTTCTGTAAGAACAGATACACCACCAGAAACACCAGCAGCATAGCTTCTGCCAGCGTTTTGATAACCTCACGGATTGACACTTCAACAAAGCGTGTAGTGTCGTAAGGTGTTGCCTGCGCCAAACCGCTTGGGAAGCGCTGTTTTAACTCTGCGACTGTGGCATTAACTTCGGCAGCAACATCCAGCGCATTAGCACCCGGCTGCAGAAAAATACCCACTAATGTGGCAGACTGGCCGTTGTACTGGCCAAGGAAGTCGTAATCGCGTGAACCCAGCTCAACCCGGGCAATATCTTTGACTCTTAGTGTGCTGCCATCAGGATTGGCGCGTACGATAACATTCTCAAACTCTTCTACCGTCGAAAAACGCCCCTGCGCTGTTACCGTGTACACCATTTCCTGCGCCTCAGCTGCGGTTGGTGTCGCACCGATTTTACCGGCAGCAAACTGGGCATTTTGCTCGCTTAACGCAGCGGCAATTTCCGGCACTGTGACTTTAAGCTGGCTCATCTGATCCGGGCGCAGCCAAATCCGCATCGCGTAGTCTTTGGCACCAAAAATCTGCACGTTAGTGGTGCCCGGTATCCGTTTTAACCTATCCAGCACGTTCAACGTCACATAGTTAGAGGTCCACAAATCATCGCGGCTGCCATCAGGTGAGTAAAACGCCAATACCTGTAAAAAGCTCGAAGAGCCCTTTTCTACCGTAATACCCTGCCGGCGTACTTCTTCCGGCAAGCGGGCCTCTACTTTACTGACGCGGTTATTAACGTTTACCGCTGCCTGGTCTACGTCAGTGCCAATTTCAAAGGTAATAAAAATAGTAGTAATGCCAGAGCTGGTTGAGGTTGATGACATATACATCATACCTTCCACCCCGGTAATGGCATTTTCCAGTGGCGCTGCCACGGTTTGCTCTAATACTTCAGATGAC
>NZ_DATCSY010000222.1:0-7698 GCF_036568245.1 Rheinheimera sp. | reverse complement strand
AGCCGGTGAAGTGTATGTAGTGGGCGCCGGCCCCGGCGACCCGGAATTGCTGACGCTAAAAGCACTGCAGCTGATGCAACAAGCCGATGTCGTGGTGTATGACTACCTGGTATCGGATGAGATTATGCAGCTGGTGCGCCGCGATGCCGAGCGCATTTGCGTTGGCAAACGCGCTGGCGACCATTCCGTGCCGCAACAGGAAACGAATCAGCTGCTGATTGATCTGGCACTGGCCGGTAAAAAAGTCTGCCGTTTAAAAGGCGGCGACCCTTTTATCTTCGGCCGCGGAGGTGAAGAGATCCAGGCGCTGCTGCCACATAATATTGCGTTTCAGGTAGTACCTGGCGTTACTGCCGCAGCAGGCTGTGCTGCCTATGCCGGTATACCGCTGACGCACCGTGACTATGCACAAAGCGTGCAGTTTGTTACCGGCCATTGCCGGCCTGATGGCACAGAACCAGACTGGCATAGCATGAGCAAAAGCAATCAGACTCTGGTAGTTTATATGGGCCTGATGAAGGCAGAACATATTCAGCAACAGCTTATCGCTGCCGGGCGAAGTAGTAGTACACCTGTCGCCATTATTGAAAACGGCACCCGGCTTGAGCAACGTATTGTTAGCGGCGAGTTGGATAACCTGGCCGCACTGGTGCAACAGCATCAGGTAAGCTCGCCGGCGCTGTTGGTGATAGGTGAAGTAGTAAGTTTACAGCAAGATTTACATTGGTTTGGCCAAAGGCCGCAGAGCGCGGTATTCGGCCAGGCTCTGACCCGGATGGAGTGAGGATTAACAGATGTCTGAATTAGCCAGTGCGTTATCGCACTTACAGCAACTGGAAGCAGAAAGTATTCATATCTTTCGCGAAGTAGCGGCCGAGTTTAAAAAGCCGGTGATGCTGTATTCCATCGGTAAAGACTCGTCGGTACTACTGCATCTGGCACGTAAAGCCTTTGCACCGGGTAAGATCCCATTTCCGCTGCTGCATGTAGACACCAACTGGAAGTTTCGCGAGATGATTGAATTTCGTGACCGCCTGGCCAAAGAATACAACTTTGAGCTGCTGGTACATAAAAACCCGGAAGGCCTGGCGATGAATATCAACCCTTTCGTACACGGCAGCGCCAAACATACCGACATTATGAAAACCCAGGGCTTAAAGCAGGCGCTTAACAAGTATGGTTTTGATGCCGCCTTTGGTGGTGCACGGCGGGATGAAGAAAAATCACGCGCTAAAGAACGGGTGTATTCGTTTCGTGATAAGCACCACCGCTGGGATCCGAAAAACCAGCGGCCAGAGTTGTGGAACCTGTACAACGGCGCCATCAACGAAGGCGAAAGTATCCGCGTGTTCCCGCTATCCAACTGGACTGAGCTGGATATCTGGCTGTACATCCTGCAGGAAAATATCGACATAGTCCCGCTGTATTTGGCTAAACCGCGGCCGGTGGTAGAGCGCAGTGGCACCCTGATCATGGTAGATGACGAGCGTATGCCTCTGGAAAGCGGTGAAGTGCCGCAAATGAAGTCGGTACGCTTCAGAACCCTGGGTTGCTACCCGCTGACCGGGGCGATTGAGTCCACCGCCGATACGCTTGAGGGCATAGTAGAAGAGATGTTACGCGCCCGCACTTCTGAGCGTCAGGGCCGGGTGATCGATCAGGATCAGTCCGGTATGGAACTGAAAAAACGCGAGGGCTATTTCTAATGTCGGCTGTAAACGTTACCTCGTTGAACGAGCAATTAAACACTCTGGGTATTCGTGGCTACTTACAGCAACACCAGGATAAAGGCCTGCTTAGGGTATTAACCTGTGGCAGCGTCGATGATGGTAAAAGCACGCTGATTGGCCGGCTGCTGCACGACAGCCAGCAGCTGTATGATGATCAGCTGGATGCGTTAAAACGCGACCACAAAGGCCGTAACAGTGAAGGCGAGCTGGAACTGGCCATGCTGGTCGACGGTTTGCAGGCAGAACGCGAGCAGGGCATTACCATTGATGTCGCCTACCGTTATTTTTCTACCACCGAGCGCAAATTCATTCTGGCCGATACGCCAGGGCATGAACAATACACCCGTAATATGGCTACCGGCGCATCTACCTCTGATGTAGCCATACTGCTGATTGACGCGCGTTATGGTGTACAAACCCAAACCCGCCGCCACAGCTTTATCTGCTCGCTGTTGGGCATTAAGCATTTAATCGTAGCGGTGAATAAAATGGATATCGTCGGCTACAGCGAACACACCTATCAGGCAATCAAGCAAGATGTGCAGGCGCTGATGGCACAGCTGCAGGTACCTACTGTCGATGTCGTGCCGATCAGTGCGCTGAAAGGCGAAAACATTCTGACCTTATCGGCCAATATGCCGTGGTACACCGGCACCGCCTTGCTGCCATTACTGGAAACCTTACCCATTCCGCAGCGCGGCGGCGAGGCTACCCGTTTTCCGGTGCAATATGTTAACCGGCCGGATCTCAACTTCCGTGGTTTTGCCGGCTCCCTGGTCAGCGGCCGTTTAGCGGTGGGCCAGGCGGTTACGGCTTACCCCTCTGGTAAAAAAAGCACGATTAAGCAACTGGTTAGCTTTGAAGGCGAACATGCTTCAGCCGTAGCCGGCCACGCGATTACCGTGACGCTGAACGATGAGATTGATATCAGCCGTGGCGACTGGCTGGTGCCATCTGATGAAAATGTGACACTGACTAACCGCGCGCTGGCGTATGTGGTCTGGTTTAACGATCAGCCGTTACAGGCTGGCCGCTTGTACGATTTAAAGCTGGCGACACGTAAAGCCAGTGTCAGCATTAACCGGCTGAACCATAAGGTGAATATAAACACGCTGGCACAGGAAGCTGCCGAGCAGGTTACAATGAACGACATTGCGCTGGTCGAGTTAGAGCTGACCGAAACACTGCCGCTGGATACCTTTAAAAATCAGCCCGGTACCGGCAACTTTATTCTGATTGACCGGCTGAGCAACGCCACAGTGGCAGCTGGCTTAATTCAGAACGTCCTGGCCGAGGAAAAAGCGACACCAAACATCAGCGCTTTTGAGCTGGAGCTGAATGCACTTATCCGTAAGCATTTCCCGCACTGGGGCGCCCGCGATGTGCGTGAACTGTTCAATGCAGAACAGCCGAAGGTAGAGCAGTAATGGCCTATCAGCAGTATGGCGTAATAGCGCTGCTGCTGGTGCTGGTAGCGGCGCTGATCTTCAGTAAACGCTCGCCAGCGCTGTGGTTCGGTGGCGCCCTGCTGCTAAGTTATCTGGTAGGCTGGTTGCCGCTGGAAAAGGCGCTGCAGAACTTCGCCAACCCATCTCTGGTGACGCTGCTGCTGTTATTGCTGGTGTCTATTGCTATTGAAAAATCGCAGTTGGTCAGTTGGTTAAGCCGGGGTTTTGCCGGTAAGCGCTTAGGTAGTGTTATTGCCCGTTTAAGCTTATCTACCGCTTTTATGTCGGCCTTTATTAATAATACTGCTGTGGTATCTACGCTGATGTCATCGCTTAGGCACCATAACCACTTTGCGTCATCCAAGCTGCTGTTGCCGCTGTCTTACAGTGCCATTCTCGGTGGCATGCTGACGCTTATCGGCACCTCAACCAACCTTATCGTCAATGGCTTTGTTGAGCAAACCGGCGAGCCAGTACTGGGCTTTTTCGACTTTACCTTGTTAGGCGCGCTGGTGTTGGCGGCCGGCATCATCGTTCTGGTGATTGGCAGCCGCTGGCTACCGGATAACCGCGAGCAGGATACCGATGCCACGCCCTATTACTTAACGGCCCATGTGCGCGATGACAGCCAGTTAATTGGCAAAAGTGTCGAACAAAACCAGCTGCGTGAACTGCAGGCGTTGTTTCTGGCTGAAATTCAGCGCGGCCCGGAACGTATTTGCCCGGTAACGCCGGAAACGGTGATCGAAGCAGGTGATGAACTGCGCTTTGTTGGCGATATCGCTGCCGTATCACGCTTACAGCAGTTCCCCGGCCTGGAATTACTGCGCCAGGACCAGCAACAAGGTGAATTGCTGGAAGCGGTGATCAGCTACAGCTCGCGCCTGGTGGGTAAGAGCTTGAAGCAACTGCGTTTTCGCCATGAATACGATGCGGTAGTTATTGCCGTGCGCCGCGGCCACGAGCGCCTGCAAGGTGGCCTCGGCGATTTGATTTTGCATGCCGGCGATGTACTGATTTTGTCGGTCGGCAAACACTTTCCCGGCCAGCACCAACTGAGCCAGGAATTTATTTATGTGAATGGCCTGTCTATCGCCACGCCCCTGGCGAAACAAGCCAGCAACTGGGTATTACTGGGCTTTGTTGCCGCATTAGCGTTATCGGTGTTTAATCTGGTGCCTTTGGTGAAAAGCTTGCCGGTGCTGTTGCTGGCTTATGTTGCTATGGGTGCGGTGACAATAAAAGAGCTGAAAAACCGCTTTCCGCTGGAGCTGTGGTTAATAGTCGGCTCAGCCATTGGCCTGGCGCAACTGATGATCCAAACCGGTGTGGCCGGCACTGTAGCCGATGGGTTAATTGCGCTGGTAGACGGCAGCGGCGCCTATGGTGCGCTGATAGCAGTTTTCGTCGCCACCTGGCTGTTTACTGAGCTGGTAACCAATAACGCAGCAGCGGCGCTGACGTTTCCGATTGCCCACGCTATTGCACAAAACCTGGGCGCCGATCCGGTACCGTTTTTTATGGCAGTGGCTTTTGGTGCTTCTGCCAGTTTTATTTCACCTTTCGGTTATCAGACCAACTTAATGGTGTACTCTGCAGGCAATTATCAACTGCGTGACTATATCCGCCTTGGTGTACCTATGGCGTTGGCATACAGTGCGGTGGTATTGATTTTTTTACCGCTGATTTATCCGTTTTAAGTGACGAAGAGCAATGACACATAACGATATTAAATGGCAGCAGCATTCAACTGATGCTGCGCAGCGTGAAGCTTTGTTTGGCCACAAAAGCGCGGTGATTTGGTTTACCGGTTTGTCGGGTTCAGGCAAATCGACGGTAGCCAATGCCCTGGAGCAAGCGCTGGTAGCGCAAGGTAAACACACCTACCTGCTGGACGGTGACAATGTGCGCCATGGCTTATGTGCAGACCTGGGCTTTAGTGCCGAGGACAGAACCGAAAACCTGCGCCGCGTAGGCGCGGTGGCAGGCCTGATGGTCGACGCCGGCCTGTTGGTATTAAGTGCCTTTATTTCGCCTTACCGCAACCAGCGCGAGCAGGTAAAGAGCTTTATCCCGGCTGAGCGCTTTATTGAAGTCCATATCTCGACACCACTGGAAATCTGCGAGCAGCGCGACGTTAAAGGCCTGTACAAAAAAGCCCGTGCCGGTGAAATAAGTAATTTTACCGGTATTTCCGACCCATACGAAGCACCGGAGCACGCCGATTTAGTACTGGACACCTCTGTCACATCGCTGGAAGATAGCGTGAAACAGCTATTACAACTGCTGACGTTAAAAGGGATTATCAGTTAAATGACTTTGCTGAACGCCGTAATTAGCATTGCCGAACAGGCCGGCGCTGCCATTTTGGATATTTATCAAAAAGATAGCGCAGCATTTAATATCACCGGTAAAGCGGACAATTCACCACTGACCGCAGCCGATCTGGCCTCACATCAACTGATTGTCAACGCATTGCAAGCGCTCACGCCAAAGCTGCCGATCCTGTCAGAGGAAGCCGCTGATATCAGCTGGGATATCCGTAAAACCTGGCAACGCTACTGGCTGGTTGATCCGTTAGATGGCACCAAAGAGTTTATTAAGCGTAATGGCGAATTCACCGTTAACATAGCGCTTATCGAAGACGGTGAACCGGTATTGGGTGTAATATACGCGCCCGTGCTGAACAAAACTTATTATGCGGCGAAAGGTGAAGGCACCTTTGTTAAGCACGGCGATGCAAGCCGGGCAATTAGGGTAGCGACGCCAGGTGATACTGTACGGGTTGTTGGCAGCCGCAGCCACCCCAGCCCGGATCTGGCCGGTTATCTGGCGCAATTTCCCAAGCATGATATGGTACCGGTCGGCAGTTCATTAAAGTTCTGTTTAGTAGCAGAAGGCAGTGCCGATGTCTACCCGCGCTTTGGCCCGACCATGCAATGGGACACCGGTGCCGGCCATATTATTGCACTGGAAGCCGGCGCCACTGTCAGCTTTGACGGTATTAGCCGCCAGGTGTATCAGCGCGAAAACCTGCTTAACTCTAACTTTATCGTTTCTGCCCTGCCAGATTGAGCTAGCGACTAAACCGGCAAAATTCGTTACACTAAAGCGCATAACTACAGGTGATGTAAGACTTATGCGTTTAGACAAATTTATATGCGACTGCACCGGCCTGACCCGCAGTCAGGCTGGTAAAGTGATCCGCCAGGGCCTGGTGACGTTAAACGGTGACAAAGTAAAACAAGCCGCGCTGCAGGTAAAGGACAGCGATACCGTCTGCCTGGACGACGAAGAGTTGCAGCTGATTGGCCTGCGCTATTTCATCATGCACAAGCCTGATGGTTATGTTTGCTCAACCGACGATCCCGATCACCCTACCGTATTCACACTGATGGATGAACCTTTGGTCGAGCGCCTGCATACCGTTGGCAGATTGGATTTGGACACCACAGGCCTGGTGCTGATAACTGACGACGGTCAGTGGTCACACCGCATCAGCAGCCCGAAACACCATGTGGCTAAAACCTACCGCGTCTGGACGGCTGACCCTATACCGGCGTCAGCAATCACGCAGTTTGCTGAAGGCGTAATGCTGCGTAACGAGAAAACCGCCACCCTGCCCGCCGAGCTGGAAATTGTGGCCGACAACGAAGCCTTATTGACCATCCACGAAGGCCGCTACCATCAGGTAAAACGCATGTTTGCCGCTATCGGCAATAAAGTGGTGCAGTTGCACCGGGAGAAAATTGGCGAACTGCAACTGCCTGAAGACTTAGCACAAGGTGAGTATCGCGAGCTGGAGCCAGCTGAGCTGGCGATGCTGAAGGTATAACCGGTGCGTGCCCTACTGTGGTCTGTATTACTCAGCTTTGCTGTCGCAGCACAAGCCGCTGACTGGCAAGACTACAAAACTGACGGCGTTACCACAGTGGAGTATCGCCATAGTGAAAGCGGCCTGTTGCAGCTGCGGGCTACCACAAAAGTACCGTCACTAACCGGGGCATTTTTGCATTTGCTGGAAGACACCGCCAATATCAACCGCTGGGCGCAGAACACTGAGAAAGCTGTGTTACTGGCCCAACCGGATAGCCGTAGCCATATAGTACACACCTATTTCACTGCGATTTGGCCGGTATCTAAACGCGATATGATTACACAATCGAGCTGGCAGCAAGACCCAACAACTGGTGTGCTGACGATGACAGTGTCTGACATGGGCCAGCACTTCCCGCCTGAACAGGGCTATGTGCGAATGCAGCAGGTACAGGGCAGCTGGACACTCACACCTCTCGAAAATGGTTTACTGCAGATCCAATATCAGGGGCAGGCAGACCCCGCCGGAAAATTACCGCAGTTTATTGCCGACAAAGTCGCGCTGAAAGCGCTGTTCAAAACCTTTACCGGGTTGGAGAAGGTATTGCCGCAGTATCAGCAGCCTTATCCGGAAGTTGCAGAACTGACAATCAGCTCCTTGACGCAAAACTGACAAAAAAGCGCCTTAACGGCGCCTTTTTCAG
>NZ_DATCSY010000221.1:0-9980 GCF_036568245.1 Rheinheimera sp. | reverse complement strand
CATCGACGCTGAAACCTTGCTGGAGCTGCAATATGTTGGCCAGGCCGAAGCGATGGAAAGCCTGGATTTACTGCTGGAACAGCAGGCCGATGCCCAGCTTGGCAGCACCAATTTGAACCAGCTGGAGCTGAAGTTATCGCTGAAAAAGGCCATGTCGTCGTTACCGGAGCGCAACAAATTACTGCTGCAGCTGTATTACGCCCATGAGCTGAACATGAAAGAAATTGCACTGGTACTGCAGTTAACAGAATCGCGGGTATGTCAGCTGCACAAACAATCGGTGGAGATGCTCAGCAAAAAGCTGGCGCAGTGGTAAAGGTACAGGAAGCAAAGCAATGCAGAAAATAGTAGGTTTTATCATCGTTCTGGGTACTGTGGTTGGTGGCTTTATGTTTGCCGGCGGCAACGTGGCCACTTTATGGCAGCCGGCTGAATTTCTGATCATCTTCGGCGCCGGCTTTGGCGCGCTGGTTGTGGGTAACTCCAATTACGTGCTGAAAGAAATGTGGTTTCAGGTGAAGTCACAGTTTGGTAAGCACAAAGACAGCGGTGCTTTATACCGCGAATTGTTGCTGTTGATGTACACGCTATTGGATCTGGCAAAAACCAAAGGCCTGCGTGAACTGGATGAGCATGTGGAAAACCCGCAAACCAGCTCGGTGTTTCTGGCTTATCCGCTGGTGCTGGAGAACGAGGCGCTGGTGGTATTTGTTTGCGATAACCTGCGCCTGATGAGTATGGGCAAGCTCAGTGCCCACGATTTTGACAGCTTGCTGGAGCAGGAAATTTATACCATAGAGCAGCAAAAACTAAAGCCATCCTCAGCGATGTACTCGGTGGCAGAAGCCATGCCTGGCTTCGGTATTCTGGCCGCTGTTGGCGGCATTATCATTACCATGCAGCATCTGGATGGCCCGCTGAGCAATATCGGCTATCACGTTGCAGCGGCACTGGTAGGGACTTTTATCGGTATTTTTGGCTGCTATTGCCTGATGGCGCCGCTCAGTTCTGCCATGGAGCAGTACGTTAAGAAGCAGCTGGCGCTGCTTGATTGTGTGCGCGCTATTTTAGTAGCGCATGCCAAAGGTCACGTTGCTATTGTCGCGACCGATTCCGGCCGGCGCATGATTAACGAAGAGCAGAAACCATCGTTTACCACGATGGAGCAGTGGATCAACGATAAGGCCGCCTGATGAACAGCTCGCCCATAATCATTAAACGCAGTGCGCGCCACAGCACTGCCAAAGCCAAAGCCGGTGGCGCCTGGAAAGTCGCTTTTGCCGACTTTACACTGGCGATGATGGCATTCTTTATGGTGCTGTGGATTTTAGAGGTTTCTAATGTCAAAGAGCGTGCTGAAATTGCTAACTATATGCGCACACACTCTATTTTTGACGGCAGCCCCGACCCGTTTAAACCCGGTAACAGCCCGTTTCCGGTTGACCTTGGCGGCACTCCATCAATCGTCGATAAACACTCCGCCAATGCGCTGCCACCGGATAACCCACTGCCGGGGATGTCGGAATACCTGCAGGTGCCCTCAGGGGATGAAAAACCACTGGCGGGGATGGGCGATAAACTTAATTCGCTGATTGACGGCCAGTTTGATACACCGGCTCAACTTAGCTTGCTGTTGCAGGCATTTGAGCAGTTGGCTGCCCAGCAACTGGCGCAGGAACATATACAGGTAGATATAGTGCCGTCCGGGTTGCGGGTCATTATCCGCGACAATAAACAGCAGCAGATGTTTGTCCGTGGCCAGATCCGCATGACGCCATTTTTTGAAGACCTGCTGCTCAGCCTGGGGCCGGTGTTTAAAAAAGTGCAGAACAAACTGATTATTTCCGGCCATACCGACAACACGGCTTTCAGTGGCAGCCAGTACAGTAACTGGGAGTTATCGGGCGACAGAGCACTGCAGGCGCGTCAGGTGCTGGCAGCGGGTGGCATGCCGGTAGAGCGGGTAGCGCAGGTGGCGGCGTTTTCGGCAAACCGGCCATTAAATGAACAAGACCAGGGCAGCAGTGAGAATCGCCGTATTGAACTGCTGATCCTGACCACTGCCGCCGAGGCTGAACTGAACCAGCTGTTTTCACCGGCCAGTAAAGACAACGCCGTGCAACAGGCCGCCACAGCAGCAAGTTATAACCAGCCCGTCGGACGCTCTGGAGTAAAGGTTACCGATGCCAGCAACTAAACCCGATGTAGCAAGACGTTATCTGCGCTGGTACTTCAGCACGGCGAATCAGCCGCATGAAACCCAGACCAAAGGCATTGCAGTAAAACTGAAACAGCCGGGCTTGTTCGGTTCGCAACTGTGCCAGGCGGTAGTAAAAGATATCAGTCTGGGGGGGGCAGGCTTGCTGGCCCCCCTGAGTAAGCACGTGCCGGATACGCTGGTAGTGGAATATGACAGTGAAACCCGGATCAAAGCAGAGGTTATCTACCGCCGTGCAGTCAGCGACAAGCTGGAGTTTCTGGGTATTAGCTGGCTGGATACCAAACGTGAACAACGGCTGCGTTTACTGCGGCGTTTAAGTAAGAAAGCTTACCGCGTATCGCGTGATGCCGGTGTCAACCAAGAAGTAACCGCAGATGAATAAGTTTAAGAAGACCGGCGGCCTTATCGCAGCCGATGCTGCCGGCAGCTATCAGCCATTTGCGCTGACACTGGATCAGCGCCGATTCGGCCAGGCCAGCACGGCTGCCAAACAGCAACTGCCTGAACTGGCTCAGGCAATAGAAACCGAACTCAGTCGTCTTCTGACCGACGTGGAATTCAGCATAGAGCTGAGCTTGTGCCAGGGCACAGGTCTGGACAGCTGGCTGGCAGAGCCGGGGCGTCTGCTGCTGCAATGTCCGGTGCTGGTGCCGACCGACTGTTATTGCTACATGGCGCTTGATTATACCGGTGTGCACCATCTGGCCGACTTATCGCTTGGCGGCCAGCTCAGCAAAGTGGTGGCGCTGGAAGAGAAAACCGAACTCAGTGCGTCTGAGCTGCGCATTTGTAGCCGGATAGCCCAGCGGCAGTTGCAGGCGTTGCAGCAGTTTTTGTTTAAAGAGCAATCGGCACTGCCTGCCAGTGCGGTAAAGCAGCAACTGGAGCCGGCCCGCTTTCAGTACCTGCCGCTGAAAGTGCGCTTGTTACTGGATGCCGAGGCCATCAGCTGGTTTTTATGGCTGCCACTGGCATTCTTCAGTGCAGTGGCAGAAGAGACTGCACTCAGTGTCAGCGCTGTCGATATATCACCCTGGCCACAGGTGCCGGTGCAGTGCCGGGTGGAAATGGCACGCAAAAAAGTCAGTTTACAGCAACTGCAGCAAAGCCTGAAAGGCGAGATCTTACCAATAGAATTGCACAGCGCGATGAGTTTTGTGCTGAACAACCGCACCCTGTTTTCAGGCAAGGTAGCAGAAGATGCGAACGGCCTGGTATTCCAAATTACTGATATTGCAAATAAAGAGACACTAGCATGAGCGAAAACCTGAACAACGGCCTGGATGCGGCATTAGCCGGCCTGGATATGATGGATATGGACGATATCTTTGAACAGGGCGCTGATAACACAGCAGCAAAAGCGGATGGCCTGGCGATGTTTCGTGATGTGCCGTTGACCGTGACGCTGGAAGTAGCCAGCGCAGAGGTAACACTGGGTGAACTTAGCCGTGCCAGTGTTGGCGATGTGTTGCCGCTGGACAAAGCCGTTGGCGAAGCGCTGGATGTCAAAGTAAACGGCGTGCTGTTTGCCAAAGCCGAAGTGGTAATGGTAGATGGCAAATATGGCTTAAAGTTTGTCAACCGTAATACGGCAGCGGAGCATCATGCGTAACGCCGGGCTGCGTCAGCTGCTGCTGGCTGTGGGGTTACCCTTGCTGCTGTTATTGCTGCCCGTAATGGTGCAGGCGCAGGATATGACAGTGTTGTCGGTGCGCGACGCGGACGGTGGGCAGGATTACAGCGTTAAACTGCAGATCCTGCTGCTGATGACGGCGCTTAGCCTGATCCCGGGCATGCTGATGGTGCTGACCTCTTTTACCCGTATTGTTATTGTACTGGCCATACTGCGCCAGGCGCTGGGCTTGCAGCAAAGCCCGCCGAACCGGGTACTGATTGGCATCGCGCTGATGCTGACATTGCTGATTATGCGCCCGGTGTGGCAGGACATATACCAGAATGCCTTTAAGCCTTATCAGGCTGAAGAGATGACGCTGGAGCAGGCATTAGTGCGGGCCGAGCAACCGCTGCGTCAGTTTATGCTGGCACAAACCCGTGAAAACGAGCTGCATCAGGTATTGCTGATTGCCAAAGAGCCCACAACGATGGCCGCCGCCGATGTGCCGCTGGATGTGCTTATTCCGGCCTTTGTACTCAGTGAGCTGACTACGGCGTTCCAGATCGGTTTTATGCTGTTTTTACCTTTTCTGATTATCGATATGGTTGTCGCCAGTGTGCTGATGTCGATGGGCATGATGATGCTGTCGCCGCTGATCATCAGTTTGCCGTTTAAACTGATGATTTTTGTGCTGGCAGATGGCTGGTCGATGGTAGCCGGTACTCTGGCTGCAACATTTGGAGCTTCGCCATGAGCCCGGATCAAAGCACAGAACTGGTAGCCCAGGCGGTATATACCATTATCAAAATTTTGCTGGTGATGGTGGTGCCAAGCCTGATCCTGGGGCTGATTATCGCGGTATTTCAGGCCGCAACCTCTATCCAGGAGCAGACGCTGACGTTTTTACCGCGCATGCTGCTCACTTTGCTGATGCTGGTATTTGCCGGTAACTGGATACTGCAAACACTGATCGACTGGTTCCGTAACCTGATGCTGATTATTCCCGGAGTGTTTGGGTGAGCTCGCTGATTTCGCTCAGCAGTGCTGAACTGATGAGCTGGATTGGTGCTGTCTGGTGGCCTTTTGTCCGCCTGTCAGCACTGCTCTGGGCGATGCCGGCTTTTGATAACCCCGGTGTACCGCCCCGTGCCAGAATATTGCTGGCAGTGTTTCTCAGTTTTTTACTCAGCTCCTTGTTACCGGCTATGCCGGCTGTTGACCCTTTCTCGCTGGATGCTGCGGTGATGACGTTTGAGCAAATTGGCTTTGGCATCATGATGGGATTGGCAGTGCGTATGTTGTTCGAAGTGCTGATGATGGCCGGTATGATGCTATCGATGCAGATGGGCTTGTCGATGGCGACGATGATGGACCCGGCCACCGGCGACTCTGCGCCGCTGCTGGGGCATTTATTCTGGATCATGGGTGCCTTGCTGTTTTTTGCATTGGGCGGCCACTTGCTGGTGCTGGCGGCGCTGGTTGATAGTTTTACGCTATGGCCGGTAGGCAGTGGCCTGTATCAGCTGAATATCGATGTGCTGCTGCAAATGTTCGGCTGGATGTTTGGTGCCGCCTTGCTGGTCGCCATGCCCGGTATTATCGCTATGCTGCTGGTCAACCTGACATTTGGCATCGCCACCCGTTCTGCGCCTTCGCTGAACATTTTTGTGCTGGGTTTTCCGATGAACATGGTACTGGGTTTTGTTTGCGTGTACCTGACTGTGGTGCAAACCGGCCATCGTTTCTCCGGCATGATAAATGACATGCTGAATAACCTTTACCTGTTGATGAGGTAAACGATGGCAGAGCAAAGCAGTTCACAGGAAAAAACCGAACAGCCGACGGCGAAACGGTTAGAAAAAGGCCACAAAGAAGGCCAGATTGCCCGCTCAAAAGAGCTGAACACTGCTGTGCTGCTGATTTTAGGTATTGCAGGTTTGTTGTGGTTTGCCCAGCTGTTTCTGACCTTATTTATGCAGCTGATGCAGCGCAGCCTGCAACTGAATAAAGCCATGCTGGCAGATGAAAAGCTGATGCCGATCGCGATGGGGCAGGCATTCGGCGATATGCTCAGTACGCTGTTGCCATTTTTATTGCTGCTGTTTATCGCAATGATCATTACCGGCGCGTTACCGGGCGGCTTTATCTACTCTGCCAAGTTATTCAGCCCGCGGTTTCAACAGCTAAACCCGTTAAAAGGCCTGGCGCGGATGTTCAGCCTGAACGCGCTGGTAGAACTGGGTAAATCTATCCTGAAGATCAGTTTGCTGGCACTGTGTTTATACCTGTTTATCAGTCAGTTGTGGCAGCGTTTGCTGATGCTGCAGCGGCTTGATCTCAATGTCGCTCTGCAGGAAGGCATGGGGCTGCTGGCACTGTGCCTGATGCTCACCGCTTGTGCCTTGTTATTGATTGCGGCCATTGATGTGCCATATCAGGCGCACAAAATCGCCAAAGAACTGAAAATGACCAAGCAGGAAGTGAAAGAAGAACGTAAGTCGGCTGATGGCAGCCCGGAAATAAAAAGCCGGATCCGCCAAATTCAGTTTCAGATGGCAAACCGGCGCATTGAAGAGCGGGTGCCTAAAGCGGATGTGATCGTGATGAACCCGACGCACTATGCGGTCGCGATTCGCTACAGCGAAAAAGATGCCCGGGCACCTTATGTGGTGGCTAAAGGCATCGATGAAATTGCACTGCGCATTAAAGCTGTCGCACAGTGTCATCATATAGAAGTGCTCGAAGTGCCGGTACTGGCCAGGGCAATTTATTACTCCACCCGTGTCGATCAGGAAGTACCAAAAGGCTTGTACACGGCAGTGGCCTATGTGCTGACCTATGTGATGCAGCTAAAAGCATACAAACATGGCCGTGGCCAGCAACCGGCGCCTTTACCGGCGCTGGACATTCCCAAATCATTGTTAGACAAAGCTAAAGTCCGAGGTAGTTAAACTGTGAACTGGCGTATACTGACCCAACCTTACACCGCTATTCCCGTATTACTGCTGGCCATTCTGGCCATGGTGGTGTTGCCACTGCCTGCCTGGATGCTGGACGCGCTGTTCACCTTCAATATCGTGCTGTCGGTTATCGTACTGCTGGTGGCAGTGTCGAGCAAAAAACCGCTCGATTTCTCAGTATTCCCAACCGTATTGCTGGTCGCCACGCTGATGCGGTTAACGTTGAATATTGCCTCGACCCGGGTAGTGCTGTTGCACGGCCACGAGGGTTCTGATGTTGCCGGCCGGGTGATACAGGCGTTCGGTGAGGTGGTGATTGGCGGTAACTATGTCGTCGGTATGGTGGTGTTTGTTATTCTGATGGTGATTAACTTTGTGGTTATCACCAAAGGTGGCGAGCGGATTTCAGAAGTTGCCGCCCGTTTTACCCTGGATGCGCTGCCGGGTAAGCAGATGGCGATAGATGCCGATCTTAATGCCGGTTTAATCGGACCGGAGCAGGCAAAAGATCGCCGGGCAGAAGTGGCCCGCGAAGCTGATTTTTACGGTTCAATGGACGGGGCGTCCAAGTTTGTCCGTGGTGATGCCATAGCCGGCCTGATTATTCTGGTGATTAACCTGCTTGGCGGTATCAGTATCGGTGTGTTCCAGCATGGTCTGAGCATGGGGGAAGCCTTTCAGCGTTTTGCACTGCTGACAATAGGTGATGGTTTAGTTGCGCAGATTCCATCATTACTGCTGGCGGTAGCCGCGGCCATTATTGTGACCCGGATGAACGACGAAGGTGAAATGTCCGATGAGGTCGGTAGACAGCTACTGGCCTCACCACGGGTATTACTGACCACCGGCGGCATTATGCTGATCCTCGGTGCAGTGCCTGGCATGCCGGCGATGGCTTTTATCGGTTTTGGCCTGCCACTGATTTATGTTGCCTGGCGCTTACAGCAAAGGGTAGATAAAGGCGAGCTGATCCAGGCTGAACGACTGACCGAGACTATAGCGCAAACGCCAAAAGCACTGGGTTGGGATGACATTCCGCATGTTGACAGGCTATCGATTGAACTCGGGTTCCGGCTGGTTTATCTGGCGGATAGAGAAAAAGGCGAAGAGCTGGTACAAACACTGCGTGGTATTCGTAAAACCCTGTCAGAACAAAGTGGCTTTTTGCTACCAGAGGTCAGAGTGCGCGACAACCTGCAACTGAACCCGCAGGAGTACCGGATTAAGCTGGCCGGTGTGCCTGTGGCATCAGGACGGCTTAACCCACAGCAATTGCTGGCGCTGAATACCGGTGAGATTTATGGCCAGCTGGACGGTGAAATTACCCGTGATCCTGCTTACGGCCTAGAAGCGGTGTGGATAGACACCAATACCCGTGCCAAAGCACTGAACCTTGGCTATTCAGTTGTTGATCTCGCCACAGTCATCGCGACCCATGCCGGTAAGCTGATTAAAGAACATTTGTCTGAGCTGTTTGTATATGAAGATGTAAAACAACTGAATAAACGGCTGGCGAATGTTGCGCCTGTGCTGGCAGAAGCGCTGGATAAAGCGCTGAGCGCGACGGTGCAGCTTAAAGTTTACCGTTTGTTATTGCGAGAGCAGGTCAGCCTGGGAGACATTCTGACCATTGCCAGCACCCTGCTCGACAGCAGTGAAGTGACCAAGGACCCGTTGCTGTTAACCTCGGATGTGCGCTGTGCCTTGCAGCGGGCGCTGGTGAGGCAAATCAGTGGCGACAAAGACGAGCTGGCCGCTTTTACGCTGGATGAAAAGCTGGAGCAAACACTGCAGAGCGCGCTGAATCAGGCCATGCAGGCTGGCAAAGTGACACTGGATAGCTTCCCGGTGGCACCCAACCTGCTGAGTCAGTTTCAGCGTAATATGCCGCTGATCTGCAGTCAGATGCAGCAGCAGGGCCACACGCCGGCGCTGGTGGTGATCCCACAGCTGAGGCCATTACTGGCGCGCTATGCCCGTACTTTTACCCAGAACTCATTGGCCGTGCTGTCGTATAACGAAATTCCGGAAAATCTGCGGGTGAATGTTATCGGTGCTCTGGGCTAACGCGGTACCTGATGGCTGTCATCATAGCGCCATAATAAAGGGAAATAATTGACGGTAGTTTGCTGTGTCCGTTTAGATAGTTTTGCAGTTTTTCTTACTGTTTAGTCAGTTGATAGCGGCAACAGGTCAGAGCAGTGTTGGTAATATGTTAGCGGCTGGCGAAAAAATATGCAGGTGCAAATCTATGATCTTAAACATCATATTAGATCTTGTTAAAAAACACTCTTGCTAAGCCAACATAATTTCGATATCGTTTGCATTATTCAGTTTCGGTTCATAAATCTGGTCGGATTTGTGAACTTGTTAAGACAATTAAAAGGCAAACTGCACCGAAAGGTCAGGACGCAAAGCTTCCGGTCTACGGCGTGTTACAGCGCTACGACAGCGGGGCCGCATTAGCTTAGCGCCATTCGTTGGGGTTAGCCGTATTGTTATGGCCGCTCCGTCAGTGTTCTGTGCTTTTCTATGCCGTTTGCTTTTTATTTTGCTATGCCAGGCTAAGTTGCCCGGCGTGATGTCAGCGACAAAATAAAAGGTGTGTATGGTGTCTGTATTGTCTTTCAGTTTGTGGTTAAGCGCCAGCCTTTCAGGGGCTTCGGTGACTGCGGCACTGCTGACGCAACCGGCAGAGCAGGCCAAATGGCAGCTTAACAGCGATGCTTTTTATTGCCAGTTACAGCAACAGGTCAGAGGCCTGGGGCGGGTCAGTTTCGCACTGGAACCCGGTCAGCCGCTGCGGCTTAATCTGGTACTGGCACAGCCGCATTCAGCACTGCAGCAGGTGAGTGTTATCGCCCGTCCAGCCGACTGGCAAGGCGGGCAGCCCGCTGCGTCTGCCGAGACATACTACGCCGAGTTATATCAGGACAGCGAAGTTAGTTTTCTGCAAGCGGCGTTGCCGTTATTGCGTCAGCTGCAGCAAGGTGCCTGGTTACAGTTTGATTTGGGTGATGCGCAGCAACAGTTAGTGCTGACCAGTGTGCGCGCAGCTGATGCCGTTGATAAGTTTCAGGGCTGTGTTGCGCAAATGTCGCCTTTATCCTGGCAGCAGGCCCGCGACACCGAAATTTATTTCGCTTCTGGTAAGCGTCAGGTTGACCGCCAGCAACTGCCCAGT
>NZ_DATCSY010000220.1:0-5275 GCF_036568245.1 Rheinheimera sp. | reverse complement strand
CGATTTTATGCTGCTAAGTGGTGATGATGCCAGTGCCGCTGAATTTATGTTAAAAGGCGGACATGGTGTCATCTCAGTAACAACCAACATAGCGCCAAAACAAATGGCACAGTTATGTCATGCTGCCCTTAGCGGTGATGTCGAGCAAACAGAAGCCATTGATAAAACACTGCAGGCGTTACACCGTGACTTGTTTATTGAGGCCAATCCTATACCGGCGAAATGGGCCTTACACAGAATGGCGTTGATAACATCTGATGAGGTGCGGTTACCACTAACGCAACTTGAACCAATTCACGGCAGCATAATCGAACAGGCATTAACACAAGCCGGTATTGAGTTTTGATCAGCATTAAAGCCCGATCGCACCAAATTTAGGAGTAGTAACGTGCAACATTGGATTAAAAGTAGTGTAGTAGCGAGTGTATTGCTGACAGGATGTTCATTACTGCAGACCGAGCCAACCGAAACGGTTAGCCAGGCCGAAACTGTACCAGAGCTCAAAGTACCAGCAGGGTTAAAAGCGCCCGCCAAGCCGGCAAAGTTTGATATTCCGGATTCAAAGCAAGCTAATACTGCGGTAGATATCCGATCACCTGCTCTGGTGCTTGGTACCGCGAGCAGTAGCAGGGTAGAAGAAGGCGACAAGTTATCGCGGGTATGGTTTGATCGCAACGATTACACCGGTGACCTGGTACCTTTTTTAAAGCAAATGCTGCAAACACAGTTCGCCGAACAAGGTATTGAGCTAAGCTCAGACGAGCAGGGGCTAAACTATACTACCGGCTGGATAGCACGTTCAGAGGAAGAAGGTTTCTGGTTCTGGAAATCCAGCCAGCAGCAAGAGCAGGCGCGCTATAACATCAGCATTGAGCCGCGCCCACACGGTCGCTCAGCAAGTGTTACCGTGACTATGCTGGAACATCAGTATTTCACACCGGAAGCCGAGTTAAGCAAAAGTGATACAAAACGGCAGGAAGTTGCATTACTTAATCAGATTATTGACCGGATTGGCAAAGAAGAAATTATTGTCGCCCGGGCTAATAAAGCTAAAGCGCCGGATGTATCGCTGGAGCCGGGAATGGATGCTGAAGGTAACCCTGCACTAGTGACGCCGCAGCCAATTGATGTTACCTGGTCGCAACTGGAAGCACTTTTTACCGAGCTAAACCTTAATGTGACTGATATTAACCGTTCAGCGTTTACCTATTACCTGAACTATGAGAAATCAGAGCCAGGCTTTTGGTCGAAAATCTGGGGCTCAGAGGCAAAACCAGTACTGCCGTTGCCAGCGGGTGAATACCAGTTGGTATTGAGCCGGGCAGATAAACAAACCGCCATCAGTTTACGGGACAAGAACGGTACCAGCCTTGATGCGGAGACCACGCTGGCGCTGCACGAGCCTTTTGTTCAGGCCATTCGGTTAGCCCGCATAGAGTTATAAAATACAGCCGGTGCTGTTCAGCTTCTAACGTCAGTTCGTACTGAACGGAGCAGAGCAGACTAAAACTGCCCAATGTTTAATGCCACCGCAGGGTGGCTTTATTTTTCTATAACGCATTGAAAGTGGCAGGCTTTTATCATTACACTGCGAATGATAAAAAAGGAGATTGTGAATGCTGGAAATACAGGATTATCTGAAAATACTGATCGGGATTTTCGCCATTCTGAATCCGCTTGGGGCATTGCCACTGTATTTGTCTCTGACCCAGCACTACAATACGGCCGAGCGACGTGCAACCGCGGCCAGTGCAGCCAAAGCGGCTACCATTATTTTGCTTATTACGTTGTTTTTCGGTGAATTTATACTGAGCTTTTTTGGTATATCGGTAAATTCGTTCAGGGTTGGTGGTGGCATTCTGATCTTGTTGATGGCCATTTCGATGTTATATGCACAAACCAGCAACGCAAAAAATACTGATGCGGAACGCGAAGAGGCAGAGCACCGTAAGTCAGTAGCTGTAGTGCCCTTAGCGATGCCGATGCTGGCCGGGCCTGGGGCGATAAGCTCGATTATTCTGTATGCTAATCGCAGTGATGGCTGGCAGCACTACGCTATTATGTCCGCTGAGATAGTGCTTATCGGTACCGTATTATGGGCTTTGATGCGTCTGGCAGATAAAATTTCTGCCCGCCTGGGCCAGACAGGCATGAATATTATTACCAGGGTAATGGGGCTGATACTGGCCGCCATTGCGGTTGAATTTATCAGTGCAGGTTTAAAAGGTATTTTTCCGGTTCTGGCCTGAGGTAAAAATAATGATTAAGGTGTTACGTGTTTTAACTCTGCTGTGTGGCGTGTCTGCCGTGGCCGTGCATGCCGGTCAGGTTGCCGATTTATATCAGGCCGATGTCGCAGCAGAAGGTGATTGGCAGCAAGCAGCCTTGAAACAAGTATTGGTTCGGGTAAGTGGTAAATCCGATATCGCCGGCGGCCAGGAGTTGGAAAGCGAGTTCAAACAAGCTTCGGCTTACATCAAACAGTTTGAAGCCGTGCGTCATGCCGATGGCAACCGTATGCGGGTACTGCTGGATGCCACTAAAGTAAACCAGCTGTTGCAACAACATAATATTGCCGTCTGGGGTGCACTTAGACCAGATATTCTGGTCTGGCTGGTGCAGCAGGACGAGGGAAACCGCAATTTTGTGCGGCGCTCTGAGCAGCCATTAAATACCTCGTTACGACAGTCATTTGGCCAGGCAGGTTTACCACTTTTGTTACCGCTTTATGATATGGATGACCTGTTGGCGCTGTCTGAAACTGATGCCTGGGCTGGGTTTTGGCAGCAGATTAACCAAGCCAGTGTCCGTTACCGGCCTGATGTTGTGGTCGTGGCTGCTGTTGACCGGATCGAGCAGGACGACGGGACGGTTTTCCGCTTGAATTGGCAGCGGCAGGACGCTGGCAGAACCTTCCGTGATGAAATCACCGCCAAGGATGAAAGCAGCTTAATGCAGAGCTTTGCGGCGTCGCTGTCGTCTCAGTTGGCGCAGCAATATGCCAGTTTAATGTCTGCCCAGGCCGGTACAGATTATGTGCTTGAGGTTCAGCGCCTTACTGATCTCGCAGCGCTGGTACAGGTGCAAAAGTTGTTGCAGCAGGTGGTTGGAGTTTCAGAAGTGACGATCGTCCGCTACGACAGCGATAGCGCACAGTATAAATTAAGCAGTAGTATCAGCGCCGAGGGGCTGATGAACGCGCTGCGGTTTAATCCGCGCTTACGTATTGCGACAGACCACAACGCTGAACAAGATCAGTCAGTAAGTACCATAGAGCAACCGGTTTTCTCTCGATTTGAGTACATTAAACCCTGATGCAACCACTACAGTACACGCTTGCCGTTACACTGCCGGAAGACGAAACGCTCGATAGTTTTTATGCTGCCGGGCAAAGCGAGGCTGTGGTTTTTCTGAAAAGCTATCTGCAACAAAGTGTGCAACAAAGCCCGGTTTATCTGTTTGGTGCCAGTGGCAGCGGTAAATCGCATTTACTCTACGCTGCTTGTGTACAAGCTCAGGAGCAGGGGCTGACCAGCCAGTTACTGACATTAGATGATTGCAGGCTGTTAAGCCCAAGATTACTGGATGATCTGGAGCAGCTGGATTTGGTGTGTCTGGACAATATTCAGGCGATAGTGGGCGATATCAGCTGGCAGACGGCGGTGTTCGATTTATATAACCGTATGCTTGAACAGGGTAAAGCGCTGATTATTGTTGGCAATGAAAGTCCTTCTCAGCTTGGCCTTCAACTGGCTGATTTGGTCTCCAGATTGCAAGCCTGCACAGCGTTCCAGCTGCGGTTGCTTACCGACGAAGATAAACACAAGCTACTGCAGCAGAAGGCGCGGTTGCGCGGAATGGAGCTGCCAGATGAGGTCGCCCGCTACCTGTTGAATCATCAGGACCGGGACATTCGCGCACTGGTCGTCATGCTGGATAAACTCGATAAAGCCACTTTAGTGCACCAGCGCAAGCTGACTATTCCGTTTGTAAAAGACATTCTTAACTAAAACAGCGTGTTCTTTGTAGAAAAAGTGCCTCAGCAGCCTGCGTTTAACACGCATTCTGGTGTATCATTGTCGGCTTTGACACTAGATAACCTTAGCTGCTTTGAGGACACGCATGAACCTAACAGCAATATTGGAAAATGCCTTACAGGCCGTAGCTGCGGCCACAGATATTCCTACGCTGGAAACCATCCGGGTGGAGTTTCTGGGGAAAAAAGGCAGTATTACCGAACTTTTAAAATCACTGGGTGCGATGGACCCGGAGCAGCGCAAACAAGCCGGCGCAGAGATCAACGAGCTGAAACAAAAGGTGCAGGACGCGCTGAATACACGCCGTGATTTGTTGCAGCATGAACAGCTGGCCGCCAAGCTGGCGCAGGAACAGATTGACGTCACCTTACCGGGCCGGACGCTGGAAACCGGTGGTTTACACCCGGTAACCCGCACTATTGAACGCATTTCGTCATTTTTTGCCGAGCTGGGGTTTGAGGTGAAGCACGGCCCGGAAATTGAAGACGATTTCCATAACTTTGATGCGCTGAATATTCCTGAGCACCATCCTGCCCGTGCAGATCATGACACGTTTTATTTCAACCCAAAACTGATGCTGCGCACGCAAACCTCAGGGGTGCAGATACGCACTATGGAACAGCAGCAGCCACCACTGCGTATTATTTCCCCGGGGCGGGTTTACCGGAACGACTACGACCAAACGCATACGCCAATGTTTCACCAGGTAGAAGGCTTAATGGTTGATACCAACGTTAGCTTTACTGAGCTAAAAGGTATTTTGCATGACTTTTTGCATAACTTCTTTGAAGAAGACCTGCAGATCCGCTTTCGGCCATCGTTCTTCCCGTTCACTGAACCTTCAGCTGAGGTTGATGTAATGGGTAAAAACGGCAAATGGCTGGAGGTACTGGGCTGCGGTATGGTGCACCCGAATGTACTGCGCTCAGTGGGGATCGACCCGGAAGTGTACAGTGGTTTTGCCTTTGGTATGGGGGTTGAACGCCTGACGATGTTGCGTTATGGCGTAACGGATTTACGTGCCTTCTTTGAAAACGATTTACGTTTCTTAAAACAGTTCAGATAAGCGGAGTTAATTTAGATGAAATTCAGTGAAGCCTGGTTACGCGAGTGGGTGAACCCAGCCATTGACACCAACACCTTATCTGAACAGTTATCAATGGCAGGTCTTGAAGTTGATGGTATTGAAACCGTCGCTGGTGAATTTAGCGGCGTGGTGGTTGGCGAAGTTGTTGAGT
>NZ_DATCSY010000219.1:0-2880 GCF_036568245.1 Rheinheimera sp. | reverse complement strand
TGCCCGGCAGCCACTTTACCGATCAACGGCAACCCCAGTTGCTCCGGTTCGTCTGTATCAACCAATCTGATACCGCGGGAAGTGCCAGGCATCATTTCAATAACGCCTTTTTTAGCAAGGGCTTTTAAATGTTCTTCCGCGGCATTTGCCGACTTGAAACCTAATTGCTGTGCAATTTCGGCGCGGGTGGGTGGCATGCCGCTGTCTTGTTGATAATCTTTGATCAGTTGCAGAATTTCTGCCTGTCGCGGTGTCAGTGGTCTCATAGTGCTGGTTACCTGTACAGTTAGTACTGTGAGTATATACAGGCATGCTACAATTGCAAGCATCTGTGCTGACGCACATTTTTCTGCACTACACTGACGTGCTATGCTAGGCGACTTTTTAACTGAGGTGAGTAGGCTATGTTCCGGCCGGTAAAATTGTTTGCAGCCTTATTAAAATGGCCAATGTGGCCGCTGCTGAAGTACAAAATTGTTCCCGAACAAGCGGTTTCAGAACTGGCGTTAGATAAAAACAGGCCATTCTTTTACATCTGCGCAACAGAGTCAGCAGCAGACTTAGCCGCAATCAGCCGGGTTTGTGAATCACTGGGATTACCTGATCCTGCGGACAACGTTAGCTTAAATGGTGCCGAGCATCCGCGGACTTTATTCCTGGAGAAACCTCACACTTTATGGTTTAGACGTGGAAAAACGACCGCTCTGGCACAGGGCCAGGCTTTGCTGCAGGCTCACCTTGATGATCCGTCACTGGACGCACAATTAGTCCCTATTTCATTGCTGTGGGGCCGGGCTCCGGGTAAAGAAAACAGCATTAAGTGGTTATTGGGCGAAGCGCATGCCCCAAACTGGCTGGCGAAACTCTTAATAGTACTGATCTCCGGCCGCCATACGCTGGTTCGGTTTAGCCGGGCCGTAGCACTGAAACAAATGGCAGCAGAGTTCGGCGCTGAAGAGCAGACGGCGCATAAGCTTTTGCGGATGTCGCGATTCCATTTTTATCGCCAACGCCTGGCCGCAACAGGCCCCAAGCTGGTGAATCGTGCGCAGCTGTTTAATGCCCTGCTCGCGGCTCCTGCACTTAAAAAAGCGATAGACGACGAAGCTAAAGCCAAGCGGATATCAGTCAGTGATGCCCGTCAGGAGGCCAGAAAATTATTGCTGGAGATAGCGGCAGATTATCGCGCCACTACGTTGCGTGTGGGTGACAGGGTACTGCGCTGGTTATGGAGTAAGTTGTACACCGGTATAAAAATTAACAATGCCGATATGCTGCGGGATTTAGCGCAAAAAGGGCATGAAATTGTTTACGTCCCTTGCCATCGCAGCCATATGGATTATCTGTTACTAAGCTATGTCATTTATCAGCAAGGGCTGGCGCCACCACATATCGCAGCCGGCATTAACCTGAACTTCTGGCCTGCCGGGCCGATATTCCGCCGCGGCGGCGCCTTTTTTATCCGCCGCAGTTTCAGCGGTAACAAACTGTATTCAGCGGTGTTCCGTGAATACTTGTGCCAGCTGTTCAGCAAAGGCTATTCAGTCAAGTACTACACCGAAGGTGGCCGCAGCCGCACCGGGCGACTGCTGCAACCCAAAACAGGCATGCTTGCCATGACACTGCAGTCGATGCTGCGCGGTATTGAAAGACCGGTAACACTGGTACCGGTTTACCTCGGCTATGAGCACGTAATGGAAGTAAACACTTACCTGCGTGAACTTAAAGGATCCGGCAAACAGAAAGAGTCAGCCTGGGGTGTAATTAAAGCGATCAAGAATCTACGCGACTACGGCTATGGTTACGTGAACTTTGGTGAGCCGATAACACTGAATAATTATCTTAATCAGCATGTGCCTGACTGGAAACAGGATTTGCATCCAATGGAGGTGCAAAAACCGCAGTGGCTGAACCCGACGGTGGCTGTACTTGCCGACACGCTGATGCAGCGTATAAACCACGCGGCTGCACTTAATAGTATTAACCTGATAGCGCTGTGTTTGCTGGCAACCGAAAAACACACTCTGACACGGCGCGAGTTGGAGCAGCAGCTTGATTTTTACCTGCAGCTGCAGCGTACGGTGCCTTACAGCGAACAAATGACGCTACCGGAAGAATCTGCAGCACAGTTGATCGACCATGCGATACAATTACAAAAAGTGCAGCAGCAACGCGACAGTTTTGGCGAGCTGCTGAGCCTGAGCGAAGAAAATGCCGTGTTGTTAAGTTATTACCGCAATAACGTACTGCATGCGTATATTCTACCGGCGATTGTCGCCAGCGCCATTTTGCATCAGCGGGAAATCAGTCAACAACGCTTACACAGCATAGTGCAGCAACTGTTCCCACTGCTACAGCAAGAACTATTTCTGAGTATCAGTGATGTAAACGCCTACTGTGACGCGATATTGCAGTATCTGGCTGATACAGGTCTGGCGGAACTGGTTGATCAACATTACAGAGCACCGGCGCAGAACAGCACAGGCTATTTTATGCTGAGTATGCTGGCACACAACGCCGAACATACGCTACAGCGCTACGCGATGGTGCTACAACTTATAGAGAGTCAGGGCGCGCAAAGCCGTGCTGCACTGGAGGGGCGCAGCCACGAACTGGCTCAGCGTCTGCTCAGTTTGCACGGCATTACTGCGCCGGAGTATTACGATAAGCAACTGTTTGCTACTTTGGTCAATGCGTTAAAAGACAGTGGTTACACGCTGACAGATGAACGCAGCCAGGTGGTGGCTACCGCTCGGCTGCCACTGTTAAATACCACTGTTGGGCTGCTACTGCGTAACGACGTACTGCAAAGCATTCACAGCATAGTCCCGGCGGCAAATCCGCTCGCCACCGCGCCTTAGCGGCTGGTTGGATAGGAGC
>NZ_DATCSY010000218.1:0-8360 GCF_036568245.1 Rheinheimera sp. | reverse complement strand
CCCCGCCGATAAATACCACTACTGCGGCACCTATCACCATAACCGCTCTACCCGGCTTGTATTTCTTTTCCGGCACTATGGCTGCATCCACAGTTTCCAGAATGTATTCTGGCTTGACGTTGGCCAGCATCAGCGTTTTAGTTTGCTCTTCGATCAGCTGATAAAGCACCGTTTTTATTTCAGTAATTTTGGTATCAGCAACCTGCTGTTCCAGATAGGCAATGCTCGATTGCGCCTCAGCGATATCGCGCTGGCGCATTTCTTCGTTCAAATCTGTAATCAGGGCTGTTGTCCAATCACGCGCAATCGTTGGTGAAACATGCTCCAGCATGATTTTGACCATGCCCGTGGTTTTGTCCTGTGACACCGTCAGAGAGTCTAAAAAAGCTTTGTGAGCTTCCTGCAAACTGGGTTTAGGCTGCTTAGGCCAACTAACGTTGCGAACCCACGTATCAGTGTCAGCATTGTATATGTCAGCATCTAACACCAGCTTGTCGCTTTGTGGGTCCCACTCTTTAACAGCCATAAGCGGCACCAGAATCTGATGCTTTTCGGCGAACTTAAAGAAAAACTCACGTGACTTTAGTTTCTCAAGCGCGATAACACTTTTGTTGCTATCGCCTTTACCCAGACTGATACCCGCCAGTGACGCCAGGCCACCAAACTGACCGGCTAAACTGCCCAGTTTGCCGCCTGCACCGTCTTCAACCGGCACGACCAGTGCTTCCGAACGATAAATGTTTGGTAGCGTCAGGCTGTAGGCGGCCACTATCACCGCAACCAGAAAGGAAATGCCGCCCAGCCAGAATTTAACGCGCCAGATTTCACTAAACAGTTCATTGAGTCCGATTTCGTCATTGGCATAGCCGACGTCGTTAGTTAAGTCTTTACTCATCACTATTCCGTTTGTTAGAAACTGTTCAATGCTGCTATTGCGACCGCACTCTGATAGAAAATCTGCGTAACCTGCGCCCACAGACTTAAGTTATCTTTGTATTCGGTATCCAGCGGCGCCACGATAGTATCACCGGCTTTGAGGCTATTTTTGCTGACACTGAACCAGCTGTTCTCCGGTACCATAACCGAGCCATCAGCCCGTATCACATAAACCCGGTCCTGGTCTGCGCGTTTACGGAAACCACCGGCTAATTTCAGGTAATCATCCAGCGCGAGGTTCGCGGCAAAACGGTGGCTGCTCGGATGCTGAACCTCACCAACAATAGCAATGGTATTGTTTACTCGTGGGATATGCAGCTTGTCACCGTCTTCTACCGGCAAATCTGCTGACGGGTCGCCAGCCATAATCATTGGCAGATTCACCACTAACCGACCGACCGGTTTCACCTTTTCAATTTCACTAATCATGGTAATAGCGTCTTCAGGTGTAATTCTGGCCGTTTCACTTGAAAGCGATTTGGCGGCGATATCGGCGCGCAACTGTTCACTGAGCTTTTTCAGCTGCTGCGTTTCACGCTCACGGATTTGCTCACGGGTAAACACTGAGCCGTCAACAAAGGCATTGGCAGTTACCCCTCCGGCACGCTTTAACACGTCAGCGAGCATTTCACCCTGCTGAATGGTGTAAACCCCCGGAAACTTCACTTCCCCGGTAAGTTCAATAGTACGGTCCAGATCCCATTCCGGTACAGGAAACACATTAAGCCTGTCACGGCTTGCCAGTTTCAGTGTCTGGCCGCCCGACAGCACCTCGGCCAAGTCTACTGTAGAGTGTTCGATGTTCAGGCCGCGTGTTGCATCAGCACGGCTGATTGCTCTGGACAACTCGGCCCGGCGTAAAAATGCCGAGTCTTTCAGGCCACCGGCCGCGTCGATCAGATCCCGTACATCAGCATTTTTAGCCAGTGGGTACTCGCCTTCTACCAACACTTCACCGCTGACACTGACCAGCTGTGGCTCCGCACCGTTACGGGCCTGCAAGCGCAACTTTTCCAATACCGGATATAACAGTTCGGTACGGGTAAGATGAGGCGTCAGCTTTATCAGTTCAGGGTCATCCAACACGTGCTGCAGTAAATAGCTGAAATTCTCTTTCAGGGCTTTTTGCTGATCCGGCTTAGAAATATCCTCAGCATATAAGCGGCTTTCTCCCTGTCTGAATTTATTAATTTCTTCATTCAGTAGCTCTTCTGTCAGTTGTTCCTGTTCTGACATGAGCCTGAAGCCTTCTTCCGCCAGGTCCAGCTGATTTAACCAACGTAATTCAACGGCAATATCAAAACGTTTTTCCAATGCATCGCGCAGATATTTGTTTAACGCTGAGCGCTGATAAGTCTGCAGCGCATTGTGAAACACGATCACAGTATCACGGGCCTGCAACTCTATATTTTCGCTACCTGCCGGCTGTGCTATTGCATCGGCAAGGCGGAATTGCAACACCTCAACGTCACCCAGTGTATTCACTTCACGCAGCACAATACCGTAGTTCAGATCTGCCGTACGCTGTAAATCTGACCATCTTGAACCCAGTAAGTCTGTCAGGTGCAGGCCCTGGCGCCAGGCATGCACTCCCGGACGGGCCACCGCTCCGGCCAGTGTCACTGAATTTTTGATTTGTGGCGAAGTCGCGCCGACTCTGAGCACATCGCCAGCACGGGCTTTTATCTGTTGTTGCGCCTTATCTGTTAAATCAACACTGAGGTAATCGCGCAGATGCTGATCGTTAAAACGCTGTAATACAGCTTGCTGCGGGTAAGCTCCGGGCTTGGCACCGCCGGCCATGTTCAGCAGATCCAGCAGCGAGTCATCTGCAGCCACTTCATACAGTGCAGGCCGGTGCACTTCTCCGGCGACCTCTGCAATAGCACTTACCGGTGCGATAAAAATCACATCGCCGTCTTTTAAATGCAGGTTGTTTCTGGCATCGCCTTTTAACAGCAAGGCGTACAGGTCAAAGGTTGCAACACTTTTGCCTGAGCGCTGTACCGAAATCTGCCGCAGGCTACCAATATCACTTACCCCACCGGCGGCATAAAGGGCCTGGGTTACTGAACTTAGCGCCGGCAAATTATACGAGCCCGGATACTTTGCCTCACCAGCGATTAATACGTTAATTGTCCGCAGAGATCCCATGCTGACGGCTACATCTGTACCCAGAAGCTGCTGCCGTACCCGTTCAATAATCAGCTGCTTTGCTTCGGCGTAACGTAAACCTGATACCTGTACAGCCCCCATCTCGGCAATGTTTACAGCGCCATCACGGTTTACTTCTGCTTGAATATCGCGGTTTAGTTTGCCAAACAGTTGCAGTAACAGTTTGTCGCCCGGCCCCAAAATATAATTGTCCGGTACCGGCAAATTCTTTGCCGGCGCAAAGACTGAACTGGCCTCATCAAACATGTTCAGGCCGAAACGCTTTGGTTTATCGTCTTCTTCGAGCTTTTTCTGCTCAAGCTGTTGTTTTCGGCGCTTTAACCGATTGTCCTGATCGGTATCGGTAGTATCAGTATCTGTCTGGGCTGCACTATCAAGCCCCAATTCACTGAGATTTATACCGTATTGCTTAGCCAGCTGTTCTTGCTGCGCTCTGGGTAGCTGTTTGAACTGCTCCATCATGGCGGGGGTGACAGTTTGCGCAAGACTGTACAGCGGTAGCGCAAAAAACAGAGAGAATGCCAAATATTTAACGAAATTAACCACTCGTCGCTCCGGTTCTTATTGGTTTATAGTGCTCTGCAGTGGACCTGAAACAGAAAATATGTCCTTTTATCTGTCGATATCATCAGGCCAGACCAAGTTGAGAATTCTATAGGCTTTGTTGCTGATTATCGAATTTTTTTTACCTGCCAAGCCGGATACACGAACTAAACGCGCATTTTTTTTACATACGACTCAATTTCGGTGCGCCAGTCTGTGGCAGGTTGCGTGAATGTGCGCTGAAATAAGCTGCTATTAAGACAAGAATAGGCAGGACGTGCTGCCAAACTACCGGGGAAAGGGCTGTTAATTGCCGTCAGGCAATGCTGATGTTGTGGTGCCGCCAGCTGATATATCGCCTTCGCAAAATCATACCAACTGCAATACGGGTATCCACAAAAGTGATACAAGCCGTAAGGTAAACAAGTCTGTGCAGCATAATCCATTGTAAGGCGGTAAACCGTCTCTGCCAGAGCACTGGCCGGTGTCGGCCCGCCTAGCTGATCACTGACGACACTAACAGGTTCACCACGCACAGCTCGCCGCCATATAGAACTGGCAAAGTTGCCAGGCAGTGCACTGAACAACCAACTGGTTCGAAACGTGATGTATCTTCCGGCCTGTACTACAGCGTCTTCCGCCAGTAACTTAGACTTGCCATACAGATTCAGCGGCGAAGCCGGGTCTGACTCGGTGTAAGGTGCATTGTGCTGACCATCAAATACGTAATCCGTGGAGAAACTGATCAGCAAACTGTCATATTGCCGGCAAAGGCCTGCCAGCGAGGCACTGGCCACAGCATTGACCAGCATACAGCGTTCTGGCTGTTGTTCAGCACTGTCAACCGCAGTGTAAGCAGCGCAGTTGATAACGATATCAGGCCTTACGGCACTGAATAGCCGCTGCAGTGCGCTGTCATCAGTGATGTCTAACATTGCACTGTCGCAGGCTAACACCTTGAATTGTCGCTGTGCGGCATACTGCCGCTGCAACAACTGGCCCAACTGGCCTGCAGCACCGGTTATAAGCAGGGTTTTCAAGCGAAAATCTCGTGGAAATCTGCCGCAGCGCTGTCTTTAGCAGACTGTATATAAGGCAAGTCAGGCCAAGAGATACCAAGTTCAGCCGAGAAACAGGAAAATGCACCCTCGTCAGCCTGATTGTAGTAGTGACTGGTTTTATAAATCACATCCGCGACATCAGACAACACCAAAAAGCCATGGGCAAAACCGGGCGGCAGCCATAACTGTTGCGGTTTATGCTCAGACAACACCACGGCTTGCCAGCGACCAAAGTTAGCTGAATGCCTGCGCACATCTACCGCGACATCATAAATCTCACCACGCATCACACTGATTAACTTGCCCTGTGGGGCCTGATGCTGAAAGTGCATGCCACGCAATACACCTTTAACTGACCGTGACCAGTTATCCTGCACCAGCTCATCTTCAATACCGGCCAAGCGGTAATCAGCCACACGGAAGTTTTCCTGAAAAAAACCACGCTGATCACCAAAGCGCTCAGGTTCAAAGATCAGACTATCAGCCAGCGGAGCTGCAATGACGTTCATTTATACCAGTTCAGAAAAGCAAAACGCCGATTATAAAGCATCGGCGTTAAGAGCAGAAAGCATCAATTTAACAATTACAGCCGCAAATCGCTGTCGGCAGTACTGAGTACATATTTCAGATCATACAGTATGCTGTCAGCATTACCCAGAGCACGAATACCAGCGGCGCCCATGTCACGGAACTGTTTGTGGCCTACCGCCAGAATCACCGCATCGTAACTGCCTGCTTCAGGCTGCGCAATTGGCGTTATGCCATATTCATGTTCAGCTTCAGCTGCATCTACCCAGGGGTCGAACACATCTGCAACCACACCATATTCTTTTAGCTCGGCAAGAATATCGACCACTTTCGTGTTACGGATATCCGGGCAATTCTCTTTAAACGTTAAGCCCATTACCAACACTCTGGCGCCACTTACCTGGATACAGCGTTTAATCATCGCTTTAACCAGTTGGCTGATCACGTAACGGCCCATACTGTCGTTAATGCGACGACCGGCCAGAATAACTTCCGGGTTATAACCTATCGCCTGTGCTTTATGAGTTAAGTAATACGGGTCTACGCCAATACAGTGCCCGCCCACCAGACCAGGCCTGAACGGCAAAAAGTTCCACTTGGTGCCTGCAGCCAGCAACACTTCTTCCGTATCTATACCCAATTTGTTAAAAATAACTGCCAGCTCATTGATTAACGCAATATTCAAATCACGCTGGGTGTTCTCAATCACTTTTGCCGCTTCAGCCACGCGAATAGAACTGGCTTTGTAGGTACCGGCGGTAATAATGCTGCCGTACAGGCTATCGACAAATTCTGCGATTTCCGGCGTTGAACCAGAGGTGACTTTTTTAATCGTCGTTACACGGTGCTCTTTGTCACCCGGGTTAATCCGTTCAGGGCTGTAACCGGCAAAAAAATCCACGTTGTATTTAAGGCCTGATACGCGCTCTATCACCGGAATACAGTCTTCTTCTGTGGCGCCCGGGTAAACCGTTGACTCGTATACGACGATATCGCCTTTCTTAATCACCTTACCCAAGGTTTCAGAGGCTTTAATCAGTGGGGTTAAATCGGGCTGACGGTGTTTGTCTATTGGGGTCGGTACCGTAACAATAAATACATTGGCGCTGCGTAAATCGTCCAGCTCACAACTGTAGCGCAGCTTGTCGGCTTGTTTTAACTCTTCGCTACTGACTTCCAGCGTATGGTCTTCGCCATTGTTCAGCTCTGCAATACGGGCTTTGTTAATATCAAACCCCAAAGTGGCATAATGCTTACCAAACTCAACTGCCAATGGCAGGCCGACATAACCTAAACCAATAATGGCAATCTGACTGTCTGCAATATTCTTCATCTTGAACATCCTGTGTAATTCCGTTTACGGGAGAAATTAGCTTTTACTATAGCTGTGTTGCTGAATATACCATGGCATCGCGAGCGAAAGGCCTTCGCGGATGCGATACTGTGGGGTATAACCCAACATATGCTGTGCTTTACTGATGTCGGCCTGAGAGTGGCGCACATCGCCGGCACGAAAATCGCCATATTGTGCTGTCTTTTGGTAATGAATGCCATTGTCAGCCAAACTGTCTGCAATGGCAGCAAATAATTCATTCAATGTAGTACGATCACCCAGTGCAACGTTAAATACCTCTGAATGTTCGATATCTGCCAGTGCTGCACGTATGTTCGCCTGCACGGCATTGTCGACAAAGCAAAAATCACGGCTGGTTTCACCATCGCCGTTAATCATAACGTTCTGATCGGCAATCATGGCTGCAGTCCATTTCGGAATAACTGCCGCATAAGCGCCATTGGGGTCCTGTCTTGGGCCAAACACATTAAAATAGCGCAGGCCTATGCTGTGAAAACCGTAGCTGCGGGAGAAAACATCGGCATACAGTTCGTTGACGTATTTCGTCACGGCATAAGGCGACAATGGCTTGCCAATCGCATCTTCAACTTTTGGCAGCGCCGGATGGTCACCATAAGTTGAGCTGGATGCAGCGTAAACAAAACGTTTAACGCCGGCATCACGCGCGGCTACAAGCATATTTAAAAAGCCGCTGATATTGGTATCGTTGCTGGTAATAGGATCGGCAATTGAACGCGGCACAGAGCCAAGTGCGGCCTGATGCAGGACGTAGTCGACATCACTGCATGCCTGCTGACAATCTGCTGAGCTTCGGATATCACCTTTAATAAAAGTAAAATTAGCCCACTGCTGCGGACTAACCAGTTGCTGTACTTCGTCAAGGTTACGCTGATAGCCGGTCGCAAAGTTATCCAACCCCACTACCTGCTGGTTCGCCTTTAATAAGGTTTCCAGTAAGTTAGAGCCAATAAAACCTGCACAGCCGGTAATTAGCCAGCGCTTGGGGGAAGCTTGCAGATTTCGAAGAATATCCATATTCACTACTCCGTATGTCAGCTTTTTACGCAGACATCTGATCTTATTGCATCAATAATGCGCTGGCAGGCTTTACCGTCACCATAGGGGTTATGCGCGAAACTCATACTATCGTAATACGCTTTGTCCGTCAGCAGTTTAGTGACTTCGCTGATAATAACCTGAGTATCGGTACCCACCAGTTTGACGGTACCTGCTTCCACCGCTTCAGGGCGCTCAGTGGTGTCGCGCATCACCAGCACAGGTTTACCCAGGGACGGGGCTTCTTCCTGAATGCCACCTGAATCTGTCAATACCAGGGTGCTGCGGCTCATCAGATAGACAAACGGCAGATAATCCTGCGGCTCTATCAGATGGATATTGTTTGCATCTGACAACAGGCGGAACACCGGCTCGCGCACGTTCGGGTTTAAATGCACCGGGTAAACGATATCGCAATCTGCAAACTGCTGTGCCAATTGCTTAAGTGCGGCACAAATATTCTCAAAACCACCGCCAAAGCTCTCACGCCGGTGGCCTGTAACCAGAATAAGCCGCCGGCCATTTTGGCCATACGGAAATTTAGCTGCGAACTCTTCACTTAACGCCTGATCGCTGTCTATTTTCGCCACCACCTGCAGCAGTGCATCGATCACAGTGTTACCGGTAACAAAAATATCTGCTGGTTTCACTTGCTCATTTAACAGGTTTTGCTCAGAAGTTGGGGTCGGCGCGAAATGAAAACGGGT
>NZ_DATCSY010000217.1:0-4756 GCF_036568245.1 Rheinheimera sp. | reverse complement strand
CTCCGCCAGGCCCCAGTTGTACGCCACCAAAGCCGGTGCCATACCAAAAGACAACATATCAGACATGCTGTCATATTGGGCACCAAACTCGCTTTGCGTATTCGTCAACCTGGCAACTCTGCCATCGAGACCGTCAAAAATCATCGCGACAAAAATGGCCACTGCTGCAGCTTCAAAGTGTCCGTTCATCGATGCCACTATGGCGTAAAAACCGGAGAACAACCCACCTGTGGTCAGTAAATTAGGTAACAGGAAAATGCCCTTGCGCGGGGCGGTGTCTTGCGTTTTTGACTCAGTCATAAAGCCACTTCTGCTTTGGGAAATTAGTAATGATTATAAGGGACATACCTTAACATGGATAGCCTGATGGCAAAAGTGACCGCCGTGGCGGTCACTTTTAAAGCAAGGGTTAGCTTAGTTAAGGCTGGCTGCTGACGACAAAGCGTGAGCCATCATGATCAAGTAATACTGTGCTACCCGGTGCAATATTGCCCTGCAGCAACGCCTGCGCCAGAGGGTTTTCCAGGTGTTGCTGAATAGCCCTTTTCAGTGGTCTTGCACCATACAGCGGGTCAAACCCGACCTCAGCCAGTTTATCCAGTGCTGCATCACTGATACTGAACTGATATTGCCGCTCAGCAAGACGCTGCTCCAGCCTCGCCAGCTGAATTTTAGCAATACTGCGTATTTGCTTATTATCCAGCGGGTGAAATACTACGGTTTCGTCCAGCCGGTTTAAAAACTCCGGCCTGAACTGCTTCACCAGAACGTCCATCAGCATGTCTTTCATCTGACCATAGCTGTATTCACGGTAATGCTCCTGAATAAGATCCGAGCCCAGATTCGATGTCATGATAATGACAGTGTTTTTAAAGTCCACCGTGCGGCCCTGACCGTCCGTTAAGCGCCCGTCGTCCAGAACCTGCAGCAGAATGTTGAACACATCGGGATGTGCTTTTTCTACTTCATCAAGCAGCACCACGGAATAGGGTTTGCGCCGCACCGCCTCGGTCAGGTAGCCGCCCTCTTCGTAACCAACATACCCCGGCGGCGCACCTACCAGACGCGACACGGCATGCTTTTCCATAAACTCGGACATATCAATGCGAACCATCGCATCCGGGCTGTCAAACAGGAAGGTTGCCAGTGACTTGGTCAGCTCAGTTTTACCTACCCCGGTTGGGCCTAAAAACAAGAACGATCCTATCGGCTTGTTCGGATCAGCCAGACCAGCACGGGAGCGGCGGATAGCGTGCGCAACGGCTGTTACTGCTTCATCCTGGCCGATAACCTTCTCGTGCAGTGCCTGCTCCATCCGCAACAATTTGTCGCGTTCGCCTTCGAGCATCTTACTGACAGGAATGCCGGTGGCTTTAGACAGCACATCAGCAATTTCCTGGTCGGTCACTTTGTTACGCAGCAGGGTGTTATCATGCATTTCCGCCTGAGATGCCAGATCGAGCTTTTTCTCCAGTTCGGGAATACGGCCATACTGTAGTTCAGACATCCGCTGTAAATCGCTGGCACGGCGTGCAACTTCCAAATCCAGCCTGGCCTGCTCTAACTCAGCCTTAATATTCTGAGTGCCTTGCAGTGCTGCTTTTTCTGACTCCCAGACTTCATCTAACTCATTGTATTTAACATCCAGCTCGCGGATTTGCTCCTGAATCATATCCCGCCGTTTTTTGGTGGCCTCATCGGTCTCTTTCGCCAGCGCGTTATCTTCCAGCTTCAGCTGAATAATCCGCCGCTCTAAACGGTCAAGCTCTTCCGGTTTGGAGTCCATCTGCATACGAATGCTGGATGCGGCTTCATCAATCAGATCTATCGCTTTATCCGGCAATTGCCGGTCAGACACATAGCGATGTGACAGGGTTGCCGCGGCAACGATTGCCGGATCGGTAATTTCTACCGCGTGGTGCAACTCATAGCGCTCTTTCAAGCCACGCAATATTGCTATGGTATCTTCGACTGACGGCTCTTCTACCAGCACTTTCTGAAAGCGGCGTTCAAGCGCTGCATCTTTTTCAATGTACTTGCGGTACTCATCTAACGTGGTCGCGCCAAGGCAATGCAGCTCGCCACGCGCCAGTGCGGGTTTTAGCATATTACCGGCATCCATAGCACCGTCTGCCTTGCCGGCCCCGACCATGGTATGAATTTCATCGATAAACAGAATGACCTGGCCTTCTTCTTTGGCCAGTTCGTTCAGTACTGCCTTTAAGCGCTCTTCAAATTCGCCACGGTATTTAGCCCCGGCCAGCAAAGAGCCCATATCCAGCGACAGCACCCGCTTGTCTTTCAAGCCTTCAGGCACTTCTTTATTAATGATCCGAAGCGCCAGCCCTTCGACAATAGCGGTTTTGCCGACGCCAGGCTCACCGATTAATACCGGGTTGTTCTTTGTGCGCCGCTGCAGCACCTGAATACAACGACGGATCTCTTCATCACGCCCAATTACAGGGTCAAGCTTGCCTGCTTCAGCCCGCGCGGTTAAATCGACAGTGTACTTCGTCAGCGCCTGGCGGGTATCTTCAGCATTAGGGTCATCTACTTTCTGCCCGGCACGCATTTGCTCAATGGCTGCTTCAACCCCCTCTTTAGTTACACCAATCAGCCGCAGAATCTTGCCCAGATCAGACTTGTCTTCTGTCGCCGCCAGCACGAACAGTTCGCTGGAAATAAACTGGTCTTTACGCTTTTGTGCAAACTTATCGCATTGCTGCAGCAACTGGGCAGTAGCGGAAGATAACTGCAGGTTTGCACCTTCACCTTCAACTCTTGGCAGACGGTCAATCGCCTGACTTACTTTAGAGCGCAGCTCGTTAAAATTGATTGCCAGACGGTTTAACAGCTCCCGCACTGTGCCGCCTTCCTGATTCAGCAGGGCAAACATCAGATGCACAGGTTCTATAAACTGCTGGTCACGGCCAAGCGCCAGCGACTGCGCATCCGCAATCGCTTCCTGAAACTTACTGGTAAATTTATCCAGACGCATGGATAGCTCCTCAATGAACAACTTCGTTGTGTCATAAGATTGGGTGCTGCTGGCGGAAATTCAAGCAAGAAACGTCAAAAAATTGACTTAGATCAGTCTAACCAGATAGAAGCTGCCATCCGACCGGTTTGGCCGTCACGGCGGTAAGAGAAAAACAGCTCAGGCTGAGCGTAAGTACAGAAGTTGCCACCGTATATCTGCCACACCCCTGCAGCCTGTAAACGTTGACGCGCCAACAGATACAAATCAGCCTGCCATTTGTCTGCTCCACCTGCAACAAAAGCCTGCTCCGCTTCTACCGCCTTTGACATAAAAGCCGCCCGCACTTCAGGCCCCACCTCAAATGCACTCTGACTGATTGCCGGCCCTAAATACGCTAAAATCTGGTCCGCCAAAGCAAACTTCGCAACAGCGCGCTCGATAATACCGTCACATAAGCCGCGCCAGCCCGCATGTACTGCAGCAACCTGAGTACCGTTGGCGTTACACAGCAGCAGCGGCAAACAGTCAGCCGTCATTACGGTACAAACCACTTTGGCAACCGATGTCACACTGGCGTCAGATTGCTGCCCCGCCCTGCTGGCTTTGTCAATAGGTAAAACGCGGGTGCCATGTACCTGCTGCAACCACACTGGCTCCGCAGGCATTTGCGCCAATTGCTTAAAACGGGCACGGTTTTCTGCCACACAATGCGGATTGTCAGCAACATGGTTTCCCAGGTTCAGACTGGCATAACGGCCTTCCGAGCAGCCACCAGTACGCGTACTGATGACAGCTCTGACATTTGCCGGCGCAGGCCAATCGGGTAGCAGCAAGCTTTCTGACATCGGCTAGCTACACATAGTCCAGACCGTGCTCGGCCGTATCAGCCCGTAGCGCTGCATTTAACTGCACCATATCGTCTGGTATAGGCGCATGCCACTCCAGGATCTCGCAGGTGATCGGATGTGCCAAACGCAACATAGCGGCATGCAGTGCCTGGCGCTTAAAGTTACGCAGTATCGTCAGCAGGTGCTCATCAGCTTTACGCGGTGGACGTGGCCGACCAGCGTAGACAGGATCACCCACCAACGGATGATTCACAAAGGTCATATGCACGCGGATTTGGTGCGTACGACCGGTTTCCAGCCGCAGACGCAAACGGGTATGTGCGCGGTATTTTTCCATCACCCGAAAATGCGTGGTGGCTGGTTTGCCCGACTGACTTACCGCCATATGGGTGCGTTTAGTCGGATGACGGCCAATAGGCTCATCGATAGTACCGCCACCAGTCATGGCACCATGGCAGACAGCTTCATACTCACGGGTAATTTCACGTGCCTGCATCGCTTCAACCAAATGGGTTTGCGCGGGGATCGTTTTAGCGACCACCATCAGGCCAGTGGTATCTTTATCCAGCCGGTGGATAATACCGGCACGCGGTACCTCTGCAATGCCCGGGCAATGATGCAGTAAGGCATTTAACAAAGTGCCATCAGCGTTACCCGCGCCCGGATGTACCACTAAACCGGCCGGTTTGTTGATCACCAGTATATGTTCATCTTCATAAACAATATTCAGATCAATCGCTTCGGCTTCAAAGCGCTCGTCTTCCGGCAGCTCAGCAAGGATATCGATGTGTTCGCCACCCAGCATTTTCTCGCGTGGTTTGTTTTGCACCACTCCGCCGACTTTAACCGCGTCAGCTAAAATCCATTCTTTTATCCGCGAACGCGAATAATCGGGGAACATTTCTGCCAGAACCTGATCTAAGCGCTT
>NZ_DATCSY010000216.1:0-7188 GCF_036568245.1 Rheinheimera sp. | reverse complement strand
CCATGTAATTGGCGTTGATCATTTTGCACCTCCGCGGCCATGTTCAACCAGGGTGACAAATAATTCTTCCAACCGGTTCGCTTTATTGCGCATTGATAACACTTTTATACCCTGCTCACTAAGTTGGCTAAAAATGGGGTTTAAGCCCTGACTTTTCTCAACATCCACTTCAATACTATGGTCATCCAATGCGCGCCAGTTGAGCTCATCTAAACGCAGATTTGCTGGCACATCGGCTAAATCCAGCACAAAGGTCTCTACCGTCAGCTTCGCCAGCAAGGCTTTCATGGTGGTGTTTTCAATAATCTGACCTTTGTCGATAATAGCGATATTGCGACACAGCATTTCTGCTTCTTCCAGATAATGCGTTGTCAGAATAATCGTTACGCCCTGCTGATTAATGCTGCGCAAAAACTCCCACATCGAGCGACGAAGCTCAATATCTACGCCTGCGGTAGGTTCATCGAGGATCAGCAGTTTCGGCTCATGCATTAAGGCCCTGGCAATCATTAGCCGCCGTTTCATGCCGCCTGAAAGTTCACGGGCCCGGGCGTGACGCTTTTCCCACAACCCTAACTGGCCGAGATACTTCTCTGCCCGCTCAATGGCTATTTTCTTTGGCACACCGTAATAACCCGCCTGATTCACCACTATCTGCAGCACCGTTTCAAACTGGTTAAAGTTAAACTCTTGCGGTACCAGCCCGAGTTGACTTTTGGCTTGCTCCAGCTGGCTGTCGATATCGAAGCCGAACACGCTGACTTTGCCGCGGGTTTTATTGACCAAAGAGCTGATCACGCCAATAGTGGTACTTTTACCGGCGCCGTTCGGCCCCAGCAACGCAAAGAAATCGCCTTGCCTGACCTGTAAATCTATACCACTAAGCGCAACTGTTCCGCTTTTATACACCTTATGCAGGCCGGTAATATCCAAGGCTAAACTCAATGTTACTCTCCTGTCTGTGTCGTGTCGCCGCTATAACCCCAGCGGTTAAGTAACTGATGCGGCACCTGTAAATGATCTAAAATACGCGCCACCATAAAATCGACTAAATCACTGATTTGCTGTGGCTGATGATAAAAGCCCGGCGCTGCCGGCATAATGGTGACACCAAGCCGGGCCAACGCCAGCATGTTTTCCAGATGGATGGCGCTAAGCGGGCTTTCCCGCGGTACCAGTATTAACTGGCCTTTTTCTTTTATTACCACATCTGCCGCACGCTCAATTAAATTGTCGCTTGCACCTGTGGCAATGGCTGATACAGTACCGGTTGAACAGGGGCACACCACCATCTGGCGCGGAGCGGCAGAACCCGACGCCACCGGTGAAAACCAGTCATCCTTGCCATACACCTTTAACAGTGCCTTATCGCAGCCAAAATGCTGCTGCAGGTATTCGGTACATTTTTCCGGTGCGGCCGGTAGCTTAATATTGTGCTCAGTCGCAAACACGACTCTGGCCGCGCTGGATATAAGCAAATGTACTTTTATGCCCTGCGCCAGCAACAGCTCCAGCAAACGCCAGCCATAGGGGGCCCCTGAGGCACCGCTAAATGCCAGCGTGATCTGTTTTTCGCTACTCATTTGTGCTCCCATTTTTCCGATAGCGCACCGATAAGCCTGTCGTGAATACCGCCAAAGCCGCCGTTGCTCATGATTACAATGCTGTCTCCGGGCACGGCTTGGTCGGCTAGCAGTTGCACCAGAGCATCAATGTCACGGCTTAAACTGGCTTTTGGCGCTAACGATCTGGCTAACGCATCTAACGACCAGTTCGCATTGGCTGGCTCATACAAATACACCTTGTCTGCCAACGCCAGCGCCAACGGCAACGCCGCCTGATGCACACCCATACGCATAGTGTTAGACCGTGGTTCAAGCACTGCCAGCACACGCTTGCCACCCACTTTATTGCGAATGCCCTGTAAAGTGGTGCTGATTGCCGTTGGATGATGGGCAAAATCGTCGTATACCCTGATATCTGCGATATTTGCCTTTAGCTCCATCCGCCGTTTCGGAGCAACAAAACGCGCCAGGGCTTCCAGTGCAATCGCTACCGGAACACCGGCATGCCTCGCCGCGGCAATAGCCATCACTGCGTTATCAACATTGTGCTGGCCGTTTAATTGCCAGCTAAGTTCACCGAGTTTTTTCTGCTGATAATACAAAGCAAACTGGCTGCCATCTGTCTGTAAAAGCTCTGCAGTCCAGGCGCTACCATAGCTTTGCCGTTCGCTCCAGCAGCCCATATCCAGTGTCTGTTTAATTGCCGGTGTATCTTCAGGTGCCAGCACCAGACCATTTGCCGGTACCATCCGCAGCAAATGATGAAACTGGCGCTGAATTGCCGCTAAATCCGGGAAAATATCTGCATGATCGTATTCCAGATTATTGATCACCAGCGTACGTGGCCGGTAGTGCACGAACTTAGAGCGTTTATCAAAGAATGCGGTATCGTATTCATCGGCTTCAATAACAAAGAATGGCGATTCACCAAGCCGGGCAGAACAGTCAAAATTCTGTGGGATGCCGCCGATTAAAAAACCGGGCTTGAGCCCGGCATAGTCCAGGATCCATGCCAGCATAGTACTGGTAGTGGTTTTGCCATGAGTACCCGACACCGCCAGCACCCAGCGGTCATGCAGCACTTGCTCGGCCAGCCACTGCGGGCCTGAGGTATAACGCAGGTTAGTATTCAGCACATGCTCTACAGCGGTATTGCCGCGGGATAAGGCATTGCCAATAATCACCAGATCGGGGGCCGGTTCCAGCTGCGCCGGATCCCAGCCCTGTGTGAGTTCGATGCCCAGTTGTTCAAGCTGGGTGCTCATCGGTGGGTACACATTGGCATCTGAGCCAGTTACCTGGTGTCCCAGCGCCTTGGCAATAGCCGCAATACCACCCATAAAGGTGCCACAAATACCGAGAATATGAATATGCATACCAAATCCTGAAAGTTAACTGCCGCCATTGTAGCAAATGCGAACTTGTTGGCAGTAACAACTGCAATTTACACAGAAATTCATTAAACTACGCCAGCCTCTGCAGCTTAAGTAACACAATAACAGATAAGGAACCTATCACATGCGCCGCATCTCGCCAGTACTACAGCAGGATGGAGTCGACAGCGACCTGATTTCACTGATTAAGACCATACTGGCAGCCTGCCGGGAAATTTCGTTCCGCGTAAGTCAGGGTGAACTGGCTGGTGTATTAGGTTCTACCCTTGGCGAGAATATTCAAGGGGAAACGCAGAAAAAACTCGATATTATTGCCAATGAACTGCTAAAAGAAGTCATTCTGGAAACCGGCGTCGTTAAAGCCATCAGTTCAGAAGAAGAAGATGACACTGTCGCCGGTAATCCAAATGGTAAGTACCTGGTGACCTTTGACCCGCTGGATGGCTCCTCTAACACCGACATCAACAGTTTAATCGGCACCATTTTTTCTATTTTGCCGGCGCCGGCAGACAAAGATGCTGCAGATGCCAGCATGTTTTTGCAACCGGGCACAGCGCAACTGGCGGCAGGTTACGTATTGTACGGCCCGTCAACTATGCTGGCATTAACCACCGGCAAAGGTACCCGCATTTATACGCTGGATAAGACCTATGGCGGTTTCCTGCTGACAGAAGAGCAAGCCACCATACCGAAATACACTGCCGAATTTGCTATTAATATGTCAAACCAACGCTACTGGCAGGCACCGATGCAAGCCTACATCAATGATTTGCTGCAGGGCAAAGACGGTCCGCGTGGTAAAAACTATAATATGCGCTGGATAGCCGCCATGGTGGGTGATGTGCACCGTGTATTATGCCGCGGCGGCATCTTTGCTTACCCGCGCGATACCAAAGATGCGAACAAGCCGGATAAACTGCGGCTAATGTATGAAGCCAATCCGATGAGCTTTCTGGTAGAACAGGCTGGTGGCGCAAGCTCTACCGGCTATGAGCGCATCATGGAGGTCGTGCCGGTAGATATCCATCAGCGCATTGCCGTCATTCTAGGCTCCAAACACGAAGTAGAAAACTGCGTAGCCTATCATCAGCGATAGCCATTTTTAATTGCGGCGCTATAATAAGCGCCACTTTTTTTAAACCGATTTTAATGAACTAAAGGACCAGGCCATGAGCTTAAGCGATGTAGCTGCAGGTAAAAACCTGCCAGAAGAAATCAACGTCATTATTGAAATCCCGGCCAACGCCGACCCGATTAAATATGAAGTGGATAAAGACACCGGTACCGTCTGGGTTGACCGTTTTATGGCTACGCCAATGTTCTATCCGTGCAACTATGGTTTTGTTAACCAGACGCTGTCACTGGATGGAGATCCGGTAGATGTGCTGGTGCCAACACCTTACCCGCTGGTGCCGGGTGCGGTAATTAAATGCCGGCCGGTTGGCGTACTGTTTATGTCTGATGAGTCAGGCGAAGATGCCAAAGTTATTGCTGTACCGGTAAGCAAGCTGACCAAGCTGTATGACCATGTCAAAGATATTAATGACGTAGATGAGCTGCTGAAAAAACAAATCCAGCATTTCTTCGAGCGTTATAAAGAGCTGGAACCCGGCAAGTGGGTAAAAGTAAATGGCTGGGGTGATGCAGAAGCCGCCAAAGCCGAAATTATGACCTCATTTGAGCGTGCGAAAAAGTAATCTAGCGAAAGGCCCGGCTGCACCGGGCCTTTTCTTTTTATCGGCCTGAACTCCAACTACTACAAGCATTTAGCGCAATAAAACACTATACTGCGCAAAAACATACTCTCATAATAATTATTCAAACTCACAGAGGCATGCTGTATGGATGTGTTACGACGTCTGTCTATCGCAAAGAAAATCTATTTAATTCCTTTCATTGGTACTCTCAGTTTCGTTATCTATCTCATACTCGCCAGCCTTACTGCGCTAAATAACGTTAAAACGCTGGAGCAGACCCGCGACATTCAGTTTCCGGTGCTGCAGGCATCTCAGCATGCTCAGGTGCTGCTGGAACGGGTGAAAGACTCACTGGCCAGTGCCGTAACAACCGGGGATAACGAGGCGTTAGCCGGCGCTGCCACCTTTCGTAGCTCACTGACCGACGCGCTGAACAATATCAGCCGGTTAAACAACGATTACGCCAGTGATATTAACAACATAAAGCAGAGTTTTGATGCCTATTATCAGGCTGCTTACAGCGTTTCTGAGCAAATGATTAATAACACCGCAGATTTCAGCACGCTGGCACAGCGCTCTGCAACGATGAATGCTGATTACGACAATACCGCCCGCTTGCTCAGTCAATTCAGCGATACCAAACTCAGCCAGTTTACCACATCAATTGATGATGCCAGTGAACAGGCCGGCACCCTGATCACGGTAGGCATTGTAATGGGCATTATTACCACACTGGTGCTGTTTGGTACGGCTTTTCCAATCGCACACGGTATTCAGAACAGCCTCAGCAGCATGATCCGTTCATTGCAAAGCCTGGCAAAAGAAGATGGCGATCTGACAGCCCGTATTCATACCAACAGCAAAGATGAACTGGGCGATCTGGCGCACTGGTTCAATACCTTTATGCAAAAGCTACAGCACGTGGTTAAAGATATTATTAACACTGCTGTGCCATTATCAAAACTGGCAAAAGATCTGCACCAGCTGACTGACGATACCAATAAAACAATATCTAATCAGCGCAGCGCGGCTAACCAGGCTAAGCATGCGGTAGATGATATGAGCGCCAGCGTTGTCGCTGAGGTAGCCAGCGCAAACGAAGCTGCAGCTGCTGCAAACCAATCCAGCGATGCTGCCGATCAGGGCCAGAAAACGGTTATTCTGACGGTAGAGAATATTCAGCAGTTGGCTGGCAACGTACAAGAGGCATCTGAAGTCATTACCCAACTGGAAAAAGATGCCAATCAGGTTGGCACTGTACTCAGTGTCATTAAAGGCATTGCCGAACAAACCAATCTGCTGGCACTAAACGCAGCGATAGAAGCAGCCCGTGCTGGTGAACAGGGCCGTGGTTTTGCTGTGGTAGCAGATGAAGTGCGCACTCTGGCATCACGAACGCAAAAGTCGACTGAAGAAATACAGCGCACGATTGAACAGCTGCAGACTGCCGCACGGTTATCCGTTCAGAAAATGCAGCAAAGTACCGCCCAGGCTGACAACAGTGTGCAAAGCGCCAATCAGGCAGGAGACGCACTGCAGCTAATCACGCAGAGCATTGCGCAAATCCGCCTGATGAATCAGCAAATAGCTGACGCAACAGACGATCAACAAAAAATGGCCAGCGACATCGTCGGCCATGTAGACGCTATCTTCAAAAATACCGAGCACAGCTCAGAGAGTGCTGGCCATATCGCTAAAGCCAGCAGTGAACTGGCAACTCTGGCGCATAATCTGGAAGACATTACCCGCTTGTTCCGGGTCTGACACCGTAAAAAAGCCGGCTTAAGCCGGCTTTTTTATTGATTACTCAGCGTAGTAGCCTTTCGGTACAGCCAGTTTAGCCACACCCGAAGCGACAGCGGCTTCTGCCACAGATCTGGCAACACGTGCCAGCAATCTTGGATCCATCGGCTTTGGAATAATATAGCTGCTACCAAAACTCAACTCGCCGACTTTAGCAGCAATCAGTACTTCCTGTGGTACCGGCTCTTTAGCGATAGCACGGATAGCATGCACTGCTGCCAGCTTCATTTCATCATTAATCACACTGGCTCTCACATCCAGCGCACCGCGGAAGATAAACGGAAAGCACAGCACGTTATTCACCTGATTCGGGTAATCTGAACGACCGGTCGCCATAATAATGTCATTACGCACCGCATGCGCCAGCTCAGGCTTAATTTCCGGATCGGGGTTAGAACAGGCAAATATCACCGGCTTATCGGCCATCAGCTTTAACGCTTCAGGTGGTAGCACATCCGGCCCGGACACACCAACAAACACATCCGCACCAGTCAGCGCATCTTCCAGCGTGCGCTTATCGGTATTGTTGGCAAACAGCTGCTTATACTGGTTGAGGTCGTTACGGCGGGTGTGGATCACCCCTTTGGTATCCAACATGTAGATATGCTCGCGCTGTGCACCGCATTTTATCAGCAACTCCATACAGGCAATTGCCGCGGCCCCCGCGCCCATACACACAATAATAGCTTGTCTGATGTCTTTACCCTGGATCTCCAGCGCATTTAACAT
>NZ_DATCSY010000215.1:0-3846 GCF_036568245.1 Rheinheimera sp. | reverse complement strand
AAAACGCTGCGCATTGCCTGCCAGCACCTGATTAAAATGATGTAAGGTCCGATCAAGATGCTCAGGCAGCATTACCCGGTCAAAATGCATCGAGGTTATTTCATCCAAGCTGTATTGCAACAGCTGGCAGCCGGCATCATTCATATCATTAAAATAGCCATCAGGATTAATGATGTATACCGGATCAGGGTTAAATTCAAATAGTGAGCGAAAACGCTGCTCACTTTGTTGTAATAATTGCCGCTGCTGTGACCGCTCCAGTGCAACCGCAGCAAAACGACAGCAAGCAATCATTAGCTCTAGCTCTTCCTTACTCGGCGAGCGTTTTTCTGCGCAGTACAGCGCAAAGGTGCCCAGCACTTCGTCGTGTTTTGACACCATTGGCATTGACCAACAGGCTTGCATCCCTTCAGCCAGTGCGATGTGCGCTGCCTTACGCCATTTTTCATCATTGGCAATATCTTCCACAATAACCAGGCTCCTCTGAAACGCCGCCGTGCCGCAAGAGCCCACATTATCTGCCACCGGTAGGCTGGCCACCGCCATACAGTATTGATCACTAAAAGAAGGCGCGGCCGCCAGGTTCAGGGTATCAGCCGTTTTTATCATAATAGCGGCCCGCACGGTGTCACTCTGGCGCTCGGCCATCTGGCAAATAGCGGCAAAAATGCCCGGTAATGGCTGCTCTGTGGATATTTGCCGCAGTATTGCTTGCTGGTCCTGCTGATAGCATTCGGCTTTAACCATTTCATTAATATCACGGGCCACGGCATACATCAGCCCCAGTGACGGCAGGTAATTTGATACCCACATTAAATGCACCACAGTGCCATCTTTACGCAGATAACGGTTGCGAAAGTTCTTGGTAATTTTACCGCCGTCAACAATCAGACTGGCTTCCTGCTCGGTAACGCTAATATCGTCCGGATGAGTAAAGTCTAAAAATGGCCGGCCCAGCAGCTCAGCGGCGCTGTAACCTAAAATTCGCTCACACGATTGGTTCACGTCGACAAACCGGCCCTGAGCATCGATGACACAAATCATGTCAGCCGAGTTATCCATTATTTGCTGGTGCTGCACCTGCAGTTTTTTTTGTTTTTCCAGACTGTGTTGCAAGCGGATATTACCGGCTGCCAAACGCATATGTTGCCGCTGGATGCGGGTTTGATACTGCTGCCCTATTAATGCCAGTAAAGTAGCCAGCCAGCCGGCTAATAGCACTACCTTAGAAATCTGTCTGGCGTAACTGACTTCGGTAGCCAGGTCACGGTACAACACCAGCTGCCAGGATAGCTGCTCAAGCAAGGTAATGGTTCTGGCCCCTTCCTGTACAAAGCGCCGTTCACTATCTGGCATAGCCGGCGCCGGCATTGCCTCGCTGACAAAATGTAAACTCACCTGATAGCCCGGCGGTACAATAACCGGCAAAATACGCTCCAGCAGAGCATTAAAATTTATACTGGCCACCACAGCCGTTAAGCCCGCTGCATTGGGCTGCGCCAGGGCTGCACGCAGATAAGTGTGTTCAACACGCCCATCATGATACAGGCTGATAAGTGGTGTCTGTGTGCCTGCCGTCAGTTTAAGCCATGGCGCGGCTTGCGCAGCTAAATGCTGGTCAAACCATTGTTTAATAGCCGTTTGCTGTGCCAGCGAATAGTACAGCCGGCCATCTGCATCGGTAACGGCCATGTAATCGATATAACTAAAATCATCCAGATAGCTTTGCATTTCCAGGCTTAGCTGCTGTTCAGCGGTGGCCTTATCGTAACTTTGCAGCCGCAGCGCCATACGGCGTAACAGGCCGTATTGCTCGGCCAATAATTGCGACAGTTGCTGCTCAAATTTATAGCTGGTGTCGGTAAAAACCCGCTGCTTGGCGACCGAGAGCTGATGCATAAAGGCCAGCCACAACATAACACTGGCCAGCACCAAGACAACAGCCAGCCAGCTTACCGGGTTAGGCCAAAGTTGCTTAAGATGTAACTTGCCGGCATAAGTAGAGGCCAGCCCGGCAACGGCCAGCATAAACAGAAAAACGGCAGTATTGACCGAGGTAGAAATGGTGCTGTTCAGTGCCAGCGCGACCGGCAGGCGGGTGTCGGCAAAGATCACTACCATACTGATGGCCAGCAATGCAAAATGCGCCAGTACAAATACCCAGCTGTAGCCCCGGTTAGCCGGCAACAACCAGCATAGCCATGCCAGACCAAACAGCAGCCAATATAGCTGCTGCAATGGCGGAACAGCGGCTATCGCTTCTTGCTGGTAGCCTGGCGGCATAAGCGCGGCAATGTTTAGCCCCGCCAGCTGGCCAGCCAAAAACACTGCTATTATCAGCAGCGCACAGAGCATAACCACCGTGATACGCCGGGCGGCGGCCATCACAAGCACTGTTGCCAGCGTGAGCAGCAGCCAGGTATTTAACGGCATAATAATGCGATAGTTAAATACGTCATGGTGCCACACCAAGTCGGTAGCCATTGCCAGCATAGCCGTTGTCAGTAATGCCAGACTGCTGTAATACAGGCTGTAACCGGCCAGTCGCAATAAATCCTGACGCGAGCGGCTGGTCATAACAGCCCGCTCAGTTCGGTTAGGCATTGCAGCACACTAGCTTTGCTGCAGGGTTTTTCAAGTGTGGCATGATACAGCATGGCTCCCTGGTATCGACAGGCTGAGTACAGATCGCCACTGATTAACACCCGCTTAATTTTCGGGTAGCGCTTTGCCAGTTGTTCAAGCAGTTCAGTGCCATTAAGGCCGGGCATATGGTGGTCAGCAACCACAATATCCAGCTGATCCAGCTCCGGCTGTTGCCAGATAAGTTCGGGGGTGGATAAGAAAATGCAGTCAAACCCGGTGTTGCGCAGCATGCGCTGGTAGGCTGTCAGGATGTACTCATCATCATCTACAAATAACACCTTAACCATCATCAGCGCTCCGCTTTATCAGTTCTGCCTGGCTTTGCTGCAACAATGCCTGCCAACAGGGGGCTAACTGCCTCTGGAGTGCATTTAGCTGTTCACTATCTTGCTGGCGGGCGGCGGTTTCAATCTGCTGACACAGCGCGGAAAGCTGTATGGCACCACAAAGCCCGGCCATACTTTTTACACTGTGCGCCAGTTTTGCAGCCTCTGCCCAGTCGGCATGGCTGAACGCTCGTTGCAACTGCGTGATATAACACTGTGCTTCCTGGTTAAAACCGTTAAGTGCCAGCACTACAGTATCATTACTGTCATCGCCGTACATATCGGTTAACACGGCCAGCACTAGCACCGGCAGCTCAGAGATCTTGGGCATCCTCTCCCTCATCATTTCTTTGGATGATGGGCCGGTTACAGGTTTGCATCCACCAATAAGACAGTTTTTTTAGCAGCGCCAGCACCTGGCTGTGATGTTTGATGTTCACCTGAGCCAACTCTGCAGCCAGTGGTTTAAGTTTTTCCAGCCGCTGGCTGAATAACAGCCAGAATTCCCGGCGCTTTTCTTTTTGCTTAATATTTTTAGTAATATGAAACAAATAATCTATCGCTTCACAGGCACGGCGCCGCTCACTTTCTATCGCTACCGGTTTGCAGTTACCAACAAAGACGTTATGAAAGCAACTGACATTAAAAGCAAAGTTACGCAAGCGCCGGTCAATCTGGAAATACCCGGTAGTGGCGTTTTCCGGCCAGAACAGAAAATCACGCTTTTTACTCTTAGCACCGTCGCTGGCACTCTCTTCATCTTCATGTGTTGATTTTTCATCCAGTTCGCGCACAATAGACGCGCTGATTTTGCGGTTCTCGTCGCTTGGCGGCGCTTTATTCAGAGCAAAATCCGGTGACAAACCGGCATAAT
>NZ_DATCSY010000214.1:0-27049 GCF_036568245.1 Rheinheimera sp. | reverse complement strand
CAGGGCATCGGCGTAGTGCTGGCAGAAACCCGTACCGCCGCTGAAAGCGTGATAGAAGCTTTTATGGGGTTAAATGCCAATATTCTGGTACAGGAATATATTCGCGAGGCGAATGGCGCCGATATCCGCTGTTTTGTCATCGGCAATAAAGTGGTAGCAGCGATGAAACGCCAAGCCAAGGCCGGAGAATTTCGCTCTAATTTACACCGCGGTGGCACAGCGTCATCAGTACGGCTGACAAAAGACGAGCGCAGCACGGCAATCCGCGCGGCTAAAACCATGGGCCTGAATGTGGCGGGTGTTGATTTATTACGCTCCAACCATGGCCCTGTTGTAATGGAAGTAAACAGCTCGCCTGGGCTTGAAGGCATTGAAGCGGCAACAGACAAAGATATCGCCGACTTAACTATCGCCTTTCTTGAGCAAAAAGTGGCGTTACACAAAAGCAAGCGCAAACTAAATACCAAAGGAACCGGCTAATGCAGGCAGGCAGCAGAGCACCCTTTACACTGGCAGACAGCAGCATTCCGCCCGGCAGCCGGGCGTTGGTTGATATTCCGTTTGGTAAGCTATATACCCATACCGAGCTTAACATTGGCGCGCATGTGATCCATGGTCGCAAAGACGGCCCGGTACTGCTTATCACCGCTGCGCTGCATGGCGACGAAATTAATGGTGTTGAAATATGCCGCCGTCTGCTGAAACTGCCGCGATTAAGTCAGCTTAAAGGCACGCTGATAGTAGTGCCTATTGTTAATACTTACGGTTTCGTGCAGCAATCGCGTTACCTGCCAGACAGGCGTGACTTAAACCGCAGTTTTCCGGGCAGTGAAAAAGGCTCGCTTGGCAGCCGGATGGCGTTTCAGTTTACCGAACAGGTACTGCGCAACTGCACCCACGCCATTGATCTGCACACCGGCGCCATCCACCGCGCTAACCTGCCCCAGGTCAGGGCCAGTGCCAAAGATAAAACGGCGCTGCGCATGGCTGAGGTATTCAACGCGCCGATTATTATCAAGGCAGCCAGCCGCGATGGCACTATGCGCGGTACAGCTAATAGTCTCGGCATCCCTATCCTGCTGTACGAGGCCGGTGAAGCGCTGCGGTTTGATGAACAGGCCATCAATGTTGGCGTGCGCGGTATTTTAAATGTCATGACTGACTTAGGTATGCTGCGCGCCGGACGCAAACGCCCGACGACAAAATCATTGTTCTCGAAAAAAAGCAGCTGGGTGCGGGCTGAACATGATGGTATTGCCCGCTATTACGTTGGCCTTGGCCAAACAGTAAAGCCGGGCGATATACTGGCGCATATCTACTCACCCTATTCTGATTTTGAAGTGGCGGTACACGCCAGCTTTGCCGGCATAGTGATAGGCCGTAATAACCTGCCGCTGGTGAATGAGGGAGAAGCTTTGTTTCATGTCGCAGAAGTCAGCTCGCTGGATGAAGCAGAAAAGACGCTGGATGCCATTAACGACGAAGTGGATAACGCTATGCCACCGGTGTTGGGTGAAGAATATGGCGTAGTGTGAACTACGCCCTGTTTGTCAGTCTTTTTGCATCACCACATCGTAGTCAGTTAATGCAGGCAGGCGTTGCTGTAACTGTTGCTCAATTTCATCAAGCTCCTGCATTCGCTGGCAAAACAGAACTGATTTCTCTTCCAGCTCTACCGCTTTAGCATCCAACCCCAGATTTATTTTATCAACCAGATGACCAACAGATTGCCATTCCTGGTTATCACTGCGTTCAAAATTACTGTCTGAATGCCGCAGTGCATCACGCAGCGCGCCCCACACTGCGCCAACCGTATGCCGGGCCAGGCTATCGAGCTGCGGTTTTAGCTCGCCGTGTAAAAAATAATCCAGCTCATTGAGGCTTTGTGGCGCCAGATAGAAGTGCTCATTGGTGCGGACAAAACGGGACATCCATTGAAAGGTGGTCTCACGCACCAGTTCACGCCACTCAGCCTGCTGTGATTTACTGCCGATACCGGTAAACATCGCTTCAATACTGGACAAGCCGAGTTCTACGCCATCTACTGCAATACTGACAATTTCCGGCACAAACTTGCGCAGGTCGCGGCTATATTGTTGCAACAGCACAACATCCTCAGCCGTAAGGCTGATTAACTCACCACGGATGAATAATTGCTGATCGTTGTTAATCTGCACATGGGTGCGGTTATTCTGCAAAATACGGATATGATCCGGCGCAATCAGAATACCGTGGGCAAATGCCATCTCACACTCAGCCGCAGAAAGCAGCGAGCCATGACATAACATTAACAGTAGAAAATAGTAGCGTTTCACTTCGCCAGCTCCGGCCTGAACACGTAAGAAGCTTAAGTCAGCGATGCGCGAAAAGCAGCCCCTTGCACCGCAGCACAGTGGTCGACCATCGCGAACAGCATCAGATAAAAGGCTCTATCGCCGGACTGCCGTCCACCAGCAAAATTTTCGAAGGCCCATACTCGCGCCGGCTGCGGACAATATCTTTACCAAAATGCACTTCAACTGCCGAAAACAGTTGCTGCCGCACGATGATATGCGCCTGCTCCAACCTCTCCCGCCGCTGCACTTCAAGTTGCTTAACATCCTCAATCAGTGCCAGTGCAACATCCCGATGCTCTTCAAATTCCTGATGCAACTCTTGTTTGCGCAGTTCTATCTGATTATTGCCTTCTATTTTCTTCAGTTTCTCCAACTGCTCTTTAATATCCTGCATGTCTTTTTTCGCCGCAGCGATACTGACGCGCAAAATGTCCTGCTTCTCTGCTATTGGATCAACCATCCGATTAAGCTCAATCAGAATGTTGCTACTGGAAGGCGCGCCTAAATTACCGGTAAAAATACCGTAATCCAGGTAGAAATAACCGCCAATGATCTTGCCGTTAGGGTTGTCTTCCGGCCCGCCATAAACCTTGGCTGCAGCAACGGCACAGTGCATCATTTGTTTATTAACATACAAATTGCCGTCACAGCTTAATCTGGCATACTGCGCGATATTGCAATGAATATCGCCTTTTGCTTTTAGCTCGGTACTGTATTCACTGTCTTTTTCAGCGGTAGCGATCTGATGGCCGATAATAGAGCCACCAACGGTGATATCACCACCGGCTTCTATCAGAGTGCCTTCCACAAAGCCTTTTACAAACACATTACCACCGGCAATGACTTTCATACCTTCAGTAACATCGCCGCCGACCACTACAGAGCCCTTGAAAATAATATGGCCGGTGGCTAAATCAACATTTTTAACCGTAAAGACTTCATCGACAGTCGCGCCATTTTCAACAACCCTTGGCAAGCCATCGCGCGCAGCCAGCAGCAAATCACCGTCGGTCGCGGATAACTCACTGCCTTCGGCCATTTGCCATTCAATAACCTGGCCCGGTGTCGCCGGAATTGGGCTGCCGTTAATTAACATGCCATCCACACCGGCAGTAGGCGGATGACGCCGCATCAGCGTTTCTCCAGCTCTGACAGCGGGTATCACACCAAAATCACGCAGGTCAGCTTTTTCATCAGATTGCAGTAACGGTTTATTACGCCGGCTTTGCATTTCAGGGATAAGTGGTTCAAAGCGTGAGTTTTGCCCATGCACCACTGCACGACCGCGGGCGATGACCAGTTTGACCTTACTGCCCGGCTCAGCCTTACTGGCATGACTAACCAGCTTGATAATATGATCTTTGCTAAAGCCAAATACGACACCGGCGTCCTGTGCTGCCTTAACCAGCGCATTGGCAGAAATCGGCGCCCCGCCCCAGGCAGCAGTAATAATCGCGGCCGCTGACATCTGGTCTTCACTGATGTCAAACGAGAGTTCCGCATCACGTTTTTCGGCAATACGGTAAGTCAGCGGCATGCCGGGAGCTTGCAGCTTTTCTTTAATTTTCTGTTGAATTTGCTGATATTCCACCAGCAGATTAGTAATCTGATCCTGAATGATAAGACATCTGCCATATCCGGCAGCTTGTAACTGTGAATTGACGTCGTGCGCACTGAGCGCGTCCAGCGTTACAGGCACGGTTATTTTTATACTGTTGTTGTGCTCGGTAAATTGCATAGGTTTAACACTTCTGGTTACTACAAGAAGAAAGCTACGCTAATGAAGCAAATAACTGCAGCAAAGGCAAGCCCTGATTGTTATACAGGGCCTTTTTACAGCGAAATATTAAATATAATTTTCCTGATGGATACGAATAAACAGATCCGTGCCCTTTTTGCTGTAATCTACTTTGTACTCTTTATTATTAATCGCCTGAATGAACAGCAGCGTTTTTACTTCACCAAAAACATCCGAACTGGAGATATCAACCACCTCCATATAACGATCTTTTGCCTCAGCGCGATTGGCCGGTACTGACTCAGTAAATATTTTGACACCGTGGCGGGTAACAATAACATTCGGATCGTCATCGTCATTCACAACAACCAAATCAAGCTTTTTATTTTTATGGATCAATGTATTACGGCCACTGACCAGGAACGGTTTTTCGTAATTATTCATGCACTACCCTGCGTAACATGTGATGTTGCCAGTATTATGATACAGTCAGTCCGGAGTGTCTAGGTGACTGTATTCTGTATCAATTGTAGTCTGGCCTGATTAATTTGCAGACACAATTGCTGAGTCTCGCCGGGCGTAAGACTAACCGGAACAAAGACATCAAACCCAGTCTGAGCAGCTAACTGCTTCATTCGACTGGCAAACGCGGCTTTAATACCATTGTAACGCTGTGTCGCTGTCGCAAAACTGCCAGTTTCAGTTAACAGTTCACTGGCACATTGGCCAGATACACAACCCTGACGCACTGCCTCGATATACAATGCCCTTTGCTCAGTCATAATACGAACAGCAAGCCGAAGCGGTAACTGCTGCAGAAAACTGTCGTAGTCAGTTACTTTAAAGCCAATATAGCCCAGCGTCTGGCTATTGTATTGCGGCACTCCGCTATATAAAAAACTGCTCCAGGGCAGAACCCAGCAACCGTGCCGGTGTTGGTAGCGCACCCCTTGCTCATCATATTGCAGAAAAAACTTCGGCTCTGCCAGTTTCGCCCAGCCGGAAAACATCCCCAACCCTGCACCGATTAATCCAAGTGCATGCCATAGTTGTAACTGCTCTACCCAACTTAAGCTGATAACTAATATTATGGCCACGGCGGCGCTACACAGCAGCACTGCTGCTCCGCCCCGGCTTGCGGCCCCTTGCACATTTACTGGCGACATAAGATTTATACTCATTAATCCACCTTAACCTATGATGGCAGCTTTTAATCACAGGTTCCCGGATTTTAGCAAAAACTGTTCCTATTTTATCAGACACTACCTACAGTTGAATCGACCAACGCCGCCGTGATTGCGATAACAGGAAATCTAAAAGGTTATTTCTTCCATACAATAAAGCGGTCTTAAAACTTAAAATATATATGCTGTTACTCAGGGGTTATTGTGGCAAAACTACATTCAAAATTAATTTGGGTGATACTTATCGCTCTGCTGGTCTTCGTAGCCTATCTGTATTGGATGCCAAACCAGCATAACGGCGCAACTCGCGGCGCAGCTGCCGTAGCCGTAAAAACAGCGAAAGCTGAAACCAAAGCCATGATCCGTAGCATCAGTTCGTTAGGTACCGGTATTGCAAATAACTCTATTACACTGGTGTCGCCTACCAGCGATTTTATTACCGAACTGAATGTAAGCGAAGGTAAAAAAGTCAAAAAAGATGAAGTCATCGCCCGCTTACATGATGTGGAAGAGCGTGCCCGCGTGACGGAGCTTGAAGGCGTGTTAACAGAGCAAAAACGCCAGTTGGATCGACTGAAAAACTTAGCGACGACACAGGCCACTGCGCAATCACTGCTGGATGAACAACAAACCAAAGTAAACACCACGCTTGCGCAATTAGATATCGCTAAAGCACAGCTGGCAGAGATGACTATCAAGGCGCCTTTTGAAGGCTACCTTGGCTTACGTCAGGTCAGTCAGGGGGCTTACATCAATAGTGGCACTGTCATTACCACTTTGGATGACCTGCATAAGTTGCGCGTTGCCTTTAGCGTTGCCGAGCATTACCTGGCAGAGATTAAAGTCGGCATGCCATTAAGTGTGACTAATGCCGCTTATGGTGACATCAATTTTACCGGTATTGTCAGTGCAGTTGATACCCGGTTAGATCCGGTGACCCGCACCGTTACTGTGCATGGCATGCTGGAAAACAATGATTTACGTTTACGCCCGGGTATGCTGCTGAATGTGAAACTGGAGCTCGATAACCGCATGGCGATGCAGATATCGGAAAAAGCACTGGTGCCGCAGCAGCAAAAGCAATTCGTTTATACCGTAGATGAAAACAATATTGTGCATCAGACTGAAGTCACCATTGGCCAACGTATCCCCGGCTGGGTAGAAATACTCAGCGGCTTGAAAGAAGGTGATGAAGTAGTCGTCGAAGGTATTCAGAAACTTCGCTCTGGCATCACTATTAACCGTGTCGGAGGCTGATTATGTGGTTGTCTGATACCTCGGTTAAACGACCGGTTTTCGCCACGGTAATAAACCTGCTGCTGATCGTATTCGGTATTGTTTGCTTTAGCATGCTGCCACTGAGGGAATACCCTGACATTGATACGCCTATCGTCAGCATCGGTACCAACTATCCTGGCGCGTCAGCAGAAATTGTTGAATCGAAAATCACCCAGTTACTGGAAGACCGAATCAGCGGCGTTGAAGGCATTAAAAATATCAACTCTGTGTCGCGCAATGGCCGCTCCAATATTTCAATTGAATTCAACGTAGAGCGCGATATCGACTCTGCCGCCAACGACGTACGGGACCGCGTATCGCGTGCGCTTAACAACCTACCAGATCAAGCCGACCCGCCGGAAGTCTCCAAAGCCAGCGATGATGAAGATACCATTGCCTGGTTTGTACTTAACAGTGAAACCATGACCTCACTGGAGCTGACAGATTACGCTGACCGCTACATTGTTGAACGTTTCTCAGTAGTAGACGGTGTCGCCCGCCTGCAATTGGGTGGCTCACGTGATTATGCCATGCGCATCTGGCTCGACCGTGATGCGATGGCATCACGTGGTGTCACCGTGCAGGATATCGAAAATGTGCTGCGGGCAGAAAACGTTGAACTGCCGGCCGGTAACATTAAATCGACTGATCGTGATTTTACCGTGCGTGTCGTACGCACTTACAAAACGCAGCAGGATTTTCGCCGCCTGGTGATTAAACGCGGCGACAACAACTATCTGGTGCGTTTAGGCGAAGTTGCCGACGTATTATTGACCGCAGAAAACGAAGAAAGTGAGTTTCGCGGCGACGGTAAAAACCTGCTGGGTATTGGTATTATTAAGCAGTCTAAAGCCAATACGCTGGAAGTAGTACGCGCGGCCCGGGCAGAGATGGAGCGGATCAAAGAGACGTTACCACAAGGCACCACTATCGAGCCGGGTTACGATTCTTCGCTGTTTATCGCCGAGTCAATAAAGGAAGTGTACAACACGCTGGCCATCGCCATGGTACTGGTAGTCGTTGTAATCTTCTTGTTCCTTGGCAATATCAGGGCAACCTTTATCCCGGCGGTAACGGTGCCGGTGGCGCTGGTTTCTGCTGTTACCGTGTTGTTTGCACTGGACTTTTCAGTCAACCTGCTGACATTACTGGCGATGGTGCTGGCTATTGGTCTGGTAGTGGATGATTCCATCGTCGTGCTGGAGAACATTTATCGCCGTATTGAGCTTGGCGAACATCCGCTGGTGGCGTCATACCGTGGTGCCCGCGAGGTAGGTTTTGCCGTTATCGCCACCACACTGGTGCTTATTTCGGTGTTTGTGCCGCTGGTATTTATGCAAGGCCAGCTGGGTAAACTCTTTACTGAGTTTGCACTGGCCATCGCAGCGGCTGTAGCCTTTTCCAGTGTGACTGCACTGACATTATCACCGATGTTATGCAGTAAATTACTGACGCATCAGAAACGCGAAAGCAAGCTGGGCCTTTGGCTGCATGCAGCCTTTCACAAGCTGGAAAACGCCTACCGCCGGCAACTGGAAGTCGTTTGTGCTACCCGTTGGCCGGTGATGATTGTGGTTGCCTTATGTTTTATTGCCAGCTACATGCTGGTGCGGCTGCTGCCAAGCGAGCTGGCGCCACCGGAAGACCGTGGCACCTTCTTTGTTATGATGAGCCCGGCCGAAGGCGCCAGCTATACCAGCAACAGCCGCAATATGCGCTTAATTGAAGATGTGCTGATGCCTTACTACCAAAAAGGCGAGTTTAACCGTCTGCTGGTGAGGGTACCCGGCTGGGGTAATAGTGGCGGTGTAGCGATTGTCGGCACCGAGAACTGGCACAACGGTAAGCGACGCACGCAAGAGCTGATGGGCGAAGTTGGCCAGAAACTGAATGAGATACCGGATGTGCGCGCCTTTACGTTCATGCGTAGCGGCCTTGGCGGCGGTGGTGGCGGCGGCCGCCCTATTCAGTTTGTATTGCAGGGCAACACTTATGAAGAACTGGCGCGCTGGCGCGATATAGTGCTGGAAAAAGCAGCCGAAAACCCGAATATTCTGATGTTGGATCACGACTACAAAGAGACAGTACCGCAGGTATTAGTAGAAATTAATACCGAACGTGCCGGTGATTTGGGTATCTCTGTTGGCGCCATTGGCCGCTCGCTGGAAGCCATGCTGGGCGGACGCCGGGTAACAACCTTCCTTGACCGTGGTAAAGAGTATGATGTCATTATTGAAGGTAAAGATGATGACTTCACCGCTCCTGGCAGCATCACCAATGTGTATTTGCGCTCTGAGACATCAGGTGAGCTGATCCCGCTGGATAACCTGGTAACCCTGCGTGAAGAAGCTACATCATCAAGCCTGAACCGTTATAACCGTATGCGCAGCATTACGCTGACGGCCAGCATGGCACCAGGCTACAGCCTCGGTGAGGCGCTGGAATATCTGGAAAACGTTGTTGAAACCGAGATCCATGATACCGTTGGCATCGATTATAAAGGTGAGTCGCTGCTGTATCAGGAAAGCGGCCGTTCAACACTAATGGTGTTTGTACTGGCACTGCTTATCACTTATCTGGTACTGGCTGCACAGTTTGAAAGCTTTATTCACCCGCTGGTGATCCTGGTCACTGTGCCACTTGGGCTGGTCGGTGCCCTGTCCGGCCTGTACTTCAGTGGTATGACGCTGAATATATACAGTCAGATTGGCCTGGTCATGCTGATAGGACTTGTTGCCAAAAACGGTATTCTGATTGTTGAGTTTGCCAACCAGCTGCGTGACGCCGGTGTAGAATTTACCACCGCAATACAGCAAGCTGCCACGCAGCGACTGCGTCCTATTGTGATGACAGCCTTCACTACCGCGATGAGCAGCATACCGCTGATTGTTGCCAGTGGCCCGGGTTCAGAAAGCCGGATGGTAATTGGTATGGTTATTTTCTCAGGCGTCGCGTTGGCCACGCTGATGACTATTTATGTGGTACCGGTCACTTACATGGTGATTGCGCGCAATACCGGCTCACCGAAGCGACTGGAGCAGAAGCTACATAAGCTTGAGAATGAGGCGCCTGATGAACATGCCGCCGACGAGGTGCATCCTTCTTAGCCAATAAAAAGGCGCCGGTTGGCGCCTTTTTTATTTCCACTATCCAGAAACTGGAAGCAACCGTAAAACTAGCGTAAAGTCAAAACTCAGGGAAGAAGGAGAAAAGCAATGGCGTTACAAACCGCAACTTTTGGTGCGGGCTGTTTCTGGTGCCTTGAAGCAGCTATGAACCAATTGAATGGAGTGATCCGGGCTCTCAGTGGGTATATGGGCGGTAGTGCTGACACCGCCAGCTACCGCCGCGTCTGTGATGGCGACACCGGCCATGTAGAAGTGGTGCAGGTTGAATACGATGATACCGCTATCAGTTATGAGCAGCTTTGCCTGATTTTTTTCAGCTTACATAACCCTACCCAGCTTAACCGCCAGGGCAATGACATTGGCACGCAGTATCGCTCAGCAATTTTCTTTCACAATGATACGCAGCAACATATCGCCAATAAAATCATTGCTGAACTTAAAGCCGAAAATGTATTTAGCGGCAATATTGTGACTGAAGTATCGCCTGTAACCGCGTTTTATATCGCTGAAGAGTACCATCAGGGCTATTTTATTAAACATCCGGAACAGGGCTATTGTCAGGTGATTGTCGCACCGAAAATGGCAAAGTTCCGCCAGCACTATCAGGCATTGTTAAAATCATGAATGGTGTCAGGGCATTGTTTTGCCTGTTAAGCCTGACGATAACAGCAGCACAGGCAAATACTACAACCGGGCTAAACTTCTGCTACGAAGATAAGCAGTTGCTGCCCTACTATGCCGGTGACGGTGAGCAGGTCGCGTCACCTCCTGGTGTAACAATAGAGCATTTACAAGCTGCAGCGAAACTCACCCGGATACAACTGGTGTTGCAGCGTAAGCCCTGGCTACGCTGCCTGCAGTTGCTGGAACAAAATAAGGTGGATGCGTTGGTAGCAACCTACGCCGAATCACGCCGCAGTTTTGCTGTTTATCCAATGAAAACCCCTGACGAGCCGGATATCAGTCTGGCGCTTAGTCAGCATTCAACCTGTCTTGTGCAGCGTCATAATGACAATGTTATACAACGCTCAGCTACAGGGATTGTTATCGCCAGACCACTGGGTTATACAACGCCGGATTACCCGGTTGAAGTAAGTATTGTCGCAGTGCAGTCGCAACAGCAGGCATTTGACTTGGTTAAACAAGGCCGTGTTGACGCCACCACGACGCTGTGTGAAGTGAACCAGTTACCGGCGCCGACAGGCTTTACAGAGGGGTTAGAAGTAGTCTACCCGCCGCTTTATCAAACTACCGGTTATCTGGTGTTTAGTAAGGCTTTTTATCTGCAACATCAGCAGCTGGCGATAAATCTGTGGCAGGCTTTGCAACAAACTCAGGAGCCGCAGCGCTATTATCAGTACCTGCAACTTCAGAATGCTTCGCTACAGGCAGATAAGCCACACTAGAAATCAGTGTGGCTTTTTATTTAACAACGCAATTAACGCGGGCTGTAACTCAGACTGATACCAAAGTTAGTGCCGGCAACAGTGTAGCTGTCGCTGGTGTAATAATCCTTATCAAACAGGTTATCTACCTTGGCTCTTACAGTAAGTGCTGCGGTTACCGCGTAACTGGCACCAAAACCCCAAACAGTATGAGATGGAGCCAGTGGCAAATCCCCCCCGGTTGCCCAGTCTATGCCCTGATAGGTTGAACTCTGATAGTCTGCGGTCACAAATGCAGACCACTTGTCTGCATCATAGCTTCCGCGCCAGTTAATACTATTTTCCGGTCTGCGGGCAAGCATTTTACCAGTACTGGCATTCTCAGTATCCAGCCAGGTATAAGCAAAAGTGCTACTAAATTGCTGCCACTGTTGCTCCACACTGAACTCGATACCTTCGATTGTCGCGAGCAATACGTTTTCGGCTTGCTCTACCCCCTGAATAAGATTGGTAACATCGCGGTCAAACCAAGCCAATTGCACCACCAAACCCGCATTGCGATAGCTAACGGCAATCTCATCAGACTCTGACTCTTCTGGCTTTAAATCCGGATTGGCGTAGCCTGGATAATACAGGTCGTTAAATGTAGGGGCTTTAAATGCGGTGCCGCGGCTGGCACGCACCAGCCAATGCTCTGCAAGCTGATAGGCTGCGGCTAACTGCCAGGTATTCTGACCACCATACTGGTTAATCAGGTCCCGACGTACCGCAGCTTCCAGTTGCAATGCATTCAGTTGATAATTAACGCCGGTAAAAACCGCCCGGTTGATTCTGCTGGTTTGCTCGTAAGCGGTTACCGATTTATCTACTTGCTCGTGGTACCAATTTACACCGGCCAGAAAACTAAGGTTATCAGTAAGATCGCCTGCTGCCTGATAACTGAACTCATCTCTGCCGGTAACAAAGGGGCTGCGTGAGCCAGGGCCAAATGTCGCTTCACTGTCGAGGTTACGACTGAGTAATGCCTGGTGTTGCCACTGCCCTACCTGATGCTGCCATCCCAGCAGATAAGCCCGGTTCAGGGTATCAGCTTCGTCTTCTACACCATAACTGGTATCAAACTGGTAAAAGCCACTGTTGACGTCGGCTTGGGCACTGAACTGGCCAACTGTCGTTTGATAATCAGCTGCCACCTTAATGTACTTCTGATTGTAGCCATCTTTATCCGCGTCTAAATCTTTGCGTACATTAAAACCGTCTGCCCGGCTCACACCTGCACTGGCATGCAAAGTTAACTGTTCCGCACTGTGGCTGACGCTAATGTCTGTTCCGGCCTGACCATAGCTTCCGACATTAGCGTTTAGTTCCACCGCTTTGCTGCGCCGGGTTGTAATAGCAATAACACCCGCCAGAGCGTCAGAACCATATAATGCTGCGCGAGGGCCTCGAACTACCTCAATACGCTCAATCAGTTCCAGCGGTAACATTGACAGCGATTTATATCCCAAAGTAGCAGAGCCACTGCGCACACCATCAATCAGTACCAAACTGTGGCCGGTATTGCCTCCCCTGATGTAAATGCCTGCGGTTTGCCCACGGCCACCATCACGTGACAGGTTAATACCCGGCAACTGCGCGAGCAAAGCAGGCAAATCGCTGGCCTGACGCGCGACGATGTCATCGCGCTCCAGCACAGTGACACTGGCCAGCACCTCTTGTTGCGGCGTTGCTGTGCGATTGGCATATATACTGATATGTTCAACAGAATCTTCTGCTGCAACCGAGCAGCAGGACGCGACCAGAACGGCCGCAAAAGCAGGTTTAAACATGTAAGCTCCGAAAACGTGCCCACCGCACATTTATTCAAGTTGAAGGATTCTTTCCGGCCGGTCTCCGGGCTGACAACCTGCTTTCGCCTGTACTCGCCTTCCCATCCTGTGACAGTGGCCTTGAGTACAGCTCAGTTGTTTACCGTTGCGGGGGCAGCTCTGGATTTACACCAGATTCCCGTTTACCTGCAGTTGCTCTGCAGCACCAGAAAAAGCGGCTCCATATGGAGCCGCGTGCAGTTTACGCCATCAAGGCAAAATGTCAATAGATGTCTGGATGGCCAAAATCTAGTCGCGGAAGTTTTTAAACTGGAACGGCTGTCCCAGCTCGCTGGTGCGCACCAATTGCATAACGGCCTGTAAATCGTCGCGCTTTTTACCGGTTACCCGCAGCTCTTCCCCCTGGATAGCCACCTGCACCTTAATATTGCTATCCTTAACCAGTTTAACGATTTTTTTCGCCATCTCTTTATCGATACCCTGCTTGATACTGACATGACGGGTGATAAATTTGCCGTGACGTTCTTCTTTTTCAATCTTGAAACTACTGACATCCAGCTGAAGCTTACTGGCTTTAGTGGCAAAAATATCAAACAGCTGCATCACTTGCTGGTCGGCTTCAGCAGTTAGCTCAATCTGCTCTTTGTTCAGCTCAATTTTGGCGTTAACACCACGAAAATCAAAGCGGGTCTCAAGTTCGCGTTTGGCGTTCTCTACAGCGTTCTTCGCCTGATTTATATCAACTTCTGAAACGATATCAAATGACGGCATTCTTTATCTCCTGACTATAAGAGTCTCTGTTTGCTGGTGATTATAACCAGAAAACTGTTACAATCCGAGCGCCATATATTACGGGGGTTTTTGTGCCGCAGACTGTCTACCGCGTTTTTTGCCTCTCCTTCTTCGTGCTGGCGACGGCAAGCTTTCTGGCTGAGCTGAACGGCCACCGTGTTATTGCTGGCTTTGCCCACATGGACAAGCTGGTACATTTTGGTATTTTTGCCCTGCTGGCTGCACTGCTGTGGAAAGGCTTTAAATTAGCGCCGCTAACAGCCTTTATTGTGCTGGGCAGTTACGGCGGCGCCATTGAGCTGGTACAGCATTACTTTACCCGCCGCCAGGGTGATTGGCGTGACTTTGCTGCAGATATTGCCGGCGTCGTCAGTTTTTATCTGGTGCGTAGCCTGTGGCACAAAGTACGGCCCCGCAGCCAGCGTTAAGCTGGAGTATTGTTGGCCGGGGCGCTATAGGTTTACTGGCGGCCAGCCGCCTGCAACTGGCAGGCTTTGATGTCACTCTGTGGCTACGTCAACCTCAAAGCTGCAGTGTCGAATTTGATGGGCACCAATTGACGTTTCAGCCCGCTGTGGCACCGCTGTCAGCGGTACTTATTCCGGTAAAAAGTTACGCGGTAACAGAGGCCATTCAGGCACTGCTGCCGGCTCTGGCGCAGGATGCACAGCTGGTGCTAAGTCATAACGGCATGGGCAGTATTGAACAGGTAAAACCAATGCTCGCCGCCGGGCATGGTTTATGGTTTCTGACCACGACCCACGGGGCGCTAAAACAACCAGATGCTGTGCAGCATACTGGCACCGGCAGCAGCACACTGGCAGCACTTAACGATGCAGCGAAAGTAAAACAGCAGCAGGTACTACAGGCAATGGATGTGGCGCTGGGTCCGGTTAACTTCACCGACAACATTCAACCGGCGCTGTGGCAGAAACTGGCCATCAACGCCGTGATAAACCCACTGACAGCACTGTACAATTGCCGCAATGGCGAACTTGCCGCACAGAAATACCACCAACACATCGAAGCACTGGTCACCGAAGTGTGCCAGGTTGCAGCAGCCTGCGGTTATCCAATGTCTGCACACAGCACCTTGCAAACCGTACTACGGGTTATCAGCAGTACTGCGCAGAACTTCTCATCAATGCAGCAGGATTTAGCGCATGGCCGGCGTACCGAAATAGACGCAATAACAGGATATGTAGTACAACAGGCGGTGCACCATAATATCAGCGTGCCGCATAATCAGGCGCTGCTGGAGCAGATTTTACTGCGCCAGCAACAGCTGTATTAAGATTAAGGCCGGTACACCGATACGTTTTTAAAGCCCTGCTCTTGCAGTACCACCGCTTGCAGCCGGCTCATGACACCGCGCTCACAGTAGCAGTAATAGTGCTTGCTCTGATCCAGATTAGCAAACTGCGACGCCAGACGGAAAAACGGCAGCTCAACCACGTCATGCCCTTCGACAGTCAGCGGCTTGACGTCTGTTTCCTCCGGGCTACGGATATCCAGCACTACCGCATCGGCAGGTAACTGCGCCAGTACAGTGACCACATCAGCCTGTTGCTCAGCCTGGTATTCTATAGTGCGGATATCCAGCACCTTGGCATCCTGCACTGCCTGGTCCAGCACAGCAAAATCGAAGTTCTGCTCATTGGCGATAACCTCGGCCAGCGCGGCATTGACCGTAGGTTTACGCGAGATGACACCGCAATACTCCGGCATACTTTTGGCAATATCTTCAGCACCAATCTTAGCTGCCAGCGCGATGATCTCCTGCTTATCCTGGTAAATCAACGGGCGCAGGATTAATGTCTCGGTGACCCGGTCAATCACGCTCAGGTTGGCAATGGTCTGGCTGGAAACCTGGCCAATACTTTCACCGGTGACGATAGCTTTAATACCCAGCTTCTCTGCTACCGTGCTGGCGGCGCGCATCATCATGCGCTTAAGGACAACGCCCATCAGCCCGTTATCGATAGTCTCTAAAATCTGATCAACCACAGGCGCAAAATTGACGCTGACAAATTTAACCTTGTGCGACAGGCTGTATTTTTGCCAAATCAGGTGCGCCATCTCACGTACACCGGCTTCATGCGCAGCGCCACCGAGATTAAAAAACAAATAATGCGTGCGAAGGCCTTTGCGGATCATCAGGTAGCTGGCGACGGCTGAATCGTAACCACCTGAAATCAACGACAGCACATCAGACTGCGATGGCAAAGGAAAGCCGCCCATGCCCTGATGCTGTTTGCGCACCATAATCAACTGATCTTTTCGTACTTCAAGCGCAACAATGATATCCGGTTTAGTCAGTTTTACCTGTGCAGATGCCACCAGTTGGTTTAAGCCGCCGCCAATATAACGCTCCGCTTCAATTGACGAGAAATCATGCTTGCCGGCACGGCGCACCCGCACGCAAAAGGTTTTGTTCTGTATTTGCTCGGCATATACAGCGGCGACCTGCTCATAGATATCATGCAAAGAGCTGAAGGTGCTCGACTGCATCTCAGAAAAATGCACGATGCCCGGAATACAGCTTAAGCGGTCAATCAACTGTTGGTGGATAGCTACATCATCACTGGGGCAGCGGATCGTCAGGTGATCGTAATTATTGTTAACTTCGATATTGCTGTCGGTACGCAGCAAAATGGTCTTGATGTTGCGCTCAAGCAACAACGTCTGGCGTTTACGCACCGACTTGCTTTTAATGGCAATTTCCGGGTGCAGTTTGATAATAAATTCAATCATCGGACAGCAGCAAATATCAGCAGGGAAAAAAGTGGCGCAGATTATAGCGGATCTCTTAACAAAGACCTAATCTGCGCCAATGCTTTATTGACTGGTGTCTGAGGCAGGTTCCAGGCTTATCGGGTCAGACTCTTTTGCCTTACCCTGCATAATCGAAATTTCTACCCGACGGTTGCGACGCCGGTTTAAATCAGTGTCGTTCGGCACCAGTGGCTTGGTATCGGCATGCCCCACCACCACTAAACGCGTACGGTCAAAGCCATCGGCTTTAATCATTTCGGTCGCTACTGATACCGCACGCTTGGCAGATAAATCCCAGTTATTACTGTGCAGCTCATCCGATACCTGAATATCATCGGTATGGCCGGTAACTGTAATTTCGCCCGGAACATCGTTCAGCAAGCTGCCAATCCGCTGAATAATCGGTTTAAAGCGTGGCTGTAAAAATGACGAGCCAGATGGAAAAGAGCCATTTTCGCGGATGCGGATAATAATTTGCTGGCCCAGTGACTCCAGCTCTATCGCACCGTCGACAATTTGTTTTTCCAATTGTTCAGCCAGCTTTTTCACCATTTCATTGGTTTGTTCCTGCTGCGCTTCTACCTGCGCCTCAGCCGTTGCCGATTCGCCATCCATGATTTCTTCCGCATTGCTGACCGACTGGCCACCGCTTAAATCTTCCCGTTGCTCTTGTCGGCCACCGGCAGAATCTTCCTCACCAGCCTGAAATTCAATTACCTGCTGGGTAATTTCAATCGTCTGCTGCTGCAAGGTCTCTATCGGCGTCGGATCCGGCCGGCCGGGCCGGAATTCCATCGCAATAATGCTGGTGCCTTTTGGTATATCTTCCACTTCGATTTTATTCTGCACCCCAAAGGCAAACTTCATTGAACCGGCAATCTGCTTAAACTTCAGCACATCCATTTCAGAAAACGCCAATAGCAGTACGAAAAAGCACATCAGCAGCGCCATCAAATCAGCGAAGGTGCCCATATACGCCGGCAAACCGGGTGGTGGGCATTTACACTCTTCTGCTTCATCACTCATGACTTACTCCGCAGCCGCTGGTTCACGTTTACTTTGCGCCAGATAATTACGCAGTATCCCCTCAATCACTTTCGGGTTTTGTCCATCCTGAATACCCAAAATAGCATCAAGAATTAGCTGGTTATTGGTCTTTTCCTGCGCATTGCGGATGGCCAGCTTGTCTGCCAGCGGTATCGCAATAATGTTGGCAATAAAAGCGCCATATAAAGTAGTCAGCAAAGCAACCGCCATCGCCGGACCGATTGCTTTAGGGTCATCCATATTCGATAGCATCGCGACAAGACCTATCAGCGTCCCGATCATGCCCATTGCCGGCGCGACATCACCGAGGCTTTTAAAGATAGCAATAGCGGTTTCATGTCGCTTTTCTGTCAGGCTGATGTCCTTTAATAAGGTCGCACGCACTACGTCAGCGTCATGTCCGTCCACCAACATGTTGACACCTTTTTGCATAAAGGCATTGGGTATCTCAGCTTCTTCCAGTGCCAGAAAGCCGCCTTTACGCGCTGAGTCTGCCAGTTGTACTGCTTTTTCAATCAGCTCTTCCGGCGCCTCAATTTTAAACATAAAGGCTTTTGCTGCAGCTTTACCCGAGGCAAAAAACTGACTGAGGGTAAATTTGGAGATAACCACGAAAATAGAACCAGCAAATACAATCAGTACAGATACAGTATCCATGAACATGCCGGGAGCGCCGTTACTGCCCAGGATCATTGCCATTACCACGAAGCCAATTGCGCCCAACATACCAACCAGGGTAGCTATATCCACTCTTATCTCCTTAGATCAAGCACTGCTACATCGACCGTCTGTACAAGTTTATCTTAGACGATAGCTGTTTATCGACAACAGCAAGCAATGATTGAGTATAAATTACGTGAAATTATCTATTTAGCTTTTCACTTGTGCTTTCTGATTGACCATAATAGCCTGCTAAGGTACCTTTGCGCACACTTTTTCCGGGGGCAGTATGAGCAAGAAAAAAGCCGATTTGAGCCAATTCGAACAAACCTTGTCCGAGTTGGAACAGATAGTACAACAACTGGAACAGGGAGACCTTTCTCTGGATCAATCTTTAGCCCGGTTTGAACGTGGTATTACCCTTGCCCGGCAAAGTCAGCAATTATTGCAAGGTGCGGAACAAAAAGTGCAACTGCTGATGCAACAACAGCAACAGGAAAGCCTGCTGCCCTTTGAACCAGAGCAAGGAGATTAGGTGTGCTGCCTGCTAATTTGCCGCTGTATCAGCAACGGGTAGAACAACACCTGCAACAAGTATTATCCCAACAGCCGGCAACCGACAGCCGTCTGATGCAAGCGATGTCTTACAGCTTGCTGTTAGGCGGAAAACGGGTACGGCCTTTTCTGGTATACAGCTGTGGCACTATGCTTGGTGCCAGCCTGCATGATTTGGATGGTCCGGCAGCTGCGATAGAGGCGCTGCACAGCTACTCATTAATTCATGATGATCTGCCGGCAATGGATAATGATGATTTACGCCGAGGCAAACCCACCTGCCATAAGGCATTTGACGAGGCCACCGCCATTCTCTCTGGTGATGCCTTGCAAACACTGGCATTTGAGGTACTCAGCAGTCATCCTTACCAACAGGTTAAGGCAGACATCATACTGCAGATGATTCAGCGGCTAACGTCTGCTTCCGGTTATGCAGGTATGTGTGGTGGGCAGGCAATTGATTTGGCACAAACCAACCAAAGCACAACGCTTGAGCAACTGGAGCGGATGCACCGTTTAAAAACCGGCGCCCTGATAGAATGCGCTGTGCAACTGGCCTGGCTGTGCAGCCCATCTGCCGATACCAGAGAATGCGACAATCTGCTCAGGTATGCCCGCGCTTTAGGGCTGGCATTTCAGGTGCAGGATGATATTCTCGACATAGAAAGCGATACTATGACCCTGGGTAAGCCTCAAGGCTCAGATACCAAAGCCAACAAATCGACCTATCCGGCACTACTGGGTTTAGAAAATGCCAAAACCAAAGCGCAGCAGCTTTATCAGGAAGCGCTGAACGCTTTGGCCGACTTACCGTATAACACTGATGAATTACGTGCCTTTGCGCAGTACATTATCGAACGCAGGTTTTAACACAGGCAAGGAATATGGCGTTAGATATTAACGATTACCCGTTATTAGCCAAGGCTAATTTACCCGAGCAGCTCAGATCGCTGCCACAAGAAAAACTGCCCGCACTCAGTGACGAGCTGCGCAGTTATTTGTTACGCAGCGTCAGTCAGAGCAGTGGCCATTTCGCCTCAGGCTTAGGCACCGTTGAGCTGACGGTGGCATTGCATTATGTCTACAATACGCCGTTTGACCGGGTGATATGGGATGTTGGCCACCAGGCTTATCCGCATAAAATTCTGACCGGCCGGGCAGAGCGTATGCACAGCATCCGGCAAAAAGACGGCCTGCATCCGTTCCCCTTCCGCGAAGAAAGCGAGTACGACGTATTGTCTGTCGGTCATTCCAGTACGTCAATCAGTGCCGCGCTGGGTATGGCAATTGCCGCACAGCAGGCCCGCAGCAACCGCAAGGTCGTGGCAGTTATCGGTGACGGTGCTATTACTGCCGGCATGGCATTTGAAGCACTGAATCACGCGGGTGAAGTCCGCCCGGATATGCTGGTTATTCTGAACGATAATGAAATGTCGATATCAGAGAATGTCGGCGCATTAAACCGCTATTTTGCCCGTATTCTGTCGGGTAATTTTTACACCAGCCTGCGTGAGGGCGGTAAGAAAATATTAAGCGGCGTACCGCCACTGCATGAGCTGGCGAGCCGTGCAGAAGAGCATTTCAAAGGCATGGTCACGCCGGGCACCTTCTTTGAGGAACTGGGTTTTAATTACATAGGCCCAATCGATGGCCATGATGTGCAGGGGCTGGTGAATACCATCCGCAATATGCGCAACATGAAAGGCCCGCAGCTGCTGCATATCGTCACCAAAAAAGGCAAAGGCTATGCACCGGCAGAGGCCGATCCAATTGGCTACCATGCGGTGTCGAAATTTAATCCGGACGACAAAAAGCAACCGGCTAAAAAAGCGGGTTTGCCAACGTTCTCGAATATTTTCGGTAGCTGGATTTGCGACATGGCCGAGCAGGATGAGCGCTTACAGGCAATTACGCCGGCGATGCGTGAAGGCTCTGATCTGGTACGGTTTTCAAAAGCGTTTCCCAAGCGCTACTTTGATGTGGCTATTGCAGAGCAGCATGCAGTCACACTGGCGGCCGGTATGGCCATTGAAGGCTTAAAACCGGTAGTGGCTATTTACTCCAGCTTCCTGCAACGTGGATATGATCAGTTAATTCATGATGTTGCTTTGCAAAATCTGGATGTTTTATTTGCCATCGACCGCGCTGGCGTTGTTGGCGCAGACGGCCCGACGCATCAGGGCGCTTTTGATATCAGTTTTATGCGCTGTATTCCTAATATGGTCATTATGGTGCCGTCTGACGAAAATGAGTGTCGTCAGATGCTTTACACCGGTTATCAGTATCAGGGACCAGCAGCAGTGCGGTATCCGCGCGGCAGCGGCACCGGTATAGCAGCAGAGCAGAAGATGCAGCTGCTGGCACTGGGTAAAGGCAAGGTTACACGTCAGGGTAAGCGTATCGCAATACTGGCATTTGGTCCTTTGCTCAGCGCCTGCCAGCATGCCGCAGAGCAGCTTAACACAACTCTGGTTGACATGCGGTTTGTCAAACCGCTGGACGAGGCTCTGTTGACCGAGCTTGCTGACTCGCATGATTATTTTGTTACGGTCGAGGACAATGCGGTGATGGGAGGCGCCGGTTCTGCCGTGAACGAGTTTATCAGCCGGGCGAAGCTGGATGTGCGCAGTGTCAACCTGGGCTTACCAGATCAGTTTATAAAACATGGCAGCCAGCAGGAGATCTATACAGAGCTCGGCTTGGACAGTGATGGCATCTACAACAGCATCAGTGCGCTGAAATAACACTATGTTTTTGATAAAAAAGCCTGCGTTCTGCAGGCTTTTTTATTCATAGCTGGGTGTTTTTCAGCTCAAAGCGGGCAAGGCCTGCGGCCAGTAAACGCTCTACCTGGGCTTCAACATGAGATGAGTCTTCAAACTCAAAGGCATCAACCTGTTGGTCAAAATGAATAGTAGCGACACCATTTTTACCGGCATGCTTCACATGGTACAGCGCCATTTCAGCCAGTTGCAGCGAAATTTCCCAGCTGATCAGTTGCCCGCCCAGCAATTCGAGGGGGAAGATAGCGTAACCGACAGAGCAGGTTAAACGGGTGCGGTGACCATCCGGTAAACTGAATACCGTTTTGCCAATCAGCTCGTTTAACCTGTAACTGAACTGTTCAACCAAATCAGTCTGGATATCACGTAGTACCAGCACAAACTCTTCACCGGCAAAGCGTACCACGTAGTCTGAACCTCGCGTTTCACGAATTAAAATGCCTGCAACCTGCTGAATGCAGCTATCGCCGGCAGTATTACCATATTGGTCGTTAACCTGTTTAAAGTTATCCAAATCCAGGTGAATTAACGCAACACATTTGCCCTGCGACTGCATTGATTCGCGGTTACGCTGAAAGTGCTCAATGTCTTTTGGCAGTTGCTCGAACATAAAACGACGGTTGCGCAGTCCGGTCAGACTGTCTTTATGCGTCAGCAATGTTAGCTGCTCATTCAGTTCATTAAGCTTCAGGTTACTGTTTTCCAATTCCTGCGTACGCTGTCTGACCAAACGCTCGAGCTGCAGTTGCTGATTAACAGTATTGCGCCGCAGCAACCACAGTAAGCCGTACAGGCAAAACAACGCTAAAAGCGCCCACAGCCCGCGATAAATAAAGGTTTCATCAAAACGTTTAGGTACTACTATGTCCAGCTGAGTAGATTGCTCGTCAAGCCAGGTGCCATTATCAAAGCGCGTCTGCACCTGAAATACAAAGCGCCCGGGCGTAAGGTTGGTATATACCGCTTCGCGCCGGTCACCAACGTCATGCCAGTGCTGATCAAACCCCTGCAACCGGTAACGAAATTGCAGTGCCGCCGGTTTAATAAACTCCAGCGCCGAATACTGCACGCTAAGATTGCGATCGTCCAGGTCAAGCACTAACCGCGATTGCAGACCATCAACATGATAGTTACGCAGCCCCTGCACATTCTTAATGACTGGCCGCAAGCTGCTGCGCTGTTGCTGATCGAGCTGCACCGGCACTGCAACCAGGCCCTTTAACGTTGGATACCAATACTGCTGTTGCCAGCGCACAACTTTAGCTTGCCCTGCACCGTTGCAACAGCGCCCGGGCACTGTGCCAAGCTGCCTGTCATACGGGCCGAGAATTTCATCAGCCTGCACTGCACCCTGCCCCAACATAGCAAGTTGTGCTTTGTTCAGCCTGAAGATCCCCTTATTACTGCTGACCCATAATTTGTCGCTGCTTGCGTCAAACGCCAGACTTACGACCGGGCTGTGTGGCAGCCCATTACCAGCGTGCCATTGCAGCCATTGTGTCTGCTGCGGTAATTCTACAAAGATACCATCGTCCAGTGTTGCGGCTATAACAGTGTTGTCCGGCAGTATCTGCAGGGCTGTGATGTAGCTGTTATACAAAGCACTGCCAACACCGAGCCGGGTCAGCCGCCCTGATTCGTACTGGTATAATCCTCTGGTTGTACCGAAGATAAGGGTTTGTTGCTGTTGTTGTAACACCGTAATGTGACGTGATTCCAGTTCGCTGTTGAGCGAGAAAGGCGTCAGGATGCTATTTTGGTAATGAAACAACCCCATCACGCCCCCAATCCATACACCATCAGCGTTATCGGGCTGCAACACCCTGACGGTGTAGCCATTCAACGATGCGAACTGCGATTGAAGTTCAGGCTGTCCGCGCTGATAACGCAGCACCCCCTGGTCTGTTGCCAACCACAGCTGCTGATTGTCAGGCCAGTAAACATCATGCACTGTACTGGCACCAAGCTGCGAGGCATTAAGTAAAGAACGATAATTGCCATCAACATCCAGCTCACCAACGTCAGATTGTCCGGCAATTAACAACGTATTGTCCGGTGTCACGCCCAAACTTCGCACGACCGGATCTGCCGTTGCCGGTACGATACGGCGGATATTGCCAACAGACGCCCGATAAATGCCATCGCTAAAGCTGGCCAGCCAGATATTGTGGTCTTTGTCCTCGAAAATATCGCTGAACCAAGGGTAACTGCCGAGCTCATCGCCGGTAATATGCTGCCATTTCTGGCCGTTATGGCGGTGAAATAATTTTCGGTGTGCAGAAATCCAGCTATTGCCCCGGCTATCTTTCAGCAGTTTATAAACAGCCGTATTGTTATTGTCTGGCAGGTCACACTTTTTGACATCACCGGATTTATCCAGATGATAAAAGCCTGCTTCACCGGCAATGTGCAAACCGTTGTCTGTCCAGTACAGGTCGTAAATCGGCGTTTGCATCAACTCAGGTGGCAACAGGAAACTTTCAGTATTACCTTCAACGTCGATACGAAATAACTTATCTGTGCTGGTAACCCATACCTGGTTATTGACCAACTCCAGTTGGCCGACCTGAGAGCGGATCTGCTCTACCCGGCTGACTTTGCCATCACGAACACGGAACAAAGAGTCTGCGGCTACCCAGATTTCGCCTGGGCTGACTTCAACGATAGCGGTAACTTCGGACAGGATTTGATAGCGCTCAAAGGTCAGGTCAACGGGGTCAAAACCAGATAACCCGGCTTTAGTCCCCACCCACATGTAGCCCCTGCTGTCGTGATATAAACGGGTAATAGCATTGCTGGCTAAATGGCGGTGCGTTTCTTTATTGAAATGTTCAAACTGCATGCCATCGAAACGGTTTAACCCGTATTGTGTCGCCAGCCAGATGTAGCCTTGCGCATCCTGGCTAACCGAGCGCACCGAATTATTGGATAATCCCTCAGCACTGCCCCAATGCTTAATATCAAAATCGTACACTGACTGTTGGTTATATGCCTGACAGGCAAAGGTACACAACAATAAAAGCAACGATAAGGTGTTCTTCATTGTGTGCTCTCTTCTTATTATTCGTTTTAGCCCAGGGGTAAAAAAGGTAGCAGCAACTGCAGTGTCAGGCAGGCAGCAACGCCTGCTGCAATATCATCAAGCATAATGCCCAGCCCGCCGTGTACATGTCTGTCCAGCAAACTGATTGGCCAGGGTTTTACAATATCAAACAGGCGGAACAATACAAAGCCCAGCAGTATCGTTTGCCAGTGCAGCGGAGCCCACAACATAGTAATGGCATAACCAACGACTTCGTCCCAGACAATAGCCCTGTGATCATGCTCGCCAATATCGTGTGCCGTTTTGCCGCAAACATAAATACCCAGTAACGAACCGGCAACAGCAAACAGCAACAGATAGTTGTTACCCAACAATAGCAACAGCACTACCAGCGGCACGGCAGCCAGTGTACCAAAGGTACCGGGCGCTTTCGCTGCCAGGCCGCTACCAAAACCGAGTGCCAGAAATTGGTGCCACTTCTTCAGGTCAAACCGTGCTTTAGTCATAACAGGTACATCATACAAAGTGCACAAAACCGTTGGGCTGGTAACTAAATGGCTGCTCAGCTTGCTTCAGTTCCAGCTTGCCGGCTACGCCGGTAATGCGGCCGATGCAACTGACAGGCGTGCCGTAAGGTGACAGCAATACGTCCAGAGAGCCGCGTTTAGCTTCCGGTACGGTAAACAATAATTCGTAGTCTTCGCCGCCAGACAGTGCCAGCTGCATCGCCGTTGTCTGATCGCAGCTGTCTTTAACTGCCTGAGACAGCGGCAGACGCGACACATCAATGCTGGCACCGACGTCAGAGCGCTTCATAATATGCTGGATATCGCTGTACAAACCATCGGATAAATCCATAGCGCTACTGGCGATATTACGCAGTGCCTGCCCTAAAGCAACACGGGCTGAAGGATAATGAAACCGCTGCAAGATATGTGTTTGATGTTTCTTACTCACTTCGTGTAAGCCCTGGCACAGCTTTAAGCCAAGCGCAGCGTCACCAAGCGTACCGGTAACATAAATATAATCACCGACTTTGGCGCCACTGCGGGTCAGCGCTTTACCACGAGGTACTATGCCTTTAGCAATCATCGTCAGGCTCATCGGGCCCCGGGTGGTGTCACCACCAACCAGCTGACAGTTATAATATTCCGCCGTTTCATGCAAACCGGCAGAGAACGCAGCAAGCCAGTCTTCATCTACTGCAGGCAAAGTTAACGCCAGCGACAACCAGGCAGGTTCAGCGCCCATAGCCGCCAGATCACTGACGTTGACGGTAACCAGCTTATGACCCAAAGCTCGGGGATCATCATCAGGGAAAAAGTGTGTACCAGCCACCATAGTGTCGGTCGTGACCACCAGGTCATATCCATCACGCACCTGCAGTACGGCACCATCATCGCCAACGCCTATAGCGGCATCCTGGCGACGGGCACCACTGTTACTGAAGTAACGGGAAATGAGTTCGAATTCACCCATAAAATTAAGAAGCCGACAATTGTCGGCTCTCCTTTAACTAGGACGCAATACGCGTACGGCTTTATCCAGAATGCCGTTGACAAACTTATGGCTGTCATCTGCGGCAAAGGCTTTTGCCAGCTCGATGGCTTCGTTAATAATGACTTTATACGGTACGTCCAGACGGTATTTCAGCTCATAGGCCGACACACGTAAAATAGCCTTCTCAACAAAATCAATTTCATCAAAAGGTCGGTCTAAGTACGGTTTTACCGCCTCATCCAGCACCGCATGGTTTTTCACCACACCACGTAACAAATCCTGAAAATAGCCAACGTCAATGTGCTTAACATTGGTTTCCAGCAATAATTGCTGCTCTATCTCTGCAATAGGGTTCTGGCTGACATGCCAGCTGTATATTCCCTGCACTGCAAGTGACCGTGACTGACGACGGGCATTTGGTTTCATGTAAATGTCTCTTCCTGTTACAGCTTGGTCAGCAGGTTAACCATTTCAAGCGTAGACATGGCAGCCTCGCTACCTTTATTGCCGGCTTTGGTGCCAGCGCGCTCAATGGCCTGCTCGATGCTGTCTACAGTAAGTACACCAAAAGCGACAGGGATGTCATGCTGCATCATCACTTGCGCTATACCTTTAGTACACTCACCGGATACGTATTCAAAATGAGGTGTGCCACCACGGATAACCGCACCTAACGCAATGATACCGTCATATTTTTTACTGGCGGCCACGCGTTGTACAGCCAGCGGCAGCTCAAAAGCGCCAGGCACTCGGATCACGGTAATATCCTGTTCAGCTACATTGCCAATACGCTGCAACGTGTCTGTTGCACCATCCAATAAGCTTTCAACAATAAAGCTATTAAACCGTGCTACGACGATCGCAAACTTCTTACCGTTAGCAGAAAATCCCGCTTCAATAACCTGCATACGTTACCCTTAAAAATCTGACCGTTAAAAATTAGCCGTGCATAATAGCACAACCCGACAAAAAGCGGCATAGTCTTTCTACTGCCGCTTTGTTGTGATTAGCCATTA
>NZ_DATCSY010000213.1:0-16382 GCF_036568245.1 Rheinheimera sp. | reverse complement strand
CAGCAGCCCCAGTACGGCGGTAAAAATAAACACACCGACGGCTTCATTAATGCTTAACCCTTGCAGGCTGGTAGCCAGTAAGGCAGCGCCCGGCGTTGACCAGGCGGTGATAACAGGGGCTTTGTAATACCACGACAGGCCGATACATGTCAGCGCCATACCAATACCCAGCGCCAGCAACCAGGACGCCATAATATCCTGGCTGGCGCCAGCCGCCGCTGCGGCCTGCAGCACTATCGCTACCGAGCTGGCAAAGCCCACTAATACTGCCACAAAGCCTGCCACTATGGCTGACAGGCTGATGTCTTTTACTTGCATAACTACACCTGAACATAAAAAGTATACCTAATTTAAAATGTATACATTTTAAGTCAAGCTATAACTGCTGTTTTAGCTGATACAGCAGCTCCAGCGCCTGGCGTGCGCTTAGATCATCCGGGTTTATATCCCGCAATTGTTCGATAATAGGGTGCTCGGTCTCCAGCAAGCTAAGTTGTGGCGGTAATGCGCTTTGGGGCGACACAGTTGCGTTAGCGCTTGATACTTGCGGCTTAGCATGCTGTTCCAATTCCAGCAGTTTATGCTGTGCACGCTGAATAACCGGCTTAGGCACACCCGCCAGTTGAGCAACCTGCAAGCCAAAGCTCTTGCTGGCAGCGCCTTCCTGAATATGGTGCATAAACACAATATCATCGCCGTGTTCTACCGCATCCAGGTGCACATTCGCCAGCCCTGGTAGCTGCTCGGCCAGTTCGGTCAGCTCAAAATAATGGGTTGCGAACAGGGTCTGGGCTTTGATTTTTGTTGCCAGATAATCGGCGCAGGCCCAGGCCAGGCTGAGGCCATCGTAGGTACTGGTGCCGCGGCCAATTTCGTCCATCAGCACCAGACTATGTTCGGTAGCATGATGCAAAATGGTGGCGGTTTCTGTCATTTCCACCATAAAGGTCGAGCGGCCTGAAGCTAAATCATCGGACGCGCCGATACGGGTGAAAATACGGTCTACCGGGCCGATGCTGGCACTTTGTGCCGGGACAAAACAGCCAATATACGCCATTAACACAATAAGCGCGGTCTGGCGCATATAGGTTGATTTACCGCCCATATTAGGGCCGGTGATCATCAGCATGCGCCGTGTGCTATTGAGTGTTAACGGGTTAGCGATAAAAGGTTCGGTCAGTACCTGCTCTACTACCGGGTGCCGCGCTTGTTCCAGCACAATGCCGGTTGTGGTTGTCAGTGTTGGCCGGCAGTAGTTTAAGCTGTCAGCCCGTTCGGCAAAGGTGCAAAGTACATCAAGCTCTGCCAGTGCCTGCGCCAGCTGCTGCAGCTGTGCCAGGTAGGGCGCCGTCAAATCAAACAACTGCTCGTATAGCTGTTTTTCCAGTGCCAGCGCTTTACTCTGGCTGCCCAATACTTTGTCTTCGTATTCTTTTAGTTCGGGAATGATATAGCGTTCATTGTTTTTTAGTGTCTGGCGGCGCACGTATTCAGGCGGCACTTTGGTATCAGCACTGCGACCGGTTTCGATGTAATAGCCATGTATTTTATTAAAACCGACTTTCAGCGAGGCGATGCCGGTACGCTCGCGCTCGCGCTGTTCAAGTTGCTCAAGATAATCGGTGGCGCCTGTTGCCAGCGCGCGCCACTGGTCAAGTTCGGCATGATACCCCGGCGCTATAACACCGCCATCGCGGATCAGCACCGGCGGCGTGTCGACAATAGCCCGTTGCAGCAGCTCATAAAGCTCAGGTAGCGGTTTGGCTGCGTGGCTGATCTGCACCAGCTGAGCTGCATTTAACTGAGCCAATGCCGGCGCAAGTTCCGGCAGTTGTTGCAGCGCCTGGCGCAGGCGGGCGAAATCCCGCGGGCGTGCACTGCGTAGTGCCAGCCTGGCAATAACCCGCTCGATATCGCCAATCTGTTTTAATGCGCTTTGCAGCTCGTCATATTCCTGCCGCAGTTCTGTTACGGCATCAAGGCGGGCGTTGACCGCCTGTTGATCACGCAGCGGGGCGTGGATCCAGCGTTTAAGCTGGCGTGAGCCCATCGCCGTCTGGCTGCGGTCCAGCACAGCCGCCAGCGTGTGTTCGTAATTGCCGGCAAGATTCTGCGTCAGTTCGAGGTTACGTCGGGTGGCTGCATCCAACACGATGTTGTCCTGTGCACGTTCCAGTGCCACGGCGCGGATATGCGGCAAAGCGGCGCGCTGGGTATCTTTAACATACTGCATCACGCAACCGGCCGCCATCAGGGCCACCGGCGCTTCATCCACACCAAAGCTCAGCAAATCTTTGGTACCAAATTGCTGACACAATAAACGCCGGGCCGTACTGAGCTCAAATTCCCACACCGGGCGGCGGCGCGCACCTTTGCGTTTTTCAACCAGATAGTGTTCGGCAAAATCTTCCGGATATAACAGCTCGGCCGGGTTCAGCCGTTGCAATAAGGCGGCTAAATCATCGCTGTTATCAACCTGATTCAGTAAAAACCGGCCGCTGCTGATATCCAGTTGGGCTAAACCAAACTGGCCGCGTAACTGGGTAATGGCGCAAAGCAGATTGTCCTGACGTTCGTTCAGTAGTGCTTCGTCAGTTACTGTACCCGGGGTGACGATGCGCACCACTTTGCGCTCAACCGGGCCTTTGCTGGTTGCCGGATCGCCTATCTGCTCGCAGATCGCGACCGACTCACCCAGCTGCACCAGCCTTGCCAGATAGCCCTCTACGGCATGATAAGGCACTCCCGCCATCGGAATAGGGGTACCGGCACTCTGGCCACGCTTGGTCAGCGAGATGTCCAGCAGGGCGGCAGCACGTTTGGCATCGTCAAAAAACAGCTCGTAAAAATCGCCCATGCGGTAAAACAGCAGGATATCAGGGTGTTCACTTTTAAGTCCCAGATACTGCTGCATCATCGGGGTGTGGGCGCTCAGGTCTTTACTTATGGTCATACAGATAGTCTGATCCGCGGCTATTTGTGCTGATAAAGCAGGGGATTATAACAGAAGTTTTTCGCTACGCACGATGCGGCATTACGGCCGTCGGTTCAATAAAAAATAAGGCCGCATCAGCGGCCGTATTTTATTTGCTTAAGCAACCGGATAAGCAAACTCAGTCAGCCCAAGCTGTGCCAGAGTGTTATCAAGGTGGGCGTAAGCCTCTGCTGTTGGGCCGGGGTAAGCACCGGCAATAGGCACGTTACCCAGGTAGCCAATATCTTTAATACCTTCCGGCGTGCAGAAGTACGCAGCCAGGATCAGGTTACGCAGTCGGGCAAACGCTTTGGCAATGCGCTGAAATTGCGACGGTGTGTTCTCGTTGTCATAGGCAATATCATCAACAATAGCAAGCTGCTCTGTTGCCGTTAACGCCGTAAATAGGCTGTCAAAGCGCAGTTTTGCTTCATCATCAATCCACGCCAGCGCTGACAATATGGTCAGCCGATCCCGCTGTTGGCTGGGATAAGGTGCGCTGACCCACTCATCGACCACTGAAGGTACCTGTACCTGCGACGCTGACGGTGAGTTACCCTCCGCTGGTACTACAATATCTGCCAGCTGCGCCAGCATTGTTAGTTGCGCTGCGGTTAAGGTTAACGGCCATGGTGCTTCTGGTGGCATGATCAGGTTAGGGTCTTTACCATAACCTTTGGCATCGATTGCCGGCAGTTTCAGCTCTGGCCAGTGTTCTGTGCCAGTAGCGTTGCCCATTTTGGTCGCTGTCGGTACCGGTTCACAGCCTGGCAATGCCGGCAGCAGGGTACTGGCGGCCAGCGCTGCCAACAGTTTTAATGAATCACGCCGGCTCAACCGGTTGGTGTAAGCTGGTAACGGATCTTGCTGCAAGTCATCGCCAGCGGTTGTCTGTATCAAGCCAGGTTTTTTCATTATAATTTCCCCGCTTTTAGCTGCTCTGCCAACCAGGCACTGTTGCGCATCGCCAGTGTCATGATGGTCAGAGTGCAGTTCTTATGTGGGTTAGAAGCAAACACGCCACCATCCATAACAAACAGATTCGGACAATCCCAGGTCTGTCCCCATTGGTTGGTTACCGAGTCAGCACTGGAGCTACCCATGCGGGTGGTGCCGACTTCGTGGATAATTTCGCCGCCTTTTTTAATAGCTTCTTCTGCCGTTGGCAGCTCGCCCACTTCAGCGCCCATGGTTTCCAGGATCGCTTTAGCGGTTTTCAGGCCGTGTGCAACTTGCTTCAGCTCGTGATCTGCCCATTGCCAGTGAAAACGTGCCACCGGAATACCCCATTTGTCTTTTACTTCAGGGTCGATATCCATGTAACAGTGCTCGTTTGGCAGCATTTCACCACGCAGCGCAAAACTAACATAAGCACCATAGTTTGCCCGTACCTGCTGTTTCAGTGCTGGCCCATAGCCTTGCAAATTACCGCCGACATAGGCACCCGGTTCACTGAAACGGCCACCGAGCTCAAAGTGATAACCGCGTGGGAAATCCAGCTCTTTATTCGCCTGTGCTTTATGGCCCCACCATGGAATAAACAAATGATTCGCAGTGTGACCATCTTCGTTGTAACGTGGGCGGTTCATCAGCGCAGGCACCAGTGCTGACAGGCCGGCACCGGTAGAGTCCATCAGATTACGGCCGACCTGGCCACTGGAGTTTGCCAGGCCATTCGGGTGGCTGGTAGTTTTAGAGTTCAGCAAAATACGTGCTGACTCGCAGGCACTGGCAGCCAGAATAATCACCCTGGCATTTAGCTGCTGTTCTGTCGCGGTTTTCTTGTCGATGTAACTGATACCCGTCACTTTGCCGCTACTATCGACTGTAACGGTTTTGACCATTGCATCGGTAATAATGCGCAGGTTGCCCGTTGCTTGCGCCATCGGCAGTAACGAGGTGGTGGTTTGAAAGGCTGCACCGATTGAACAACCATGACCGCATGGTGTGGCATAAAAACAGGCCGCTCTGCTATCCAATGGTTTTGTCAGTACTGCGCGGTGCATAGGTACAGCAGTGATACCATGTTTCTTCGCCGCCGCGGCAATTAATAGCTCCGGTACCCTGGGCGTGGGTGGCGGCTGCAATATACCCTCGCCGGAGGGCGGCATATCGTCAAGGCCGGTGTTGGTACCGCATACACCAATCAGCGCTTCTGTTTTGTCGTACCAGGGCGCAATGTCATTGTATTCAAATGGCCAGTCAGCCCCTAGGCCATCCCGGCTTTTGCCTTTAAAGTCATGTTCGCTAAAACGCAGCGAGTAACGCCCCCAGTGGTTGGTACGCCCGCCCAGCATGCGCGCGCGCCACCAGAGAAAGTCGGAACCTTCGGCTTTGGTGTAGGGTTCACCCGGTACCTGCCAGCCACCATCTACGGTGGAATCATAAAAGCCAAAATCTTTGTCCGGCGTCGATGCGCCCATCAGCGGTGCGGCTGAATTGGGTCTGAACATCGGTGTTTCGGTTTTGGGATCGTAGTTGCGGCCGGCTTCGAGCAGCAGTACCTTATGGCCTTGCCGTGTCAGTTCGTACGCGGCCATGGCACCGCCAGCGCCGGAGCCGACAATCAGTACTTCGTAGGAAAAATCGTCCATCATTTCAGCTCTTTAATTTTCAGATTTTTAAACCACACCACATCACCGTGATCCTGCAAGCCGATGTGGCCGCTGCTTTTTGCGGCAAAGCCCGGCCAGTTAGCAAACTTGCTTTCGGCCACCAGTTGCTGCCACTGTGGGCTTTGAATTTTTACTGAGGCGGTTTGCACACCGTTCTGCCAGATGGTCAGCTGCTTGTCTTGTAGCAGCACCCGTACCTGGTTCCATTCACCGGCTTTTTTATGCGAGGCGGCAGGGGAGGCAATCAGGTCATATAAAGAACCGGACAAATGGCTGGCCAGCTTATTATCAGGGTGGCGCTCGTTGTCGAGGATCTGAATTTCCGGTGCGTGGGAGTAAATCTGTTGGCCTGCTTCGTCAGCCAGAACAAAAATACCACTGTTGCCAACCTCTGAGATCTTCCAGTCCAGTTTCAAGTCAAAATTCTGGTATTGTGCTTTGGTCAGAATATCACCGCCGCCTTTGCCGTTTAGCTTCATTGTGCCATCTTCAATGACCCACTGTTCGCTCAAGCCCTGCTGTTTGAAGTTGCGCCACTTGGACATATCTTTGCCATCAAACAGTAGCTGCCAGCCGTTGCGCTGTTCCTCTGCACTTAGCTGATTATCAGCAGCCAGAGCACTGAAACTGCTAAATGCCAGCAGTAACGCGGGTAGATAAAATCTGGTCATAACTGTCGTTCTCCTGTTGTCGTTGTGCTTGTTGTTATGTGTTAGGTCAAATGCACAGCTGGCGTATCACTTACTAACTCAGACGTTTTTACCGGGCCGGTGCTGCCACGTAATACCAGCTCAAATGGCAGGATGACTTTAGGTAACAGTGTCAGCTTTTGCTCCAGTATATCAATCAGCAAATTAACCGCGGTGCGGCCAAACTCTTCTGCCGGTTGGGCGACAGTGGTGAGTGGAGGATCGGTGAACGCAGCAAAAGAGATATCATCAAAACCGGCCACGGATATGTCATCCGGCACTTTTAAACCATGCTGTTTCAGGCATTGAATTGCCCCGATGGCCATTTCATCGTTTTCACAGAAAATGGCCGTTGGTCTTTGGTCGCGAGCTAGAAGCAGCATTGTGGCCTGATGGCCCGACTGCAAAGTAAAGTTACCGGGGCATAACAGGGTTTCGTCAAACGCCACGCCGGCGGCCTGCAGCGCATCCCGATAGCCCGCAACCCTGTCCCGGGTTAACGGGCTGCGCGCCGGGCCTTTAATCATCGCAATGTTACGATGGCCCAGACTGAGTAAATGCTCGGTCATTGCCATGGCTGCTGCCCTGTTATCCAGCGTAACCACCGGGCAAGGCGCTTTGTCCAGGACTTCACAGGCGTTAACCATCGGCAGGCGCTCTGTTGTCATATCCAGGCTGGCAAAAGGGTCAAACGCACGCAACTGGATCAGGCCATCGGCCTGCGACGTTTGCACCAGTCTGGCGTAAGCAATTTCGGCTTTATCATCTGCCATAGTGTTACCCAGCAACAGCGAGTAACGGCGTTGTTGGGCTGCTTCCTGCATGCCACTAATCACCCGGGCAAAAAACACGTTGGCTACTGTTGGTACCAGCACCACCAGGTTGTGGCTTTTCCCCGAACGGAACTTTACCGCCAGCAAGTTTGGTTGATAGCCGGCCTGCTTAACCGCAGCCAGTACTTTATTGCGCGTTTTAACGGACACCAGCTCAGGTTGTTGCAAGGCTCTGGACACGGTGGCAACTGACACTTCGGCCAGCCGGGCCACTTCACGGATGTTAGACATATTTAAAATGTAACCGATATCATTTTATTTGCTGTTATAGGTGAAATAGACTTAAAATGAAAGTGATTTTCGTCAGAAATTTCGACTTTATTCGGGCTTAAAGCTAATTTATGCCGGTTTTTTAGACTGATTTGGTTGGTTTTAACCTGGTGTTGGCTTGACAAGTTCAAATGTAATCCGTTACATCTGTTGTCTGGCGCAGGCAGAGTGATGATGCTGAGGTTTCTGTTCCCGGCAAGTTTTTAGTATTGGCTGATAAGGACTCTTTATGGCTGTTGTTTCTCAACAAAGAATTCGCCTTGGCATGATAGGTGGCGGTGAGGGCGCTTTTATCGGTGCTGTACATCGTCATGCTGCAGCCCTGGATGGCCAGACTGAACTGGTTTGCGGCGCGTTCAGCCGGGATGCTGATAATAACCAGCGCACTGGTGCTTCGCTTGGGCTTGCGCCAGAGCGTGTATATGACAGCTGGCAGCAGTTGCTGGAACAAGAAGCGGCGCTACCCGCGCAGCAGCGCATGCAGTTGCTGGTGATAGTGACGCCAAATCAGTTACATGTGCCAATAAGCATTGCTGCTTTGCAGGCCGGTTTTCACGTATTTAGTGAAAAGCCCGCCGGGGTAACGCTGTCAGAAACCGAACGGCTGCACGAAGTGCTTGCTGCTTCCGGTTTGTTGTACGGACTGGCGCATACTTATCTTGGATATCCTATGGTATGGCAAGCCAGAGAGCTGGTCAGCCGCGGTGAGTTAGGAGTGCTGCGCAAGGTTTATGTTGAATACCCGCAGGGCTGGCTGACAGATAATCTTGAAGCGCAGCAGGCTAAACAAGCGAGCTGGCGCACCGATCCGGCGCAAGCTGGCAGTAGCGGCTGTATGGCTGATATCGGCACCCATGCTTTCGGCCTGGCTGAGTTTATCAGTGGGCAGCGCATCAGCAAATTGTGCGCAGATCTGGCAACGCATATAGAAGGGCGCAGGCTTGATGATGATGGCGCAGCGTTATTTAAAACCGATGGCGGTGCCAGTGGTGTGCTGATTGCCAGTCAGATTTGCGCTGGTGAGGAGAATGCATTGAAAATCCGCCTGTATGGCAGCAAAGGTGGCCTGGAGTGGCAGCAGATGGAGCCTAACACCCTGGTGCTGCGGCCACACGGTGCGCCGGTTCAGTTACTGCGGGCCGGCAAAGGTCAGCCCGGGCTTGCTGATGAAGCACTAAGACGTTGCCGGTTACCGGCAGGACACCCTGAGGGGTACCTTGAAGCCATGGCGAATCTGTACCGTGATTTTGCCAGCGCAATCCGCCGTGTTGAACAGGGCACGCCAACAGGCGTACCTGGTATTTCGGCGGGTTTACGTGGCATGGCCTTTATTGAAACCGTAACGCAAAGCAGCACCAGCAGCGAAAAATGGCTGGACGTGCCGGTTACCGCCTAAGCTGATACAGGAGCAAAATATGAGTATTCAGGGACCCGCCATCTTTCTGGCGCAGTTTGCCGGCAGCACTGCACCTTTTAATTCATTAACCGGTATGGCTAAGTGGGCGGCAGACTTGGGCTATCGTGGTATACAGGTACCCACCAATGACAGCGCGTTATTTGATTTAACCCAGGCTGCTGCCAGTCAGGATTATTGTGATGAGATTTTGGGCCGCTGTCGTGACGCGGGGGTCGAGATCACTGAGCTGTCTACGCATTTACAGGGCCAACTGGTTGCTGTGCATCCGGCTTATGATGAGCTGTTTGATAACTTTGCGCCTAACGCATTAAAAGGCAAACCGGCAGAGCGTACCGCATGGGCCATTGAGCAGCTGAAGCTGGCGGCAAAAGCCAGTCAACGGCTTGGTTTAACCGCCCATGCGACCTTTTCCGGTGCTTTGTTGTGGCATTTGGTTTACCCCTGGCCGCAGAGGCCTGCCGGGCTGGTTGAGCAAGGCTTTGCCGAGCTGGCAAAGCGCTGGCTGCCCATTCTTGATGCCTTCGATGAGGCTGGAGTGGATCTTTGCTATGAGATCCACCCCGGAGAAGATTTACACGACGGCGCCAGTTTCGAGCGCTTCCTTGCCGCTGTCGGCGGCCACCAGCGTGCCAATATTCTGTTTGATCCAAGCCATTTTGTGCTGCAGCAGCTTGATTATCTTGCCTTTATCGATCGTTACCATCAGCGGATAAAAATGTTCCATGTCAAAGATGCTGAGTTCAGGCCAAATGGTCAGAGCGGCGTGTATGGCGGTTATCAGGACTGGGTAAACCGGCCGGGGCGGTTTCGCTCATTGGGTGATGGACAAGTAGATTTTAAAAGTATTTTCAGTAAGTTAACCCAGTATGGTTACGATGGCTGGGCAGTGCTGGAATGGGAATGCTGCTTAAAAGATGCCGGGCAGGGGGCGAAGGAAGGGGCTCCTTTTATTCAGCAACACCTGATTGAAAAAGCCAGTCGAGCCTTTGACGACTTTGCCGGCAGTAATACAGACACCGCACGTAACAGGCGCATTCTCGGGCTGACAGACTGACAGTACAAAACAACGATAAGCTTTTAATAATAAGCCCTGCCGACAGGGCGATCGACGGGGATTGACATGAGCATAATTAAACTACGTTTAAGCCTGATGATGTTTCTACAGTTTTTTATCTGGGGAGGCTGGTTTGTGACCCTGGGTACCTTTCTGGCGCAGAACCTGGCAGCCAATGGAGCGCAAACCGCACAGGCATTTTCTACCCAGTCGTGGGGCGCCATTATCGCCCCGCTGTTTATAGGTCTGGTGGCCGACCGGTTTTTTAATGCTGAACGTTTGCTCGCCATGCTGCACCTTACCGGTGCGGTGTTAATGTATCTGATGTATCACACGGTAGATTTTGCCAGTTTCTATCCGTTAGTGTTGGGGTATATGCTGGCCTATATGCCAACACTGGCACTGGTGAATTCAGTGGCGTTTGCTCAACTGAAACAGCCTGAAGCTGAGTTTGGCCAGATCAGGGTATGGGGTACTGTTGGCTGGATTGTCGCCGGCCTGGTGATCAGTTTTGGTTTTGGCTGGGATAGCCAGATTGGTATAAGTACCGGTGCGCTGAAGTACACATTTCTGATGGGTGCGGTTGCGTCGCTGGTGCTGGGTATATACAGCTTTACATTACCGGCTACCTTGCCCGCCGGGCGGGGCCAGGCGCTGCGTTTAGGTGAACTGCTGGGGCTGGACGCGCTAAAACTGTTAAAAGATAAAAACTTCGCTATTTTCTTTATCAGTTCGGTATTAATTTGTATTCCGCTGGCTTTTTATTATCAGAATACCAATCCGTTTCTGACTGAAATCGGCGTGGCAAATGCCACCGGCAAGATGACACTGGGCCAGATGTCAGAAGTGCTGTTTATGTTAGCCCTACCACTGTTCCTCGGCCGCTTTGGCATCAAACTGACATTACTGCTTGGCATGTTTGCCTGGGTGCTGCGCTATGTACTGTTTGCTTTTGGCGATGCCGGTGAAGGCATGGCGCTGTTGTTAGTCGGTATTGCGCTGCATGGTATTTGCTACGACTTCTTTTTTGTCTCCGGGCAGATTTACACTAACAGCAAAGCCGGCCCGGCGATTAAAAGTGCTGCGCAAGGCCTGATCACGCTGGCCACTTATGGCGTGGGTATGCTGGTTGGGTTTAGTGTGGCAGGTTATATCACCGAGCAATACAGCGCTATGGCCGGGCATAACTGGTTTAACATCTGGCTGTTCCCAGCCGGGTTTGCGGCAATAGTGCTGGTATTGTTTGCTTTGCTATTTCACAACGAGAAGTTATCGGCAACGAAGTAGTACTCGTCGCCAATCTGGCAGGAGCCAACATTGGCAGTTGGCACTTGCTCCGCTTTCGTCTCTGACGGCATAATAGGCGCTGTGTATTTTCTGTTGGATAATATATGACAGCGGCAGCAGACAGCCTGCAGCTGGCAACGGAACTGGGCCAGCTACTGTTACAAAAGAAATGGAGCATTACTACTGCGGAGTCTTGTACCGGCGGTGGCATCGGTTACTGGTTAACAGCGGTGCCGGGTAGCTCCGCCTATGTTGACCGCGGCTTTATTACCTACAGCAACAAAGCAAAACAACAGTTACTTGCGGTGCGTAGTGCGACACTATTGCAGTTTGGCGCTGTCAGCGAAGAAACCGTACGTGAAATGGCGCAAGGTGCAGCCAAGGCGGCCGCAGCGGATGTTGCCATTGCCGTGTCTGGCATTGCCGGGCCTGACGGCGGTTCCGCCTATAAGCCGGTAGGCACTGTCTGTTTTGGTTTTTATCTGGCGGGGCAGGTTGCCAGCAGTCATCTGGTGTTCGCCGGTGACCGGCAGCAAGTACGCCAGCAAGCCATCAATTTTGCACTGAAACAAAGCATCGAGTTGTTGACAGCCCTATCAAACTAGACTACTGTACGAGCATACAGTGTTAATTGTCCGGCAAGCCCGGCTCAACCATGGATATTAAAATGGACGATAACAAGCAAAAAGCGCTCGCAGCCGCCTTAGGTCAGATTGAACGTCAATTCGGTAAAGGCTCTATTATGCGTCTGGGCGACAGCACGGCGCTGGACATTGAAGCGGTATCAACCGGTTCACTGGGTCTGGATATTGCGCTGGGGATTGGCGGTTTACCTTATGGCCGTATTGTCGAAATTTATGGTCCTGAGTCTTCAGGTAAAACCACGTTAACACTACAGGTTATAGCCGAAGCGCAGCGTGCCGGTAAAACCTGTGCCTTTATCGATGCTGAGCATGCATTGGATCCTGTGTATGCGAAAAAGCTGGGTGTCAATGTGGATGCTTTGCTGGTATCGCAGCCAGACACCGGTGAACAGGCGCTTGAAATCTGCGACATGTTAGTGCGTTCAGCTGCAGTAGACGTAGTGATTGTCGACTCGGTAGCAGCATTAACACCTAAAGCCGAAATTGAAGGCGACATGGGCGACAGCCACATGGGTTTACAGGCGCGCTTAATGTCTCAGGCGCTGCGTAAGCTAACCGCTAACATTAAACGCTCAAACACACTGTGTATTTTCATTAACCAAATCCGGATGAAAATCGGTGTTATGTTTGGTAACCCGGAAACTACTACCGGTGGTAATGCGCTGAAGTTTTATGCGTCAGTGCGTTTAGATATTCGCCGCATCGGCTCAGTGAAAGAAGGTGATGAAATTACCGGTAACGAAACCCGGGTTAAAGTAGTCAAAAACAAAGTTGCCCCGCCGTTTAAACAGGCTGAGTTTATTATTCAGTATGGCGCCGGCATTAATAAGCTGGGTGAGCTGATTGATTTAGGTGTGGCGCAGGGTTTGGTGGATAAAGCCGGCGCCTGGTATGCTTATCAGGGCAATAAGATTGGCCAGGGCAAAGCGAATGCGATGAAGTTTTTGCAGGATAACCAGGCAGTTTCAGATGAGATTGAAAAAGAGCTGCGTACTCGCTTACTGCTAAAGCCGGGTGAAAAGCCGATAGAAGAAAGTGTTCCTGAGGCATTTGAAGCCGATTTATAAAAACTGTTCATCTAACGTTAATAAAGCCAGCTTATGCTGGCTTTTTTGTTATAAATTTTCACTTGCTCTGTTGTTAAGCCAGCGCTAAGCTGAGACTTCGCCTTTACGGCAGCTCCCTTAACGCAATATGCAGTAATCGGTAGCCGGTACCTATAATAATGATAATAATAACAAGGCTTTGCCTTATCACTGCAGCAGCTTTGCTGGTTGCCTGTGACGCTGACATCAGCGTCCGCGACGAACCGACCGATCCGGTAGTGCAGGAAATCGCCCTAGCTTTTGTTGAACGCCCGCTGTTATTACCTGATGATACCGCTTACCAAAGCCGCCTGACTGACCCTGCCGCTTTTAATTCCGGTGCGCGTTTAATGCTAAAGCAAAATGCGTTTGCGGAGTCGGCAGAGACTGAGCTTACCGCTGGTTTGTTCGCAGCAGACAGCTTGTATGACGTTAAAGATTTAGTCGCTTCGCCAGATGGTTTAACCTTATTGTTTGCCTTGCGTGCGCCACAGTTGGCTAACGTGGCGGACGAGCTGCAACCAAAGTGGGATCTTTGGCGTTACGATGTGAGCAGTAAAACGGTCAGTCCACTGATAAGTGATGTGCAGCTAGCGCAGCGTGGTCATGATATCAGTCCGGCATTTTTACCTGATGGCCGGATTATCTTCAGTTCAACCCGTCAAACCACTTCCCGCCAGATCCTGTTAGATGAATTTAAACCGCAATACACTGCGCTGGATGAAGATTTAAACTCGCCAGCATTTAACCTGCATGTGATGAACAGCGACGGCAGTGGTATCAGCCAACTTAGTTTCAACTTGAGTCATGATCTTTATCCGGTGGTACTGGACAACGGCTATGTGCTTTACAGTCGCTGGGACAACCAGGGCGACCGTTCAATGTTCAATTGGTACCAGATGCAACCGGACGGCTCAGACAGTCAGCTGGTGTATGGCTGGCATTCACATCAGACTGGTGCTGATGCGTCAAGAGTGGAATTTACCAAAGCGGTAGTACTGGATGATGGTGGCGTGTCGCTGGCGCTCAGTAGCGTTGATGCGCCTTACTATAATAGCTGGCCACAGCGTGTCGCATTGGAATTAGCCAGCGACAATCAGCAGCCTCTGGCCGGAGAAGTGTTGAATATGCCCGCTCAGACGCCGCTGTTTCCGTGGGCGTTTGACAACAGCAGCCAGCCACAGCGGGCCGGTGCGATAAATAGCTATGCCGCACTGAAAGACGGTACCGGCCGCTATCTGGTCAGTTGGTCACCGTGCCGCGTAGTGCAACAGCAGACAGTGCTAAGTTGTGCCCAGTTAGCGCCTGATGCCGAAACCGAATTAGCTGCACCTCTGTATGGGCTCTGGCTGTTTGATACCCAAAAGCAAACTCAGGTACCGGTGCGGCCGGGGCAGGAAGGTTTGCTGGTTACTGAACCTGTTGTGTTGCAGCCTTATACCGAGCCTGCTTTTATCCCGCAAAATCCAGCGCTTAGCGCCGAGCTTGCGGCTGAAAATGCTGCAGTGCTGGATATTCGCAGCGTGTACGATTTTGCTGGCAGCAGTAGCGTAGATTTGGCTGTGTTGGCTGATCCTATGCAAACTACTGCAGCTGACAGACCTGCCCGTTATCTGCGACTGGTACGCGGTGTACCGCAACCGCCGCCGGAGGTTATCGATGTACCGGGCTTTGCTTTTGGTGTCAGCGGCCGACAGCAAATGAGGGAAATTCTGGGTACTGTTGCAATTGAGCCTGATGGCTCGGTGCAGGTAAAAGTACCGGCCAATGTGCCTTTTAATCTGGCACTGCTGAATGCTCAGAGCCAGGCAATATCGCCGTTACATCAGCAGTGGATCACGCTGCGCCCGGGAGAAAAGCGCAGTTGTAATGGTTGCCATAGTGCACAAAGTACGGCACCACATGGCCGGCTGACAGGTGAAGCGCCCAGTATTAACCCCGGCCTTGCCAGCGATGGCAACTTTAGCAACACTAATCCGCAATTGCAGGCTCAGGCCGGTGAAACGATGGCGCAAGCTGCTGCCCGGATCGAGGGTACGTCCGAACTTAGTGAAGCCCTGCATTACCTTGATATCTGGACTGATCCTGCGCTGCGTGCGCCTGATGCTGAGCAGTTCACCAGCTTTAACAGCCTGACAACACCGCTACCGGCTGGCATTGAGTGTTTTAGCCAGTGGCTGGCCAGTTGTCGTATCCGTATTGATTACCCCAGACATATCCAGCCTCTATGGACACTGGAGCGGCGCCAGCTTGACCCGGTTAGTGGCGATGTGGTGGCAGATAATACCTGTGTCAGCTGTCATAGCCGCACCGATGCCGCCGGTAATGCCCGTGTGCCGGTGGCACAGCTTGAACTGGACGCAGAGCCTTCCGATTTGGAGCCGGCACAGTATCGCAGCTATCGTGAATTGCTAAGCACAGACAATGAACAAGAGCTGGTCGGTGGCGTGCTGGTTGACCGGCAGGTGCAGGCAACCGACGCGGATGGCAACCCGGTGTTTGTTACCGACGACAATGGTGACTTAGTTTTGGACGATGACGGCAATCCCATCCCGGTATTAGTCATTGTGGTGGTGCAAAGCAGTATGCGCGCCGACAGTGCGCTTGGCAGCGCCTCGTTTTTCAGCTTGTTCACTGGCGGCGGTTCGCATCAAGACTATTTATCAGCAGCAGAGCTTAAGCTGATTGCCGACTGGCTCGATATTGGCGCCCAGTATTACAACTCACCTTTTGTGGTGCCGGAGCAGTAGATGATGAGAAGCCTGCTACTGTGTTTATGCCTGATAACCTGGCCGCTGTTGGCAGAGCCGGTAGTGGTCAAAGTCAGCGGCGATTTTGTCAATCTGCATTCCGGCGCCGGGCGCGGTTACCCGGTACTGCAGGTTGCCTTAAAAGGCGAGCAGCTAACGCTACTGACAAGGCGCACCGATTGGGTGCAGGTACAATTCAAACAGCAAAAATACTGGCTGGCACGTGCCGACCTGACTCAGCTTGTCACAATGCAACAGCAAACCTTTTCAGTCAGTGATGACCGGCTGGCGGCATTTGAGCAGCGTTCGCTGGAGGCAGGTTTGCTGCTGGGCGATTTTAACGGCAGTAGTTTGTATCAGCTGTCAGTGGCTTATAACTTTACTCCCTACATACAAACCGAACTGGCAATAGGCCAGGCCAATGGCGATCAGGCTGATAATCTGTCGGCAGAGCTTAGCGTTTACCTCAGCCCAATGCCGCACTGGGTGGTATCGCCTTATTTTGGTATCGGTGGCGGATTGCTGCGCACCACGCCACGGACGATCCTGGTTCAAACCCGGGATCGTAACAATAGCCTTGCCAGCATGGAGCTTGGGCTACGCTATTACCTGAGCCGGAATTTTATTGCCAGAGCAGGTTACCGGCGCAGCGTGATTATTACTGATCGAAATGACAATGAAGAGATCGATACATGGAAACTTGGCTTCAGCGTATTTTTTTAGCTCTGAGTTTAGCTTCTGCGGCAGCAACGGCGCAGCAGGTT
>NZ_DATCSY010000212.1:0-12003 GCF_036568245.1 Rheinheimera sp. | reverse complement strand
CGACTACAGCTTTTACCGCGCTTATGTTAGCCCTGAAGGAAAATCAGCTGACTTCAGCACCGAAAATGTGCCTTACAAACCAGATTTCCATCTGACGCTGGCCAAAAACGGTGTAAAAGAAGGTGACTTTGTGATGGCACTGGGGTACCCGGGCCGCACCAACCGCCACCGCCTGCCAAGTGAAGTCAGTGATACCTTTGAATGGGCTTATCCTAATACCGTGGCGCATTATAAAAACACGCTGGACATTATTGCCCGCGAAACCGCTACAGACAAAGACGCTGAGCTTAAATATGCCAGCCGTGTCGCAGGTTTAAATAACTACATGAAAAACCGTCAGGGCATGCTGGACAGTTTTGCACAAAGCGATTTTTTACAGCGTAAAACGGCTGAGCACGCTGAACTCACCACTTGGGTTAACAGCAGCCGTGACAATAAAAAAGCCTATGCCGCTGATCTGAAAAACATCGAAAAACTGTTGAAGCAGCGACAGGATCAGGACCACCGTGACTACCTACTTGACAACGCTAAGCCGCGTTTACTGACTGTCGCCGCGGCGCTGTATCGCTTAGCGGAAGAAAGCACCAAGCCAGATGCCGAGCGTAAAGCTGGTTTCCAAAGCCGTGATCTGCCGCGCTATAAAGCGTTTTTAACCGGCATGGAACGTAATTTCGCCGTTAGCGTAGAAAAGGCACTGGACCTTTATAACCTGAGCCGTTACGCCGCCCAGCCGAAGAAGCAACGTGATGCCGAGTTTGATAAAGTCATGGGTATCAAAGACGGTATGAGCGAAGCGCAGCTTAAAACGGTGATAGATAACTGGTATGCCAATACGGCATTAACCGCGCTTGATAACCGTATGGCGCTGCTGGACATGACTCCTGAGCAGTTTGCCGCCAAAACCGACGATGCGTTTATTAAAACAGCCGTGACATTGCATAAATGGAACCTGAAGCGCGAAGCTGCCGAAGAAGAGCTGGCCGGTAAAATTCAGCAGGCTTATGCCAGCTATATGCGGGCTAAAATTGCGTTTATGCAATCTAAAGGACAGGCCGTTTACCCTGATGCCAACAGCACTTTGCGGGTTACTTACGGTAACGTGAAAGGCCGGGCACATGGTAACGAAGATGGCAATGCCTGGGCACCATTTACCACGCTGCGCGGTATTACTGCCAAAGCCACCGGTGAGGGTGAATTTAATGCCCCGAAAAAGCAGCTGGATGCGATTGCAGCCAAGCAGTACGGCCCTTACAAAGTTGACAGCTTAAACTCTGTACCGGTTAACTTTATGGCGACACTGGATATTACCGGCGGTAATTCAGGCTCTGCAGTCCTGAACAGCAAAGCAGAACTGGTAGGTTTAGCCTTTGATGGTACGCTCGACTCCATCATTTCTGACTGGGACTATAACCCGGACAATACCCGTTCTATTCAGGTAGATCACCGCTTTATGCTGTGGCAAATGCAGCTGGACGGCGCCGATAATCTGTTAACAGAGATGGGCGTGAAGTAAACATCTGCAAAAAAGGGCCGAAAGGCCCTTTTTTATTGTTTTTTCAATAACTCTGCCGCTAGGCGAACAAAATCGGACGAGGTTAAAATACCTTTTAGTTTATTGTTTTCATCTACCACCGGCATACAGCCATGGCGGTTTTTTACAAAAAAGCCCGCCACCTCTTTTAATGATTGCTCTGGTGTAACGGCAGCGAAATCAGTCGCCATCATATCAGCTACTAATTGCTGTTTTTCTTTACGTTCCAGCGCAGTAGCACCGTATTGCGCCATCAGACCCATTACTTTCGCAATCATAATTTTTTGCGTTAGCATGCCAACCAGTTCGCCACTGGCATCAATTACCGGGATATGACGGATATTTTTCTCACGCATTAAATCATGCGCGTCTTTTAAGCTGGCATCACGGGTCACACACAAAGGGTCAGCCGTCATCAGTTCAGCAACAGTGGTAATAGTCATACAAGGCTCCTGTATTGCCGCAGTTTATTTGTATTAGATATAGCGAAAAAGCCGGCAAGGTGCAGTGAACTGGATCAAGTTTTTCATCGTACGGCGTAAAAACAGTCTGGTTTCACCAAAAGCGAAAAAGAAAAATCTGATCTTGCTGCCTGATGCTGGCGTTATTACTGCTGACTCTTGTGTCTAACTTCAGGCTAAAAAAAGGAAACACTATGAAACTGTCACACTTAATAAGCGCCACTGCGCTTGCTGTCTCGTTAATGTTTACCGCTCAGGCACACAATCACAAAGCAAAAGCCGATATTGTTGATACCGCTGTTGCTGCGGGTAATTTTTCTACATTGGTTACAGCCGTAAAAGCTGCCGGGCTGGTAGACATTCTGAAAAGCGACGGGCCTTTCACTGTATTTGCGCCCAATGATGCCGCTTTTGCCAAGATACCTGCAGCCGATTTGAATGCGCTGATTGCCGATAAGGACGCGCTGACAAAGGTGCTGACTTACCATGTAGTAGCAGGCAAAGTGATGGCTGCCGATGTCGTTAAATTGAGCTCAGCCAAGACAGTGCAAGGCCAGGAGCTGGCCATCACGGTAAAAGATGGCAAAGTGTATGTTGATGGCGCGCAGGTGATTGCGACTGATATCGTTACCAGCAATGGCGTCATTCACGTGCTGGAAAGTGTCGTTATGCCCAAATAAGCCGTTACTCAGCTCGTCTCAGGTTGCTTAGCCTGAGACGAGGTTAATGAGCTTCCCAGCGACGCCACTATAACCAGGCCTATCGCCAGCCACTGCCATACAGTCAGTAATTCCGACAAAATTAAGAAACCGGCCAGTGCCGCTATAGCCGGCTCCATACTCATAAACACACTGAAGCTTTGTGAGGTCATATTACGAAGCGCGACCATTTCCAGCGAGTACGGAATAGCACTGGACAAAATACCGACCAGAAAACCAAGCGGCAGCACTTGCCAGCTAAGTAGCGCCATCCCCTGACTTACCGCCCCTATCGGCACCAGAAACAGTGCTGCCACTGTCATGCCCAGGGCAACGGTAATACCACCGGAACTTTGGGCATTGGTTCTTTTGCCAAATAAAATATAGCCAGCCCAGCACGCACCGGCGGCCAGCGCCATAACCACCCCAACCGGGTCTAACGCGTCAGCACCGCGCATATCAGGCAGTAGCAGTAAAATACCAGCGATAGCACAGCCTACCCAGAGCAAATCCCGCTTACGCCGGGATGAAAACAGTGCCACGGCCAGGGGGCCGGTAAATTCCAGCGCCACGCCAATACCCAGCGGAATACGCTCAATAGCCAGATAAAACAGAATGTTCATGCCGCCAAGGCTTATACCGTACGTCACAATGGCCAGCCAGTCACGCCGGCCGGATGGCAATGCTCGCCATGGCCTGAAAACCAGCCACAGCACTAATGCAGAAAACCCCAGCCGCAGAGCCGTAGTGCCCTCGGGGCCAATAAGCGGAAATAACTGCTTTGCCACAGAAGCCCCGGACTGGATAGTCACCATCGCCAGCAACACACTGGCGACCGCTACCAGCAAGGCACGATTAACCGCTACAGACATAACATTGAAACCTGACAGGAAAGTATCACCGCAAATGAGCCGCTATTGTAGGCGCAACGGCAATAAAACGTAAGCAGCCGTGCACCCTGATACATCATTTTTGCGTTATAACAGGGCATTTTCCGCATCTGCCAGCCATATACTGTGACGCTGACATCAGCCTGTCAGAAAAATACCATTATCCAGCAATATGTTAAGTGCAATGTTGGCATGAAAGCCAGCTGATAACGCGACTGGCATACAACCTGCTTTGTAAGCTGAAACGGCCTGTATGCTCACCCGTGTTTTGTTCAATATCTCAGGAGCATTGATATGACCGGACTCCATAACCGAAGCCATCCGCTGCGCGATATGCTGGATAAAGAGTTGCAGCAGCGCACCTTCCCAGCCCTGACTGCGCCGTGCCGTCTGTGCCAGTTTATGCTGACAGTATCACCGGCCTCGCGCAGCAGCGAGCTGACCTTTATCCAACAGCTGGCCAGATCGCAGGGCAGTCACTTCAGTGATGCTGATAATGATATTAACCTGCCACTGTTTGGTGGCAGCCTGCGCTTTGAAAAACATGGCGAATTTTCCAGCTATGTGTTTATTCAGCACGGCAGTGCAAAACAGCTGTTTGATGACCCGCTGGATTTTCTGCCAACAAAAGACTGGCTGGACGATATCCCGGGCCAGATATTCCGCGTAGTACAGCTTAGTGTCATTACACCGGCGCAGCTTAGGACGCATGGTAATATTGATACGCTGTTTAACCCGGATAATTGTATCAGCAGCCTTTTGGCCGCCCAAAAAGCGCGGATTTGGACCGACTTTCAGAAGCATGCTGAAGGTGCAGGCCGTATGCTGCTGGTAGATCATGGCCTCTCTCCCGCTGCACTTGGCCGGCTGGTGCAGCAACTGTTTGATTTGGGTAATTATCGCAAGCTGTCGTTGCTCGGCTGGCCGTTGTCACGTCAGGCGCTGGCGAAACTGACACTGCTGGAGCAGCAGTTGTCTGACATTACGCAACGTATAGAGCACAAGCAAAGCGATGATGAACGTTTGCTAAACGAAATTACGACGATGGCAGCGCAAACCGAACATTTAATCGCCGATACCAGCTCCCGCTTGCAAGCCACCGCGGCTTATTATCAACTGACGCTGGACAGAATTAAAAGCCTGAATGAAACCCCTATTGAGGGCCTGTTATCACTGCAGGATTTTAGCGAGCGACGCTTAACGCCAGCCTTTCGTACCAGCGAATCCGTTGTGTTTCGCCAGAACGCCCTCTCTGGCCGTTTAGGCCGTTCAACAGAGCTGTTACGCACCCGCATCAACCTGAAACTGGAACAACAAAACCAGCAACTGCTGGCGTCGATGGACAGGCGGGCTAAATTGCAGCTGAATATGCAGCAAATGGTAGAAGGCTTATCGTTGGTTGCTATCAGTTATTATGCTGTGCAGTTGGCAGAAAAAGCCATTAAAGCGCTGGGTTACTGGCTGCCACAACTCGACACCCAGCTGTGGCAAAGTGTCAGTGTACCGGTAGTTGTCGTTATTGTTGCGGCAGTACTGATGTGGGTGAACCGGCAATTACACAGAAATAACTGAGTAAAGCGGCTGCAGTAGCAACCCGGCTTGAGATTTCGCCAGCTAAGTGCTTTACTTGCGATCCTCTCGTGTAATGGACGTAACAACGTGTGGCGCTTATTTTGTATTGTGCTGGGTATCGCCGCTGTGCTGGCAACAACTGAGCCTTATGCGCAGGAACAAAGCTCAGCTGTGGACAGTAAGAAGCAGTTAAAACTGTCACCGGGCGACCCTGGCCGCAGCACTGCTGATATAAAAGCTAAAACGCCGCCAGCGCAAATTGCCGTATATAAGTCGCTCAAAGCCGATGGTACAGCCATGTTTTCTGACCGCCAGCCACTGAACCGGCCTTATCAGATTGTACGGTACGACTGCTTTGCCTGCGATCCGACATCTACAGTAAACTGGCACACTGTGCCCTTGTATATCAGGCCCTATAACCAGCTAATCGCAAGGGCTGCCAGTGATTATCAACTTGACCCGGCGCTGATCCGTGCCGTTATTCACGCCGAGTCGTCGTTTCGCCCCGCCATTGTCTCACGCAAAGGCGCAGTGGGATTAATGCAGCTGATGCCTCAGACAGCGCAGCAACTTGGTGTGCTTGACGCCAGTGCACCAGCACAGAATATCGCTGCAGGCAGCCGCTATCTGGCAGACTTAATCAAACAATACAATGGCGAAGTGTCGCTGGCACTGGCTGCATACAATGCAGGCGCCAGCAATGTAAGGCGCTACAACGGCATACCGCCTTTTGCCGAAACCCAGGCCTATGTTGAGCGGGTAGCAATATTACATAAACGTTATCAACAGGCAGGCTAAGGCGATGCGGCAGTGTGATTTAACGCGGCACGCATAATATCTTTCCACGACACTAAACCGAGCAGATGCTTGTGCTCATCTGTTACCGGCAGGCAACTGATATTATGTTTTAATAATAATGCTGCAGCCTGCTTTATTGTACTGTGCTCAGATACGGTGATGACCGGAGTGATCATAACCTGATGCACTTTGCGACTGCGGATAAATAAGCTGATGGCAGGATCGCTGGCGGCATCCATTACCGGACTGAGCTCGCGAAAATAGTCTTTTACTGAGACTATACCGACCAGACGATTGCTGGCGTCTGTTACCGGTACATGCTGAAAACGCGCTTTGGCGAACACGTCGCGTAGTGAAGCCAGGCTGGCATCGGCCATAGTGGTAATCAAGCGATTACGGTGCGTCATAATTTGCGCAATGCTCATACCTGCCTCACTCACGTTTGTCGTTAATCGTCGCTCTTCTCAAAACCTTCTATCGTCACACCAGACAAGAAGCCTGCGCCCTTAGTGTCGCCACTGCGCAGTTTAATCATCAGACGCAGATCGTTTGGTGAGTCTGCATGATGGATAGCATCGGCATAACTGATACGGCCCGCCTGATATAAATCGTACAGTGCCTGATCAAAGGTTTGCATGCCAAGCTCACGCGATTTGGTCATCACCGCTTTAATCTCGCCCATTTCACCACGGGCAATTAAATCGGCGATTAAAGGCGAATTAAGCAACACTTCAATCGCGGCAACCCGGCCCTGGCCATCGGCAGTAGGTACCAGCTGCTGCGCCACTATGCCACGTAAGTTCAGTGACAAATCAAACAACAGCTTCTGGTGCATCTCTTTGGGCACCAAATGCATAATGCGGTCTATCGCCTGGTTGGCGTTGTTAGCGTGCAAGGTGGCAATACATAAATGACCGGTTTCAGCAAAAGACAAGGCGTATTCCATCGTATCCTGGCTGCGAATTTCACCAATCAGGATCACATCAGGCGCCTGACGCAGTGAGCTTTTCAGTGCAGCCTCAAAGGATTCAGTGTCAATGCCAACTTCACGCTGGGTAATAAGGCTTTTATGATGCTCATGCACAAACTCGATCGGGTCTTCAATGGTTAGGATATGGCCTTTGGCATTTTTGTTGCGATAGCCAAGCAGCGCCGCCAGTGACGTCGATTTACCGGTGCCGGTACCACCAACAAACAGCACCAGCCCGCGCTTGGACATGATAACTTCTTTCATGATAGGCGGCAGGCCAAGGTCATCCACATTAGGGATTTTGGTGACAATACGGCGAATAACCATGCCAGCGCAGTCTCGCTGCCAGAAGGCCGACACCCGGAAGCGCCCTACTTCATTGGCAATCGCAAAGTTACATTCTTTGCTGGTCATAAATTCCTGCTGCTGCTTGTCATTCATCGCCGATAACACCAGCTTCAGTGAAGCCGCATCCGTCAGCGGCGTTTCATCTATCGGCAACAGCTCACCGTTTATCTTGGCGGCTACCGGCATCCCGGCAGTGATAAACAGGTCAGACGCTTTTTCGCTAACCATTTTTTCAAGAAAATCATCTAGCTGCATAGCAATTTATATCCTGCCCATGGCACCGAAAGTGTTTTTATCCTGCGCTTTGGCAGCAGCGTCACGTTGTGATACCAAACCGCGGTTCACCAGATTTACCAAACATTGATCCATCGTCTGCATGCCATGCGCGGCACCGGTTTGGATCACCGAGTACATCTGGGCAATTTTGTCTTCCCGGATAAGGTTACGGATAGCCGGCAAGCCAACCATAATTTCGTGCGCAGCAATACGACCACCGCCAACTTTTTTCAGCAGCGTTTGTGAAATAACGGCGCGTAATGATTCAGACAACATAGACCGCACCATGTCTTTTTCTTCACCGGGGAAGACGTCAATAATACGGTCGATGGTTTTAGGCGCTGATGTGGTGTGCAAAGTACCAAACACCAGGTGACCGGTTTCTGCAGCAGTCATAGCCAGGCGGATAGTTTCCAGATCACGCAATTCACCGACCAGAATAACGTCCGGGTCTTCCCGTAGCGCTGAACGCAAAGCGTTGCTGAAACTATGGGTATCACGGTGCACTTCACGCTGGTTAATCAGGCTGGATTTGTTGTTATGCACAAATTCGATCGGGTCTTCTATCGTCAGAATGTGATCATGCCGCATAGTATTGATGTAATCGATCATCGCGGCCAGTGTCGTTGATTTACCGGAGCCGGTCGGGCCGGTAACCAGTACCAGACCACGCGGGTTTTCAGCAATGGTTTTAAAAATATCCGGCGCACCTAAATCATCCAGCGTTAATACTTCACTTGGGATAGTACGGAATACCGCTGCGGCACCACGGTTTTGCACAAAGGCGTTAACCCGGAAACGTGCCAAGTTGGGCACTTCAAATGAAAAGTCTGATTCGAGATGTTCTTCGTATTCTTTACGCTGCTTGTCAGTCATAATCTCGTACACTAGTGCATGTACTTCTTTATGTGACAACGGCGGAATGTTCAGTTTGCGAACATCACCATCAACCCGGATCAGTGGCGGCACGCCAGCTGAAAGGTGTAAATCTGACGCTTTATGCTGCACACTGAAGGCTAATAATTCGGTAATATCCATGACAATTTTTACTCCACTTTGCCAATTAATATGAATAACATAGCAGAACAACTCAGCCTCGCCTATTACAACCTGAACGAAAAATGCAACGTTTTGGCTACGGACAGCAAAGCCGTAGCATTAATTGTTGTCAGTAAAACCAAGCCTGTTACGGCAGTGCTGGAAGCATACCGTGCCGGCCAGCGTCTGTTTGGCGAAAACTATCCGCAGGAGCTGGCCGAAAAAGCACAGCAGCTGACAAACTATCAGGATATCTGCTGGCATTTTATTGGCCCTTTACAATCGAACAAAACCAAACTGGTGGCAGAGCATGCCAGTTGGGTGCACAGCATTGACCGGCTTAAAATTGCACAGCGTCTGGCCGAACAGCGCCCGGCACATTTGGCTAAACTCAAGGTGTTGCTGCAAATTAACATCAGCAATGAGCCAACCAAAGCCGGTATTTTGCCGCAGCAACTGCCTGAGCTGGCAGCAGCAGTGGCGCAGTTGCCACAACTTGAGCTAAAAGGCCTGATGGCGATCCCCGCCCCGGGGGATAGTGAAAGAGCCTTTGCCGCGATGCAGCAGTTATCTTTACAACTGCAACAGCACTACCCGCAGGCGACTGAATTATCAATGGGCATGTCGGATGACTGGCCACTGGCTCTGACTTACGGCGCAACTATGATACGATTAGGCACCGCAATTTTTGGTGCCCGGGATTATAAACAGGAATGAATAAACAGATGAATGACAATATGGTTGCTTTTATCGGTGCCGGTAACATGGCCCGCTGCGTTATTGCTGCAATGGTCAATGCCGGATATCCGGCAGAGAATATTATCGCCGCCAATCGCAGCCAGCCCAAACTAACCGCACTGGCAGCCGATTTTGGCATTCAGACAACGCTGGATAACATCGAAGCCGTGAAAAAAGCCGATGTGATAGTACTGGCGGTAAAACCGCAGATGATGCAGGAAGTTTGCGCTGCGCTGATTGAAGCCGCCCCGGAAATTGCCGAGAAACTGTTTGTGACGCTGGCAGCCGGTATAACCGCAGCGCGTTATCAGCAGTGGCTTGGCGATATCCGTCTGGTCAGAGCCATGCCAAACACCCCTTCGCTGGTTCGTCTTGGCGTAACAGGCTTATTCCCAACAGCGTGTTCTAACTATGAAAAAGCTTTTGTCGACCATATATTCAGCGGTACCGGCATGACTGTCTGGCTAGACAGCGAAGCGCAAATTGACCATGTGATTGCCGTTACCGGCAGCTCACCGGCGTATTTCTTTTTCTTTATGCAGGCAATGCAGCAAGTTGCAGAGCAACTGGGCTTTGATGCTGCGCAGGCAAAACAGATGGTGGCGCAAACAGCTCTTGGCGCAGCGACGATGGCGCTTAACAGTGAGCACAGCTTTGCTGAGTTGCGTGCACAGGTAACCTCTAAAGGTGGCACGACGCATGAAGCAGTTACCACTTTTGCTGAGCAAGGCCTTGAAAAAATGGTTTCTGATGCCATGTATGCAGCCATTAAGCGGGCGCAGGAAATGGCGCAGAGCTTGTAATAGCTAAAGTTTTAATAGTTAACATGCGGAGTACCCGATGCAAGCTTTGATGTTTCTGATTGATACCGCCTTTAGTCTGTATCTGATGGTGGTAATACTGCGCCTTTGGTTACAACTGGTGCGGGCCGATTTTTATAATCCGTTCAGCCAGTTTGTCGTAAAGGCAACCAACCCATTGGTATTGCCACTGCGCCGTATTATTCCAAGCCTGGGCCGGCTTGATACCGCCACCCTACTGCTGGCGTACGCGATAATGCTGACCAAGTTGCTGCTGTTGCAGGTGATCTCGGCAGGTCAGATCATGCTGGTGCCAAGCCTGATATTTGCCGCGATATTTTTAGTAAAAGAAATTCTAACTCTGCTGTTCTGGATCCTGGTGATCCGCGCCCTGCTCAGCTGGTTCAGTCAGGGCCGCAGCCCGGTAGAATATGTAATGTATCAGCTGACTGAGCCGGTACTGGCGCCGGTGCGCCGTATTCTGCCTCAGCTTGGCGGGCTGGATTTATCTGTACTGGTGGTGCTGATTGGTTTGCAGTTTTTAAATATTCTGTTCAGCGGCTGGTTCCCGGGTATTTAAAGCACAAGCGCTATACTTAGCGCTTCAGCCCTGACTTAAGCAAGGTAAATTATGCGACATATTATATTGGCAATAGCGCTGGGCTTAGCGCTTTGCTTTAGTGTATTAGCTGAACAAAAAAAACAGCTGGGTAACTGGGATGTGCACTACATTGCGTTTCCGGCACCACTTTTAACACCTGAAATCGCCACGCAATACAAGTTACAGCGCAGTAAATACAATGCGGTAATCAATATTTCCGTGCTGGATAAAAACACGCAGCAAGCGCAAAAAGTTGCGATATCGGGTATCGCAAAAGATCTGCAAGGCCGCCAGCAAGCGTTGCAATTTAGCGAAGTGAGCGAAGGCAAAGCGATTTACTATCTGGCGCAGTTGCCGTTTCGGCATGAACAGCGCTTTAGTTTTGCTATCAGCATTGTCAGCGCTAATCAGACTGAGCAGCTGAATTTTGACCAAACTTTTTACGTAGACTGACTCATCCCATGACAGACAACATTGTGCTGGCCACCAGCAATAAAGGCAAACTGGCAGAGCTATCGCAGTTGCTGGCACCTTTGCAACTCAATATCGTGCCGCAAAGCGAACTTGGCGTCAGCGATGCCGACGAAACCGGCCTGAGCTTTATCGAAAATGCGATTATTAAAGCCCGTCATGCCGCACTGGTGACCGGCTTACCAGCTATTGCTGATGACTCGGGCCTGGCGGTTGATGCCTTAGGCGGTGCACCCGGCATTTACTCAGCCCGTTACGCCGGTGAAGCGGCCAGCGACAGCAGTAATATTGATAAGTTACTACTGGCGTTAGAAAATGTACCACCAGGTCAGCGCAGTGCACAGTTTCATTGTGTGCTGGTGTATATGCGCCATGCCGAAGATCCTACCCCGCTGGTATGCCACGGTATCTGGCATGGCGAAATCAGTTTCAACCGCAGCGGCGAGCATGGTTTTGGCTACGATCCGGTATTTTTTGTGCCGACCGAAGGTTGCACCAGTGCAGAGTTACCGCGGGAACGTAAGCAGCAGCTAAGCCATCGCGGTAAGGCACTTGCTCAGTTGCTAAACCTGCTTTCAGCACAAAAAGGATAGGCATTTTGGCTTTGCAGTTACCGCCTCTGGCGCTGTATATCCATATTCCATGGTGCATTCAGAAATGCCCATACTGCGACTTTAACTCACACGCAGTGAAACAAGGCATTCCCGAGCAGGAATATATCGCGCATTTACTGGCTGACTTACAACAAGACCTGCCACTGGTGAACGGCCGTGAAATCAGCAGTATCTTTATCGGTGGCGGCACACCAAGC
>NZ_DATCSY010000211.1:0-18786 GCF_036568245.1 Rheinheimera sp. | reverse complement strand
ACCCCCGCCTGTTTCAGCTTTTGCTCGACGGTGCTGCTGTACTGGCTGACATAAGCGGCATCCAGCAACATGCCTGGCTTATATTGCTGATAAATCTGCTGTGTCAAAGCAGCAGATTCATTCGCCCAGCTGAGCACATCGCCTTGCTGCCACTGCTGTATTTCGCTGCGGGTTAACGCGCTTTTAAGCGCATCGGCTTTAGCGTTATCTGTTTCGTAGCCTAATTGTTTTAACAGCGCAAAGTCCCACACACCATGCAGGTTATTTGGCAAACCATAAAAATATACAGCAGTGCGGTTGCCACCTAAATCATCGGCATAACTTACATGCAGCGGTTGATGCAAATCACCAATAAAATGCGCCAGAAACAAAAGTGCCTGCCAGTCATCACGGTTTTGCTTAAGTTTTAGCTGCATATGACTGATGGCTGACAAAATACAACCTTGTTGTGGGCAGTCAGCCTGGGTTACCTGCGTATGTGAGCGCGGGAAATTAACGTAATGCAGCGCTGACGCAAAGCTAAACTGAGGCTGGTTACGAACTTCATCTGCCCAGCTACAGCTTTTAGTAAAGTGAGAATAGGGGCTTTTACTCATCATCAGGTTCAGTTGCTGGCGGGTGGTGTCGCTTACCTGTTGGTAAGCTATTTCACATACTAGTTGATGCCCCATCTGGCTAAAAGCATACAGCGGACTGCTAATGAGCAGTAAAACGACGGCCCAGAAAAAACGCATATTATTTACTCTGCAACTAGTTGATGAACCTGAAACTCGCATGCTTCGCTGATTAAAGGTGATACTTCCGCCAGGGCCTGGCGCATATCATCTGCCAGTGTATAAGGTGGGTTTATCACCAGCATACCACTGCCGGTCATACCAAAGCCGCTGCTATCGCTTTGAGGGCACAGCTCAATACGTAACTGATCTTTTATTCCGGTGGCCACTATCGCGCCGATAAAGGCCTCTACGGCTGCGCGCTCTATCACCGGATACCAGATTGCATAAGTTGCCTGAGGGAAACGGCTGTAAGCCAGCTGTAAACCGGTTACAACATCCTGATACTCGGTTTTCAGCTCATACGGTGGGTCAATCAGTACCAAACCGCGCTTATGCAGCGGTGGCAGCATAGCTTTAAAGCCAGCCCAGGCGTCCATGTTTTCGATACGGCTATGACGGCGGCGGGCAAACTGGCTGGCCAGTACCGGGTAGTCTGTCGGGTGTAGCTCTGTTACCTGAATGCTGTCGGTACTGCGTGCCAGCATCACGGCGATCTTCGGTGAACCCGGGTAAAACGCCAGGTCACCGTCCGGATTCAGCTGTTTAATCACATCAATATAGCCCGCCAGCGCCGGGTTTTTCGCCTGATACTGCCATAACTTGCCTATACCGCCCTGGTATTCACTGGTTTTTTGCGCCTGTTCTGCCAGCAAACTGTATAAACCAGCACCAGCATGGCTGTCGTGGTAACAGAATGGTTTATCTTTTTTCAGCAGGTACTGCAGTATGGCAACCTGTACCAGATGTTTAACCACATCGGCGTGATTGCCCGCATGAAAACTGTGACGATAACTCAGCATACTAAAGCCCAACCGGTGAAAATAAAGGCCGACAGCATACTGCGCAGCGCAGAAAACACAAGTATTGTTGGCGCTCAGCTGGTAAAATTTGCCGCATTAATGATTCTGGGCCTTTGGCCTTCGCAGGAATACTGATGTCTCAACACCGAGCAAAAAGCGGCAAAACAGCCAACCCCTTACAAAAGCCGTGGACTAAAACCGATAAAACGGCAAACGCTAAATCTAACCGTAAAGAAGTACAGGCGAAGCCGCAGCAGGTAAAAATAGCAAAGTCGGTGCAGGATAGCGAAACCAAGGTGTACAGCGCTAATGCCTGCCGGGTGCTGTTTCAGCTGCGGCCTGAATCTGTGATCCGGCTTTATGTGTCGGATAAAATGGCACCGAAGTTTGCTGATGTGATGAAATATCTGGCAGCAACGAAAAAGGCGTATCACATAGTCGATGATACTGAGCTGGAAAAAGTGGCCGCCAGTGGCCACCATGGCGGTGTTGTGATGCTGGTTAAACGCAAGCCCACCGTCACTTTGGCGCAGTATTTACAGCAAAACAGCCGTAAGCGGCAAGATTGTCTGCTGGCACTGGACGGCGTAGGCAATGCACACAATTTAGGTGCAATTACCCGCAGCTGTGCGCATTTCGGTGTTGGCGGTATTATCATCAAGCAGCCTGAATTACTGCAATCGGGCGCTGCACTGCGAACCGCTGAAGGCGGTGGCGAGTTTGTCGATGGCCTGGCCTGTGACAACCTGCCACTGGCGCTGAAATTATGCAAAGAAGCCGGTTATACACTTATTACCACCTCCAGCCACGGCGGCACTTCACTATATCAAAGCACACTGCCTGCCAAAGTGGTTATTGTGTTTGGTGAGGAGATGTTTGGCGTGTCGAAAAACGTGGCTCAAAGCGCCGACATTGCGCTGCAAATCCCGGGCTCGGGTAAGGTTGAATCGCTCAATGTCAGTGTTGCAGCCAGTCTGATCCTGGGTGAATGGTACCGGCAGCAGTTGTAAGCTGCTTTGCATCAAAAGGCGCTGAATTGCTGTTTGAGCAGCTGCGCCTGGCGCCGGCTGACATCGACCTGTTGGCCGTCATCCAAAACCGCAATTAAGCTGCCTTCTGCAATAGCGGGTTCTATCTGGCTGATTGCACTTATCCGCACTATGTCTGCCCGGCTGGCTTTAAAAAACAGTGCCGGGTCTAGCTTTTGCTCTATTTTCGACAGCGAGCTGTGTATAAAGCTTTTACCATAAGGGGTATATACGGCGGCATGGTTGCCGATACTTTCAAAGCGGCTGATTTCACTTAGCTTTACCACCCGCTGGCTGTCGCCGAATTTGAGCAAAATACCGTGTTGCTCTGCCAGATAATGCACTGCAGGGCTGTTGCTGGTGGGGCGTAGCTTTTGTAATGCTTTGGCCAGCCGCTCTGGCGCTATCGGTTTGAGCAGGTAATCGACAGCATTTAATTCAAAAGCGTTGAGCGCAAAGCTGTTATAGGCAGTGCAAAATATAAACTGGGTTGAGGCGGGTATTTGCTCTGCCAGCTGCAGGCCGGTGATACCCGGCATCTGAATATCCAAAAATACCAGGTCAATACTTTGCGTTGTCAGGCAGGTCAAAGCTTCGCTGGCGTTTGCGGCTTGGGCAACAATGACACATTCCGCATGCGCACTCAGCAGCCGCTTTAGCTCGGCGCGGGCCAGGCGCTCATCGTCAACCAGTAAACAGTTATACATTAGTAAACTCCAGTTTTACGCAGTAGCTGTTTTGCTGTGGTGTCACGCTGAGCTTGGCTTTGCCTGCATACATCAGTTGTAAGCGATGGCGCAGATTAGTCAGGCCGGTGCCGGTTCCGGCTTGTTCGGTGCCGTTTTGTACGCTGTTGCTAACCTGTAACTGCCAGCCTTGGGGCAGCGTTGACGCCGCAATATGCAGCAGGCTGTTGCCGGTGTTAGGTGCAATACCGTGTTTAATGGCATTTTCAACTAAGGTTAACAGGCTGAGTGTAGGCAGCTTTTGTTGCCATAGGCTGGCATCTATATCGCAGCTAAATTGCAGCCGCTGCTCCAGCCGTACCTGTTCAATAGCCAGATATTGCTCGCACAGCTGCCACTCTTGCTCCAGTGTTGCCGACGGTTGCAGATGCGCTTGCAGGTGAAAGCGAAACAGCTCAGACAACCGGGTTACTGTATCTGCGGCTTTATGCTGATCTTCAAAAATCAACGCTCTGATACTGTTAAAAGCGTTAAATAAAAAATGCGGGCTAAGCTGATTAGTCAGTTGTTGCAGCTGTGCCTGCTGCATCTGCTGTTGTAAGGTTTTACGGTGTTGCCAGTTTTGCCAGGTAACATAAGCTGCGACCCACAAACCGTACATCATGCTAAACGATGTTATCAATGCCATCAGCATAAAGCCTTTGCTGAAGGTCATTTGCAGCGGCGAGTTGTGCTTTTCCGATAACAAGGTTACCTGGCTCATATCGGTAGCTTTTAGCAGCTCCAGCTCCGATAAAAAGAACGAGACAGCGGTTTGCAGCGCAGCTGCAACGATCAAAAATAAGATAACCAGCAGCCACCGTTGTCCCGCCTGCTGCGATTGGGTTTTAAGCACCGTACGCAGAAAACAATGAGCAAACAGCGCGAAGCTTGCGCTTTCTATGATGTATTTCAGCAAAAACAGAAAGTGCAGATTAAGCTGCTTGTTATCCAGCAAAGGCAGGGTGTACGCCATGAAATAGCCGGTATATACACCCATCGTAGCCAGCTGCGCCCACAGGTAGGCGCGGCTACAATGCCTGGTTGGAATATGTTGTTTAAAGCTGTCAAGTAAGGCCATATCAGGTCGCAAAAAAGCTGAGTAAATACAGTCTACTATTGATCAGGCTGTCTGTTCAGCTGGTTTTTTCTGTTTTCCGGTAAAGGCCCAGATAATCAGTGCCATCCAGGCTATCCACGAAAAACCTGCCGGGATATTGGCTAAAAAAATCTTACCCAGATGTCGGCGGTTGCGAAACATTGCGATAACAGTGGGCAAAAAGTAAATTGCCAGGAAGAACGGAATAAATACGGCCCACAGTATTGGGTTGATTTGGCCTAACTGATGAAAAAATTCGGTTTGTTCAAACATGTTGCTGTCCTCTTGTTAGTTAGTAATAACAAGATTACTGCGAGTGCAAATACAAATGGTGGCTTAAGTGATAAACGGCGCAAGCGGCTGATAAAAGGCCGGTTAAGTCTGTCCGGAGGTTTAATCCACGGCCGTCAACGGGTTTTCGTCACCGATATACTGAAAGCGGGGCAGCAGTTCGCCGGCGATTTCGACGTTTTCGGTAAACATGCTAAGTGGCCTGGCCCACAGGCCAAAGTCGCCATACAGGGCACGGTAAATAACCAGCCACTCTTCAGTTTCACTGTGGCGTGCTACATCTATAACCTGATAATAGGCACCTTTGTAGTGTTGGTAATAGCCGGGTTTTAATGGTGGCTCAATGTTGTTGTTCATACCAGCTCTCAAAGATAATTTTCGCCGACAGGCTGTCTACTTTATCTTTAGTCAGTTTTTTGTAGCCACCTTCTGCAAACAGCTGGCTGCGGGCTTCTGTGGTGGTTAGCCGTTCGTCATGTAACTCTACCGGCAAACCAAAACGGCCATGCAGGCGGTTGGCAAATTTACGGGTTCTGGCGGTAAAGGGCTGCTCTGTGCCATCCATGTTCAGCGGTAAACCGACCAGCAGCAGTTGTGGCTGCCAGTCTGTGATCAGTTTCTCCAGCAGGTTCCAGTCCGGTGTGCCATCCTGCGCTTTTAACGCACTCAGCAACGAGGCGGTGCCGGTTAATTCCTGCCCTACGGCAACGCCAATGCTTTTAGTGCCATAGTCAAAAGTAAGTACAGTGCGGCTCATCAGGCATGCCCGGCTTCGTTGGTCAGCTGCCAAGGTTTAATGCCTATTTTCGCAGTCGCTGATTGCCATTTCTCGGCGTGGGTTAAGTCGAAGATAATAGCGCTGTCAGCCGGGATCACCAGCCATGCATTGTCAGCAATTTCCTGTTCCAGCTGGCCGGCTGTCCAGCCCGCATAACCCAACGCCAGAATAAACTTATCCGGCGCCTGCGCTGTCGTTAAATCGAACAGAATATCTTTGGAGGTAGTGACCATCAGCTCGTCGCTAAGGCGCATACTGCTGCCGTAACCTTCTTTAGCTGTGTGCAACACAAAACCGCGGTCGTGCTGTACCGGGCCACCGGCACAGACATGTGCTGTCGCTGCCGGGCTTTTGCTGTCGTACTCAATTTGCAGCTGTTGTAGCAAATCGGCGACTTTGACATCGAGCGGATGATTAATAACGATGCCCATAGCGCCCTCGTCATTGTGTTCACAAATATAGGTCACGCTGCGTTTAAACAGCGGATCATCCAGAGCTGGCATCGCTATTAAAAAGTGGTTCTGAAAATTCTGCATCGTGACCTCACTACAACTCGTTGTCACTGGCGGCTGGCCAGCAGCTGTTCAATTTCATCAAATAACATTGCGGTAATACTAACCGGAAACGCCGCTTCAATTTCGCGGATACAGGTAGGGCTGGTGACGTTGATTTCGGTCAGTTTATCGCCGATAACGTCCAGTCCGACAAAAATAAGCCCTTTAGCTTTCAGGGTTGGGCCTATGGCATTGGCTATCTGCCAGTCTGATTCTGATAGCGGCCTGGCTTCGCCGCGGCCACCGGCTGCCAGATTACCCCTTGTCTCGCCGCTGGCAGGGATCCGTGCCAGACAGTATGGCACGGGTTTGCCATTAACGACTAAAATCCGCTTGTCACCATCGGTAATTTGCGGAATATAACGCTGCGCCATCGCATAGCGCTGGCCATGTTCGGTCAGGGTTTCGATGATCACACTGACATTGGCATCATTAGGCTTTAAACGGAAGATGGAAGCGCCACCCATGCCATCCAGCGGTTTTAAGATAATATCCTGTTCACTCTGGTAAAACGCTTTTAAGCGCTTTGTATCGCGGCTGACCAGGGTTTTAGGCGTGAACTGGCTGAACCAGCTGGTATAGAGCTTTTCGTTGGCATCACGCAGGCTCTGCGGTTTGTTTACGATCAGTGTGCCTTTATCTTCTGCCCGTTCCAGAATATAGGTAGCGTAAATATACTCGGTGTCAAATGGTGGGTCTTTACGCATCAGAATGACATCAAGCTCGCTCAAGGCAATATCCTGTTGACTGGAAAAGCTGAACCATTTGTCCGGGTTTTGCTCAACACTGAGTAATTTCGTGCTGGCACGGGCCTCGCCTTCCAGCAGGTACAAATCGGCCATTTCCATATAGTGAATTTCATAGCCGCGCTGCTGCGCCTGCAATAACATGGCAAAACTGGAGTCTTTCTTAATGTTAATAGCACTGATTGGGTCCATAACGATACCCAGCTTTATAGCGTTGCTCATGTTAAGTTCCTTATGCTAAATCACCAAACTGCAGCTGCAGGGCGCTGATGGCTGTTAATGCGGCCGTTTCTGTACGCAATACGCGCGGGCCCAGTTGTATCCCGGTAAAGCCGGCATCACTGGTTTGTGTCATTTCCAGGTCGGTAAAGCCACCTTCAGGCCCTATTACCAGCCGGATATGACTGCTGGCCGTTAGGGTCTTAATGGTGTCTGATGCCCGCGGATGCAAGGTCAGCTTCAATTCTTTTGTTTGCTGGGCAAGCCACTGCTGTAGGCTGATAGCAGGGTGTACCGTCGGTACTATGCTGCGGCCGCTTTGCTCGCAGGCGCTGATGGCGATTTTTTGCCACTGCTCGTTACGTTTTTGCAAGCGCTCACCGTCAAGTTTAACGCCGCAGCGCTCGGTAAACAGTGGGGTTATTTCGGTAACACCCAGCTCAACCGCTTTTTGAATAGCAAAGTCCATTCTGTCGCCGCGTGATATACCCTGACCAAGATGAATACTGACAGGTGACTCAACCGGGTTAGTCAGTTGCGAAGTTGCCGTTACCATTACCCGTTTTTTATCAGCGTTACTGATATGGGCAGGGTAGTTAAAACCATCGCCGTTAAATAGCAGCAGTTCACTGCCGACCGGCATGCGTAATACACGGCCAACGTGATTGGCTGCATCTTCATCGAGGGCAAATTCGTGGTGCAGCGCTATAACACTGCTGTGATAAATACGGGGAATACGCATAGAAATACACTTTAGAAAAACATAGCGAAATGGTAGCAGGCCGGCGCCAGTGTTAACAGTAAAAACAAACCCTGCACAGGCAGGGTTTGTTGGTTTTAAAACGGCAGTTTAGCCAGCAACAGGGTAGGTGTAGCTTGCGCCCACGCCCAGCGGTATATCCAGTGCCCAGAAACCGAGCAGGAAACAGGTCCACAGCAGTAACATGCTGATTGAGAATGGCAACATCAGCGCTATCAGGGTACCGATACCGGTCGATTTTACATATTTCTGGCAAAACACCACGATCAGTGGAAAGTATGGCATCAGCGGGGTAATGATATTGGTAGAGGAGTCACCCACCCGGTATGCGGCCTGTGTTAAGTCTGGCGATACACCAAGCTCCATCAGCATTGGTACCATAACCGCACCAATCAGTGCCCATTTTGCTGATGCTGAACCCACAAGCAGGTTAATAAAGCCGGATAAAAATACAATGCCAACCAGTGTAACACCCATAGGGAACGACATTTGCTGCAGCCAGTTTGCACCTTTAATGGCAATTAATGCCCCAAGGTTAGATTGACCAAAGGCATAAATAAACTGGGCACAGAAAAATGCCATAACGATATAGTAACCCATACCGCTCATGGCTTTACTCATGCCTTTAATGATTTCGCGGTGGTTATTGGCCGTACCGGCGACATAGCCATACACTACTCCGGGAATTAAAAAGAACACGAAAATAATGCCGACAATAGACTGCATTAACGGTGCAGAAGAGTGGGTCAGTTCACCATTTAACGGCGAGCGCCAGGCTGATGTTTCAGGCATTGCCGACACCATCAGCAGCACACCGCTTAATACCATGGCAAATGTTGCCCAGCGCAGGCCTTTACGCTCGTGCGGTTGTAGCGTATCCATTTTCGGCAGATCTGCCGGGTCGCCGTCGATAGCTGTGCTTTTCAGCCTCGGTTCAATAAATTTATCTGTCAGAACCCAGCCGATAATGATGATTAAAAACGTAGACGCAGTAGTGAAGAAGTAGTTGTTAAGCGGGTTTATCACCAACTGTGCAGCTGCCGGGTCGGCAGATAGCCGTGCTGAGGCCTGAGTCAAGCCTGCCAGTAACGGATCTAAGCTGGACGGTACGAAGAAGGTTGCCGAAAAACCACCGGATACACCGGCAAAAGCCGCAGCAATACCTGCCAGTGGATGACGGCCTGCAGCATAAAAAATCACCGCGCCCAGCGGAATGACCAACACATAACCGGCATCCACCGCGACGTGGCTTAGCACACCCACAGCAATTAATACCGGCGTCAGTAACATTTTAGGCGTAACAGATAAAATAGAGCGCAGGCCGGCGTTGATATAGCCGGTATATTCAGCAACACCTAAACCCATCATTGCAACCAGTACGACACCAAGCGGCGGGAAGCTGACAAAAGTCGCAACCATTTTAGCCATAAAGGCGGTAAGCGAAGTAGGTTCCAACAGGTTATTAATCTTAATTGCATCGCCGGTACGCGGGTCAACTTCTGCAAAAGTCATCCCCGATAACAACCATGAGCTCAGCCAGACGACAACCATTAACAGGGCAAACAGTACAGCCGGATCCGGCAGTTTGTTGCCCACTACCTCAATGGCATTGAGGGCGCGGTTTAGCCAGCCACTTTTGGCGGCAGTGGCGGTTTGTTCAGACATAGTGTTTCCTTTCTTATAGTTTTGTATTCGCTCTGTGGGGTACAGAGGACCCTGTTCGTTATCACGCACTTATCATACACAAAAAGCGGCAGATGATAAGCTGAGAGTTAAGCTCAGGGTAATGTAAAACAGCACTTAAATACGGGTTAAGAAAAAGGAGAGCAGGGCTCTCCTTTAACTTATTTCAACGCGTTTTAGCTCAGTGTTATTTCGCGTACTGGCGCAGCAGCTCCGCTTTGTCAGTTTGCTCCCACGGGAACTCGTCACGGCCGAAGTGACCGTAAGCTGCCGTTGGCCGGTAAATCGGACGTTCCAGTTTCAGCATTTCGATAAGACCATATGGGCGCAGGTCGAAATGTTCGCGTACCAGCTTAATCAGTTCTGCTTCTTCCAGCTTGCTGGTACCGAAGGTCTCCAGGCTGATAGAGGTTGGTTCGGCAACACCGATGGCATAAGACACTTGCAGTTCACAGCGATCTGCCAGACCTGCAGCCACGATGTTTTTCGCCACATAACGGGCAGCGTAGGCAGCAGAGCGGTCAACTTTTGATGGATCCTTACCAGAGAAAGCACCACCGCCATGGCGAGCCATACCGCCGTATGAATCAACAATGATCTTACGACCGGTTAAGCCGCAGTCGCCCATAGGGCCACCAATAACGAAACGACCTGTAGGGTTGATGAAGTACTTGGTTTTGCTGCTTAACCATTCAGCAGGTAATACCGGCTTGATAATGGTTTCCATCACGGCTTCACGTAAGTCCGCAGTGCTGACGCTGTCACAGTGCTGAGTTGACAGTACTACAGCGTCAATACCCACCGGTTTGCCATCTTCATAGATAAAGCTCAGCTGTGATTTTGCATCCGGGCGTAACCATGGCAGAGTGCCGTTTTTACGCACTTCAGCCTGACGCTGCACCAGGCGGTGAGAGTAAGTAATAGGCGCAGGCATCAATACATCAGTTTCGTTACTGGCATAACCAAACATTAAGCCCTGATCGCCAGCGCCTTGCTCTTTCGGATCAGCGCGGTCAACACCCTGATTAATATCCGGTGATTGTTTACCGATGGCATTTAACACTGCACATGAATCAGCATCGAAACCCATATCAGAGTGGGTATAGCCAATTTCACGCACAGTTTTACGGGTCAGCTCTTCAATATCTACCCAGGCACTGGTGGTGATTTCACCACCAACTAACACCATGCCGGTTTTAACGAACGTTTCGCACGCAACGCGGGCTTTAGGATCTTGTTCCAGGATTGCATCCAAAACGGCGTCGGAAATCTGATCAGCGATTTTATCCGGATGTCCTTCAGATACTGATTCAGACGTAAAAATATGTTGTGCCATCGGTTGTATTCCAAAAATAAGTTAATGCAGTCGGATTCGGTTATCGTTAACAGCATAGCCGAACCCCAAAAATAGGCGGCTATTCTAGAGAAACTGTAAAGTGTTTGCCAGAAAAATCTGCCACCCAGACGTCTTTAATGCTATTTTACAATGCTTAATACGTGACTTCAGCTAATTGGATCGCCAAGTGTGAAATTTCAGCATGCAGGTCGATTTAAATTTGCCATCGGGCGGGGGCTCTGGGAAAATAGAGCAACTTACCGCCTTAACATTTCAGCTTAATAATAACTTGCTTCGTCAAACAGAAGCCGCGCAATGTCAGGAGTGAACATGCCATCTCGTAAACAACTCGCCAATGCGATCCGTGCGCTTAGCATGGATGCGGTGCAAAAAGCTAAATCAGGCCACCCGGGTGCCCCCATGGGTATGGCGGACATTGCCGAAGTGTTATGGCGCGATTTCCTTAAACACAATCCGCAAGACCCCAGCTGGCCAAACCGCGACCGTTTCGTTTTATCGAACGGCCACGGCTCTATGCTGTTGTATTCGCTGCTGCACCTGACCGGTTATGACTTGGGTATTGAAGATTTAAAACAGTTCCGTCAGTTGCATTCCCGTACGCCTGGCCACCCGGAATATGGCTATGCGCCGGGTGTTGAGACAACCACAGGCCCTCTGGGGCAGGGCATTACCAATGCAGTTGGTATGGCGATTGCTGAAAAAGCACTGGCTGCGCAGTTTAACCAGCCTGGTTTCGACATTGTCGACCACTATACCTACACCTTCTTAGGTGATGGCTGCCTGATGGAAGGTATTTCACATGAAGCCTGTTCACTGGCGGGTACACTGGGGCTGGGTAAACTGATTGCGTTTTGGGATGACAACGGTATCTCCATTGATGGCCATGTTGAAGGTTGGTTCACGGACAACACGCCGGCGCGGTTTGAAGCCTATGGCTGGCATGTGATCAGTAATGTAGATGGTCACGACGCAGCAGCCGTGGAAGCGGCCATTACGCAGGCCAAAGCCGAAACGTCAAAACCGACACTAATCTGCTGCCGTACCGTGATCGGTTACGGTTCACCTAATAAAGGTGGTAGCCACGATTGCCACGGTGCACCTTTAGGTGACGCCGAAATAGCAGCAGCACGTGATTTTCTGCAGTGGCCGCACGCGCTTTTTGATATTCCTGCCGATATTTATGCTGATTGGGACGCCAAAGCCAAAGGTGCTGCCGAGCAACAAAGCTGGCAACAGTTGTTTGCCCGCTACAGCGCGGCTCACCCTGAACTGGCAGCTGAGTTCAGCCGTCGTGTTGCCGGACAACTGCCTGCCGATTGGGCACAGCAGTCTCAGGCATATATTGAAAAGCTGCAGGCAAACCCGGCCACTATCGCTACCCGTAAAGCATCACAGAATGCACTGAATGCATTCGGGCCTTTACTGCCAGAGTTTATGGGTGGTTCTGCTGATTTGGCCGGCTCTAACCTGACTATCTGGAGTGGCAGTAAACCACTGACCGGTGAAGATGCAGGTGGTAACTACATTTATTACGGCGTGCGGGAATTTGGTATGTCGGCCATTATGAACGGCATTGCACTGCACGGCGGTTTTGTGCCTTATGGCGCTACGTTTTTGATGTTTATGGAATATGCCCGCAACGCAGTGCGGATGGCTGCGCTGATGAAACAGCGGGTAATATTTGTTTACACGCACGATTCTATTGGCCTGGGTGAAGATGGCCCAACACATCAACCGGTAGAACAACTGGCAGCGCTGCGCGCTACGCCAAATCTGGTGAACTGGCGGCCGTGTGATCAGGTTGAATCTGCCATCGCATGGCAAGCGGCCATTGAGCGCACCGATGGCCCTTCCACGTTAATTTTTACCCGGCAAAATCTGGTGCAGCAAGAGCGCAGCGCACAACAACTTGCTGATGTAAAACGCGGCGGTTATATTCTGCGTGATTGTGCAGGTGCACCAGAGCTGATTATCATTGCCACTGGTTCAGAAGTTGAGCTGGCCGTGCAGGCTGCCAAAACGCTGGCAGAGCAGGGCAAAGCGGTGCGGGTAGTGTCAATGCCGTCAACCGATGCATTTGAAATGCAAGATGCAAGTTACCGTGAAGCCGTATTGCCAGCCGCTGTCACCAAGCGTATCGCGGTAGAAGCCGGTATCACTGACAGCTGGTATAAGTATGTGGGGTTAAACGGCAAAGTGATCGGCATGACCGGTTTTGGCGAATCGGCACCCGCCGAGCAGTTATTTGAATACTTTGGCATTACCACCGAAAAAGTACTCGAAGCGGCGCAGCAGTTGCTGGCGTAATATTTAATACAATGGGATCAATTCTGGTCCCATTTTTTTATGTGGTGTTATGGCAATCAGACTGGCAATTAACGGCTTTGGCCGTATAGGCCGCAATATACTGCGGGCGATTTACGAAAAAGGTTTGCAGCACGAGCTGCAAGTGGTCGCGATTAACGAACTGGCCGATGCCAAAGGCGTTGCCCATTTATTGAAATACGATACCTCACATGGCCGCTTTGGTTACAGCGTCAGCTCGTTTGACGGCGGTATCCGAGTGGCTGAGGACGATATAGCGCTGTTTTGTGAAGCGGATCCCCTCGCTTTGCCGTGGCGTGAGCTGGATATTGACGTTGTTTTAGAGTGTACCGGCGTATTTCATAGCCGCGAACATGCACAGTGGCACTTAACCGCTGGTGCTAAAAAAGTGTTGTTTTCTCATCCTGCCGATGCAGATATTGATGCCACTATTATTTACGGTATTAACCATGACAGTTTAACTGCCGCGATGAGTATTGTGTCGGCCGGCTCCTGCACGACCAACTGTATCGTGCCGGTGATCCAGGTGCTGGATCAGCATTTTGGTGTTGAGAGCGGTACTATTACGACAATACATGCGTCTATGCACGACCAGCAGGTTATAGACGCCTATCATCCGGATTTGCGCCGCACCCGTGCTGCCAGCCAGTCTATTATTCCGGTAGACACTAAGCTGGCGCTGGGAATCGAGCGGATCTTACCAAAATTCGCTGGCCGCTTTGAAGCGATAGCTGTACGGGTGCCTACTGTAAACGTAACAGCAATGGATTTAAGTGTCAGTTTATTGCGGGATGCCAGTATCAATGACGTGAACAAAGTACTGGCACAGGCAAAAAGCGGGGATTTAGCCGATATTCTGGATTACACCGAGGAGCCACTGGTTTCAGTTGATTTTAACCATGATGCCCATTCCTGCATTGTTGATGGTTCGCAAACCCGTGTTAGTCACAAACGGCTGGTAAAATGTCTGGTATGGTGTGACAACGAATGGGGCTTTGCTAACAGGATGCTCGATACCGCACGGGCGATGATGCAAACGAATTTAAAACAAGGAGCTTGAAATGTCTGTTATTCGCATGAGCGATTTGGATCTTAACGGCAAACGTGTGCTGATCCGCGAAGATTTAAATGTACCGGTAAAACACGGCAAGGTGACATCGGATGCGCGTTTAAAAGCGGCGATCCCAACCATAGAGCTGGCGCTGAAGCAAGGTGCGAAGGTGATGGTCATGTCACATCTTGGCCGGCCGGAAGAGGGCGTGTTTGATCAGGAGTCTTCAATGCAGCCGGTAGTTGATTATCTGGCGCAGGCACTCGCGGCACCGGTACGACTGGCCGCAGATTATCTCGGTGGGCTCGACGTTGCTGCCGGTGAAGTGGTGGTATTTGAAAACGTGCGTTTTAATAAAGGCGAAGGGAAAAATGATGATGCGCTGGCGCAGAAGCTGGCGGCGCTGTGCGATGTATTCGTGATGGATGCGTTTGGCACTGCACACCGAGCCCAGGCTTCAACGCATGGTGTGGCGAAATTTGCTCCTGTTGCCTGTGCCGGCCCACTGCTGGTTGCTGAGCTCGATGCGTTAGCGGCTGCACTGAAAAATCCAAAGCGGCCTTTAGTGGCAATAGTAGGCGGCTCTAAAGTATCAACCAAACTCACCGTATTGGAGTCGCTGTCTGGTATTGTTGACCAGTTGATAGTCGGTGGCGGTATTGCCAATACCTTTATTGCGGCTAATGGTAATAATGTCGGCAAATCACTATACGAAGCCGATCTGGTCCCTGAAGCACAACGGCTGATGGCCCAGGCTAAAGCACGTGGTGGTAATATTCCCGTGCCGACAGATGTAGTCGTAGGTCAGGCGTTTAGTGAAACGACAGTGGCGACGTTAAAGTCGGTTGCTGCGGTTGATGATGCAGATATGATTTTTGACATCGGCCCTGATACAACGGCGGAGCTGGTAGATATTCTGAAAGCAGCGGGTACCATTGTTTGGAATGGCCCTGTAGGAGTATTCGAGTTTGACCAGTTTTCTGCCGGCACCAAAGCATTAGCTCAGGCTATTGCCGACAGCGATGCATTTTCTATTGCCGGTGGTGGTGACACCCTGGCGGCAATCGATAAATATAACATCGCAGACAAAGTATCCTATGTATCTACAGGTGGTGGTGCTTTCCTGGAGTTTTTAGAAGGTAAAACATTGCCAGCAGTAGCTATACTGGAACAACGCGCTAAAGCGTAAATAAAATAATAAAAGTGTCATATTAAAACTGTACCCTAAAAGATTATAGAGAGGATTTCATGGCCCTTATTTCCCTGCGTCAAATGCTGGATCACGCTGCCGAATATGGCTACGGCATACCAGCTTTTAACGTAAACAATCTGGAGCAGATGCGTGCCATTATGCTGGCCGCAGATAAAACAGATAGTCCGGTAATAGTGCAGGCTTCGGCCGGTGCCAGAAAGTACGCCGGAGCTCCATTTCTGCGCCATCTTATCCTTGCAGCGACGGAAGAGTTTCCGCATATCCCGGTAGTGATGCATCAGGATCATGGCACCTCGTTAGCGGTGTGTCAGCGTTCTATTCAGCTGGGTTTTTCATCGGTAATGATGGATGGCTCATTGGGTGAAGATGGCAAAACACCTATGGATTACACATACAATGCAGATGTAACGCGCAAAGTTGTTGAAATAGCGCATGCCTGTGGTGTCTCGGTTGAGGGCGAGTTAGGGTGTTTAGGCTCGTTGGAGACCGGTGCTGCGGGTGAAGAAGATGGTATAGGTGCAGATTGCATTTTAAGTCATGATCAAATGCTGACAGATCCGGAAGAAGCTGCGCAGTTCGTGCGTGAAACACAGGTTGATGCGCTGGCGATTGCCTGTGGCACGTCACATGGTGCCTACAAGTTCAGCCGTCCGCCGACAGGTGATATTCTGGCGATTGATCGCATTAAAGCGATCCATGAGCGCATCCCGGATACGCATCTGGTGATGCATGGTTCATCTTCGGTGCCACAGGAATGGCTGCAGATTATCAACGAAAACGGTGGGCAGATTCCGGAAACCTATGGTGTGCCGGTTGAGCAGATCCAGCAGGGCATTAAATACGGCGTACGCAAAGTCAATATTGATACCGACTTGCGTCTGGCGTCTACCGGTGCAATTCGTCGCTATATGGCGCAGCATCCGGCGGAGTTTGACCCTCGCAAATATTTACAGGCTTCAGTAAAGGCAATGACAGAAATTTGTATTGCCCGCTATGAAGCCTTTAATGCCGCCGGACACGGCAGCAAAATCAAAGCCATTTCACTGGATGATATGGTGGCATTATATTCGGCTGGGAAACTGACTCCGAATATAAAATAAGCAGAAAATTTAATGAACTATAACAAATTAATTTTCATTTGTTTAATAGTGCATAAATTGGGTGATAAGCCGGTTTAATAGCCGGATCAGAACAGACCTCTGGACGCCTGCGTTATCTTGACAAGGGCGTTTTTACCTGTAATGATGCGGACGGTTTACCCTCTAACCGAGGGCCTTTCCTGTCTGTAAGAACAGCTTGGCCCTTACAACTTCAGGTTACGTTAATCAGCAATAATTGGTTGGGAACTATGTTTAACAATAAAATTCGCAAGAGTCTTGTTGCAACAGCTCTGGCCGGTACTTTCGCCCTGTCGGCGAATGTTCTGGCAACAGACTTAAAAGCTTTGCATCAGGAAGGCAGTCAAATTCAACGCGCAGCAGTGCAGTCTCAGGAAAAGATTAACAACATTTATGAACAGTCTCAGGAGCTGCTGGGCGAGTATCGTCAGGTGGTAGACCAGACTGAAAACTTAAAAGTTTATAATGATTTCTTAGCCACTCTGGTTGCTGATCAACAGCGTCAAATTAATTCAATCCAGCGTCAAATCAATGGTCTGGAAGATACCCGTAAAGGTACAGTACCTCTGATGTTTCGTATGATTGATGCGCTGGAGCAGTTTGTAAAAGCTGACATTCCGCTGCGCACCGAGCGTCGTCTGGACCGCGTAGAAAAACTGCGTGAGCTGATGGGCCGTTCAGATGTTCAGTTATCCGAGCAATACCGTCAAATCCTGGAAGCCTACAGCATTGAAGTTGGTTATGGCTCAGAGTTAGCTGCTTTCCAGGGTACACTGCCGCTGAATGGTCAAGAAATCACGGTAGATTATGTTCATGTAGGCCGTTTGTCGTTAATGGCGTTGGCACTGGACGGAAACGCTGGCTGGGTGTGGAACAAAGAGACGTCAAGCTGGGAAGAGTTGCCAGGTTCTTACCTGACATCAGTAGCTCAGTTTATCAAGATGGCGCGTCGTGAAGCCACGCTTGAGATGGATCGCGTACCACTTATCGCAGCGGAGTAAGAACACATGAAAAAAACATTTAAAACAATGTTAATTGCCGCAGCGGTAACTCTGTCCGCTGGCGTTGCTTTTAACGCGGCTGCTGACACTCAGAAGCTGGACCAGTTGTTAGAGCAACTGAAAAAAGAACGTACAATTGAAGGCCGTGCTAACCAAGAACGTGAGCGCGCGTTTCTGGCAGAGCGTGCGGACAAGCAAGCTCTGTTAAACACTGCTAAGAAACAGTTCACTGAAGAAGAGAACCGTGGCAAGCGTTTACAGAAAGAATATGCTGACAACGATATTTTGATCGGTCAGAAACAGCAGGAACTGGAAAGTGCTTTAGGCACTATGGGCGAGCTGTTCGGTGTTGTCCGTCAGTCGGCTAACCAGTCAATTGGTACTATCACTGGCTCTATTATCAGTGCTCAATACCCTGGCCGCGATGTGCCACTGCGCACTGTAGCATCAGCAACTGAGTTACCAACTTTAGGCGAGATGGAAGAGCTGTGGATGGCATTACTGACTGAAATGACAGAGTCAGGCAAAGTTGCCCAGTTTGATGCTGAAGTGGTTAAGCTGGATGGCGGTGTTGAAACTAAACGTGTAACACGTTTTGGTACCTTCCACCTGACAACAGATTCAGAATATCTGATCCTGAACAAAGATACTGATCAAATCCAGCCTCTGGGCCGTCAGCCACAATCTAAAATTCATGATTCAGTAGCGGCGTACCACAACGCCAGCAAAGGCGAAATCACTGGCCTGTACCTGGATCCGACTAAAGGTAATAGCTTACTGCGCTTAAACCAGCAGCGTTCAACGCTGTTTGAATACTACCAGGCTGGTGGTGAAGTAGGTTATATCATCACTGCAGTATTTTTCATCGGTTTACTGATAGCGCTTGAGCGTATCATCGTTCTGTCTGCTGTTGGCGCTAAGATCCGTGCTCAGCTGAAAAATCTGGCGAACCCGTCTGATAACAACCCTCTGGGTCGTATCTTACGCGTGTACCATGAGAACAAAACAGCTGATGCAGAAAACCTGGAGCTGAAACTGGACGAAGCGATTCTGCGTGAAACGCCAAAAGTTGAGCGTGGTGTTGGCTTAATCAAACTATTCTCAGCTGTTGCACCGTTACTGGGTCTGTTAGGTACTGTTATCGGTATGATCCTGACGTTCCAGCAAATTACACTGTACGGAACAGGTGACCCGAAACTGATGGCGGGCTCAATCTCTCTGGCGCTGGTAACAACCGCTCAGGGTCTGGTTGCAGCGATTCC
>NZ_DATCSY010000210.1:0-9339 GCF_036568245.1 Rheinheimera sp. | reverse complement strand
AGCCGTGCCGCAGGAAGAAAACTATCAGGGCGCAGCCTCATTAGACGGAAAAACTATCGCCACCACCTACCCACGTTTGCTGGGCCGTTACTTAAAGCAGCAAGGCGTTAATGCCCGCATTGTTAATTTAAAAGGCTCGGTAGAAGTGGCGCCGCGCGCCGGTTTGGCAGATGCCATCTGTGATTTGGTGTCGACCGGCGCCACACTGGAAGCCAACGGTTTAAAAGAAGTTGAAGTGATTTACCGCAGTAAAGCGGTGCTTATTCAGCGAAAAGGCTTAAACGATGAACGCCAGCTCAAGCTCATCAATAAACTGATGCCACGTATTAATGGCGTAATGCAAGCCAATGAAAGTAAATACATTATGCTGCACGCGCCGCGCACTCGACTGGATGAGGTTATCGCGCTGCTGCCAGGCGCAGAAAACCCCACTATGCTGCCACTGGCCGGTAATGATGAGATGGTGGCGATCCATGTCGTAAGCAGCGAAACCCTGTTCTGGGAGACGATGGAGCAGTTAAAGGCACTCGGCGCCAGCTCTATCTTAGTGCTGCCAATAGAAAAGATGATGGAGTAACAATGAACAACATCATTAACTGGTCGCAACTGACCCCGGCTGAGCGCGAAGCTGCACTGCAGCGCCCGCAACTGGCGGATTCTGCAGATCTGAGCGAACAGGTAAGCCGCATCATCAGTACAGTGCGCCAGCAAGGCGATGCTGCACTTCGTGCTTACAGCCAGCAATTTGATGGTTTAGCTGACAATCCACTGCGGCTAAGTGCGGCCAAGCAAAGCGCGTTGTTGACGACACTGAAAGCTGAACGTAAGGCCGCCATTGAACTGGCTTATGACAATATCCGTAAGTTTCACGCTGCGCAGTTGCCGCGCGATATCGAGGTAGAAACCAGTGCCGGTGTATTCTGCCAGTTGAAGAGCCGGCCACTCACAGCCGTTGGTTTATATATTCCGGGCGGCAGTGCGCCGCTGCCTTCCACTGCATTGATGCTGGGTGTACCAGCGCAGCTTGCCGGCTGTGAGCGTATCGTGCTGGTTACCCCACCGGGTAAACCAGAAGCGGGCGATATCGCACCGGAAATAGTCTACGCGGCTCAGCTGTGCGGTATCAGCGAGATTTACACTATTGGTGGTGCTCAGGCCATCGCTGCGCTGGCCTACGGCACTGAAACGATCAGTAAAACGGATAAAATCTTCGGCCCCGGCAACCGGTACGTTACTGAAGCCAAACAGCAGGTCAGCCAGGATGTGCGCGGTGCGCAAATTGATATGCCTGCCGGACCATCTGAAGTGCTGGTGCTGGCCGATAACAGTGCCAACCCCGCCTTTGTTGCCGCGGACCTGTTATCGCAAGCCGAACATGGCCCTGACTCACAAGTACTATTGGTTAGCGACAGTGTACAGTTGATTAGTAGCGTACAGACAGAGGTGGCCGCGCAACTGGCCCTGCTACCCCGCAAAGAGATCGCCAGTGCCGCCCTTAACCACTGCCGCTATATTCTGACCAGCAATTTGACTGAGGCTGTTGCAGTTACCAACCGCTATGCGCCGGAGCATTTAATTGTGCAGACCGCCAGCGATGAAGATCTGGTGGAACAGTTCAACAGTGCGGCCAGCATTTTTGTTGGCCCGTGGACACCGGAGTCTGCCGGTGATTATGCCAGTGGCACCAACCATGTACTGCCAACTTATGGCTACAGTAAGACGGTCTCGAGCTTGTCGCTAACAGATTTCTACCGCCGTTATACCGTGCAGCGATTAAGTGCGCAGGGTATGCGTAATATAGGCCCGGCGATTGAAGTGCTTGCCGCGGCAGAGGGCCTGCAGGCACACGCCAATGCGGTGTCATTACGTTTAGCCGCTTTGCGTCAGGGAGAATAAGTCGTATGACTACCAACAAAGATCAGGTAAATAGTCTGGCACGCGATGCCGTTAAAACGATAGTGCCTTATGCATCAGCCCGCAGTAGCATGAGCGGCGGCGCAGTCTGGTTGAACGCCAACGAAAATGCGCTGGCGCCAAGCTATCAGCTGGACGGCTGTTTTAACCGCTACCCGTCCTGTCAGCCAAAAGCGGTAATTAATGCTTATGCCGACTATGCCGGTGTATCACCCGAGCAGGTACTGGTAAGCCGCGGCGCGGACGAAGGCATTGAGCTTTTGATCAGAAGCTTTTGCGAGCCGAAACAGGACAGCATTACCATTTGCCCGCCAACCTATGGCATGTATGCGATAAGCGCTGAGAGCAACCAGACGGCTGTGAATAAAGTGCTGCTGATTAATAACGAACAGCTGGACTTAGCCGGCATTTTTGCCACCAGCCCCAAGCTGGTGTTTATCTGTAGCCCGAATAACCCGACCGGCGATCTGATCCCGCGCGAGCAAATTAATGCCGTACTTGAGCATTTTGCCGGTAAAGCCCTGGTGGTGGTCGATGAAGCCTATATTGAGTTTGCGCCAGAAGCGACGCTAGCCAATGAGCTGGCAAACTACCCACATTTAGTCATTTTACGCACTTTATCTAAAGCCTTTGGTCTCGCCGGGCTGCGCTGCGGCTTTACCTTAGCCGCACCGGAGGTGATAAACGCACTTAAGAAGATGATCGCGCCCTACCCGATTGCCGAGCCGGTAGCGCAGATTGCTGCCATGGCATTATCAGCTGCCGGCATTGCACAAATGCAACAAAGTGTCGCGACGATAAACCAGCTAAGAGACCAGTTTATCGCCTTTGCTAAAACACAAAACGGCATAAGAAAGGTTTGGCCGAGCAATGCTAACTATGTGCTGCTGCAGGTAGACAACGCCGCAGACTGCGTAAGCAACCTTATTCAAAATGATATTTTAATTCGCAATCAGTCCAGTCAGTTGGGCTTATCTGAAGTGGTGCGGGTATCGATTGGTAACGCTGATGAAATGCAGCGTCTGACGCAGACGATGCAGCAGTATTTTTCTAATTTGAATAACAAAGAGAGAGCACGCGCATGAGTGGCCAGCCTATTTTATTTATCGACCGCGACGGCACCATGGTAGAAGAGCCTTTGATAGACAAACAGCTTGATAGCCTGGAAAAACTGGCATACGAACCTGGCCTGGTACCGGCATTATTAAAACTGCAGGCAGCAGGCTATCGTCTGGTGATGGTGACCAATCAGGATGGCTTGGGTACTGACAGCTTCCCGCGTGATACCTTTGACGCACCACACGATAAGATGATGCAGCTGCTCACCTCACAAGGCATAGTGTTTGATGATGTGCTGATTTGCCCGCACTTTGAGCGTGATAACTGCAGTTGTCGCAAGCCAAAACTCGGCCTGGTTAAAGACTACCTGCAACAGGGCAAAATCGACTTTACCAATTCTTACGTGATTGGTGACAGGCTAACCGATGTGCAACTGGCAGAAAATATGGGCTTGCCGGCGTTTCAGTATAATCGCGAAACCCTTGGCTGGCCGCAAATCACCAAACAGCTGCTAAGCCGCGGCCGCAAAGCTACAGTGCGTCGTACCACGCGGGAAACTGATATTGCTATCAGTGTCGATCTGGACAGCAGCGGCAACAACCGCTTTAACACCGGCGTAGGTTTTTTCGACCATATGCTGGAGCAAATTGCTACCCACGGCGGCTTTTCACTGCAGGTCGAGGTTAAAGGCGATTTACATATTGATGATCACCACAGTGTGGAAGACACTGCGCTGGCTCTGGGACAGGCTTTAAAGCAGGCACTGGGTAACAAACGCGGTATTAACCGCTTTGGCTTTGTGTTGCCGATGGATGAATGCCGCGCTGAATGTGTGCTGGACTTATCCGGCCGGCCGCTGTTTGTGTTTAACGGCGAGCTGGGCGAAGGCGCAGTGGGTGGCTTAACCGTGGAAATGGTACCGCACTTTTTCCGCTCATTAAGTGACGCCATGCTGATGACGCTGCATTTAAGCATCACCGAGGGCAACAAACACCACAAAGTGGAAGGCCTGTTTAAAGCCTTTGGCCGCGCATTGCGCCAAGCCATCACGGTATCGGGTGAGGCGCTACCCAGCTCAAAAGGAGTGCTCTGATGAAACTGGTGATTGTTGATACCGGCTGCGCCAACATCAGCTCGGTATACTTTGCCTTTAAACGCCTGGGAGCTGAGGCCACGATCAGCCGTGATGCTCGTGTGATCAAAGCCGCTGATAAAGTGCTGCTGCCCGGTGTCGGCACGGCACACAATGCAATGGCCAGGCTTGAGCAGGCTGAACTGATTAACACCTTACAGCAGTTGCAACAACCTATGCTGGGGATTTGTTTGGGTATGCAGCTGCTCACCAGCCACAGTATGGAAGGCGATGTCGCCTGCTTAAAGTTAATTCCCGCAGAAGTATTACCGCTTAACAGTGCTGGCCTGCGTCTGCCGCATATGGGCTGGAATACGCTGCACAGCATCAGCAGTCACGCGCTGCTGCGTGGTTTTTCTGTCACAGACTATCTGTATTTTGTGCACAGTTTCGCCGTTGCGCCGGGCAACTACAGCCTGGCGCAATGTAACTACGGCAGCGATTTTGCCGCTGTGATTGGCAAAGACAATGTCGTTGGTGCGCAATTTCACCCCGAGCGTTCCGGCAAGAGTGGTGCAAGGCTGTTACAGAATTTCCTGGAGTGGCAATTATGATGATCCCGGCAATAGATTTGATCGATGGCAAAGTAGTACGGCTGTATCAGGGCCGTTATGACAACACGACCGAGTATGATTTCAGCCCACTGACGCTGCGCAACCAGTACGCAAGCAGCGGTGCACACTGGCTGCATATTGTCGATTTAAGCGGTGCGAAAGATGCCAGCAAGCGCCAGCTGACGCTGTTAAAGCAGTTGATGGATGCCTCTCCCTTACATATTCAGGTCGGCGGCGGCGTGCGTTCAGAGCAGGATGTAACCGATTTACTCGATGCCGGTGCAGGCCGCGTCGTGATCGGCAGCCTGGCGATACGACAACCTGAGTTGGTACAGAACTGGGTGCGCAAATACGGCGGCGAACAAATTGTTTTGGCACTGGATGTGGCGATTAACGCCAATGGTGACAAAACACTGCCGTCACATGGCTGGATTGAGCAGTCCAATATTACGCTGGAACAGGTGCTGGATGGCTACATAAACGCGGGTGCCAGGCATGTGCTATGTACTGACATCAGTAAAGACGGTACGTTAAGCGGCGCTAACGTACGGCTTTACAAGGAGCTTGCAGCACAGTATCCGCAAATTCAGTGGCAAGCTTCCGGTGGTATTGGCAAGCTGGATGATATCCGGGCGCTTATTGGCAGTGGCGTAGCAGGCGTTATTCTGGGCCGCTCATTGCTGGAAGGAAAATTTACATTACAGGAGGCCATTACATGCTGGCAAAACGGATAATTCCCTGCCTGGATGTGCGTGATGGCAAAGTGGTTAAAGGTGTACAGTTTCGCAACCATGAGATTATCGGCGACATAGTGCCGTTGGCGCAGCGCTATGCCGAAGCCGGTGCTGATGAGCTGGTATTTTATGATATTACCGCCTCCAGCGACGGTCGCGTCGTGGATAAAAGCTGGGTCAGGCGTATTGCCGAAGTCATCGATATTCCATTTTGTGTGGCCGGAGGTATTAAAACGGTTGCAGATGCCGGCAAGATCCTCGAGATGGGTGCTGATAAAATTTCGGTTAATAGCCCGGCGCTGAGCCGGCCTGATCTGATCAACGAGTTGAACTATCATTTTGGCCAACAGTGCGTGGTGGTTGGTATAGACAGCTTTTTCGATGTTGTGTCGGGCCAATATCAGGTGTACCAATTTACCGGCGACGAGAGCCGCACTCAGAAAACCCGCTGGCTGACGCGCGATTGGGTCAGCGAAGTGCTGCAGCGCGGTGCCGGGGAAATAGTGCTTAATTGCATGAACCAGGATGGTGTGCGTCAGGGCTATGATATTGCCCAGCTTAAAAGCATCCGTGATCTTTGCACTGTGCCCTTGATCGCCAGCGGCGGCGCCGGCGCTATAGCACACTTCAGTGATGTGTTTACCCTTGCAGATGTCGATGGCGCGTTGGCCGCCAGCGTGTTTCACAAAGGCATTATCGAGATAGCACAACTTAAAGCACAACTGATTGCCGCTGGCATCAGTATCCGGCCGTAATGGGGACTATATGAATAACGAGCAAATCAACACAATAAACTGGCCTGACAACAAGCTGCTGCCAGCAATAGTGCAGCACGCTATCTCGGGTAAGGTGCTGATGCAGGGGTATATGAACCCGGACGCGTTATCACACACCCTCAATAGCGGTGATGTCACGTTTTTCAGCCGCAGCAAACAACGGCTTTGGACCAAAGGCGAAAGTTCAGGCCATGTCTTAAAGCTGGTCAGTATCGACAGCGACTGCGATGCCGACAGCCTGTTGGTACAGGCACTGCCACAGGGCCCCACCTGCCATACGGGCAGCGAAACCTGCTGGCATGACAATAGCGCTAACAGCCCGCAACTGGCTTTCTTATATGATCTGGAGCAGATCATCAAAGCGCGCGAGAGCGCAGATCCGGCCAGTAGCTACACCGCAAGCTTATTCGCCAAAGGTGTAAAGCGCATTGCCCAAAAGGTCGGTGAAGAAGGTGTTGAATCGGCGCTTGCCGCTATGGCGGGTGACAAAGAGGAGTTGGCTAACGAAGCCGCGGATTTGATTTTTCACTTGTTGGTATTATTACGCAGCCAGAGCCTGGAACTTAACGACGTTGTGAAAGTTCTGCAGCAACGCCACAAATAGGCGGAACAGCGGCAGCTAAACTGTACATCGACCGCACAGGTTTGCAGTGCCGCAGTGGCAAAAGAATGGCCGCATAACTACACTTAGTGGCGTCATGACCGCGAAACCTCCGCATCTGCACCGCGAGGCTAATCTGATCCAAATGCTGGACCCAATGTCCGCTGACTGGAATCAGGCGCTGCCCGCACCTGATAGCACAGTAACCAATCAGTTGGTTGCTGCGCTTGATTTTTCCCGTTTAAACGCCCTTTTTGAAAACTTCCTGCTGGTGATGAATATCCCCATTGCACTGATTGATTTGCAGGGCAAGGTACTGGCGTCATCTCGCTGGCAAAGAGCCTGTGTGCAGTTTCATCGTCAAAGCGAGGCAACATTAAAGCGCTGTCTGGAAAGTGACTGCGAGCTGTCTAAACAAACACAGCACGGTAAAAACTACTCTCTTTATCGCTGCGGTAACGGCCTGACTGATTGCGCAACCCCGATTATGCTTGAAGGCCAGCACATTGCTAACCTGTTTATCGGCCAGTTTTTACTTAAAGAGCCCGACCCGGCTTTTTTCCGGGCGCAAGCAGCAGAGGCAGGCTTTAACACCGACGACTATCTGGCGGCGCTAGCAGAAATACCCATAGTTGATGAAGAAAAACTGCCTGCGATGTTAAATATACTGGCTTCGCTGGCATTGCAGTTTACCGAGCTTAGCCTGATTAATAACCGTTATCAGCGCAGCCTGCTGCACACCGAACAGCAGGTGCAGCAGCGCACGCAGGAATTAATGCTGCAAAATCAGATTTTAAGCCAGATAAGTGAAGGTGCTGAGCTAAAAACTATTCTGCATAACCTGGTTACACAGGTCGAACAGCTACACCCATTAACCCACTGTTCTATTTTGCTGCTGGATCAAGACGGTAAGACCTTGCGCCACGGTGCCGCCCCTACCCTGCCTGATGCATACAACCAGGCAATTGACGGCGTCACTATAGGTATTGGTGTCGGCTCCTGCGGCACTGCGGCATATACCGGCGAAACAGTGATTGTTTCGGATATAAGTACTCACCCTTACTGGCAGCCGTATCAGGCTCTGGCACAATTGGCTGGCGTTAAAGCATGCTGGTCGCAACCGGTTAAAAATGCGCAGGGTAAAGTTCTGGGCACTTTTGCTATCTACCATGACGAGATAGCACAACCTTCTGCCGAGCTGCTGGAAAAAATTAAGGCTTACAGCAACCTGGCAGAACTGGCCATCGGCCGCTGGCTCAGCGCGGCACAAATCAGACGCCTGGCATTTTATGACAGCCTGACCGGGCTGGCTAACCGGCGCCTGCTGGAAGAGCATATGTTGCAGGCTATGGCCGCCAGTCGCCGCAGCCAGCACTATTGCGGCCTGATGTTTATCGACTTGGATAATTTTAAGCCGGTAAATGATATCTACGGCCATAAAAAAGGTGACAGTCTGCTGGTTGAGGTGGCAACCAGGTTGCGCAATACGGTCAGACAGGCCGATACCGTAGCCCGTTTCGGCGGTGATGAGTTTATTGTCTTGCTCAGGGACATTGATCCTGACCACAACCGCAGCAAAGAGCATATGCAGGCTATTGCAGCCAAAATCTCTCAGGAGCTATCACGCCCCTATCCGTTGACAGAACACTGTATGCATCAGTGTGCCTGTAGTGTTGGTATGGTACTGTTTCAGGGGGACCATGATTGCGATGAGTTATTGCGCCGTGCAGACAGTGCAATGTACCAGGCGAAGAACGGCAAATTAAATCAGCCTTGCTGGTTCAGCTAGCGCAACCGCCCGTTCACTCAACGCATTAAAATGTAACAGGCTTTGTCGGCGTATTGACAAGCCCCGCCATGCCACAGACTATAGCCAGGTTTTGAGAAATCAGGTTCTACCGTTTTACCTTTCTGTTAACCAAAAAAATTAGAAGAGTCGCTATGAAAAAATCCTTACTGATGCTGGCTGTCGCCAGTAGCTTTGTAATGGCAGATGAAGGCATGTGGATGCCACAACAACTGCCGCAAATTGCCACTGAATTAAAAACTGCAGGTCTGGCACTGAACCCAGCCGATCTGACCAAACTTACTGAGTTTCCTGCCGCTGCCATTGTCAGCCTGGGTGGCTGTTCAGCGTCTTTTGTATCGCCTGAAGGTTTGGTAGCAACAAATCATCACTGTGCCTATGGCAGCATTGCACATAATTCCACGCCCGAAAACGACTTATTAGCAAACGGTTTTCTGGCTAAAACAATGAAAGAAGAAGTGCCTGCCGCACCGGGCAGCCGTATTTTCGTGACCAAAGCCGTAGATAATGTCAGTGATAAAATCATTGATGCCAAAACAGCGAAGTTAAACGGCAAAAAGCGTATCGACGCGATTGAAGCAAACCAAAAAGCACTGGTTGCAGAATGTGAAAAAGATGAAGGCCATCGCTGCACGGTAGCCGCTTATTATGGCAGCCTGGAGTTCTATCTGATTAAACAGCTGGAAATTAAAGATGTGCGTTTAGTGCATGCACCAGCCGAAGGTGTAGGTAAATTTGGTGGTGATACTGACAACTGGATGT
>NZ_DATCSY010000209.1:0-9498 GCF_036568245.1 Rheinheimera sp. | reverse complement strand
ACGCCGGGGGTCGCGGGTTCGAGTCCCGTCCGCTCCGCCATTAAGCCTTACAGCTCTTGTTTGATCCGGAGCGGTAGTTCAGTCGGTTAGAATACCGGCCTGTCACGCCGGGGGTCGCGGGTTCGAGTCCCGTCCGCTCCGCCACTTTAAACCTGCATTATGCTGGTTTTTTGCGTTTTAGCGCTGCCTGTTTATGTCGCATCGTACATTCTGCTTAGACACTGCCCACACTGCTTAAAAATTCACGTCTATTCCTGCTCTGACAACAGCCTGTGCAGTTATTTAAATGATTTGTGTGGAAAAAAGGTAACTTCACTTCTAAAGTTGTAATTCTTGTCAATAAATAATGGCTTATATGAGTATTTGCTGTTCTGTCCGCTAACAACAAGGTTACATCAGGTATGGATACTTTTGAGCTGAGTCAGCTGCAGGACGCTATTGTTCATTCAGCGGTTGATGCCATCATAGTGATTAACCAGCAGGGGCTTATCTGCTTTTTCTCACCGTCCGCTGAAACACTGTTCGGTTACCATGCGGCTGACTGCATTGGCCAGAATGTGCGGATGCTGATGCCAGAGCCTTTTCACACTGAGCACGATACGTATCTGTCTAACTATGTCAGCGCGGGAAAGCCAGCGAAGATCATTGGCAGCGGCCGTAATGTGCAAGGCAAACGCAAAGATGGCAGTGTGTTTCCGATGCATTTATCCGTCGGTGAGGCCAATACGGACAGTGCGCGCTATTTTGTTGGTATCTGTCATGACTTAACTGCCTATCAGGCCAGCGTTAAAGCCCACCTTAGCTTACGCTCAATGCAGGAAGCGTTACTGGAGGCTGCCGTAGACGGCATTATCTCAATTGATGAATGGGGGCTGGTGCAAACCTTCAACCGGGGCGCCGAGCAGTTGTTTGGCTATAACAAACAGGAGGTGATTGGCAAAAATGTCAGTATGCTGATGACCCAGGCTCACGCCCGGCAGCACGATGGCTATTTGCAAAATTATAAAAGTGGTGGCCCGGCAAAAATCATTGGCATTGGCCGCGACGTGCAGGCAAGACGAAAAGATGGCTCGGTATTTCCAATGCATCTGTCGGTGGGGGAGTCGCGCACTGAGCAGGGCCGGTTGTTTGTTGGTGTGTGCCATGATTTGTCAGAATTTAAAGCGGTATTGCAACGGCTGATCTCAGCCGAGCAGCGCTATCGCGATATTGTGCAAAACCAGAAAGAATTTATTTGCCGTTTAAGCCAGCATTCGCGGCTAACGTTCGTTAATAATGCGTTTTGCCGCCAGCTCGGGCAGCAATTGTTTCAGATGCTAGGCATTTCCATTTTGGAGTTTATCCATGCTGATGAGCGGCAAAATGTGGAGTCGTTACTTGAGCAGCTCAGGCAAACCCGGCAGTCACAAACCGTCTCACTGTCTGTGCGTATGCTCAGTACTGACAATCGTGTGCATTGGGTGGACTGGACTTTCAGCAGCCTGGCGGGGCAGGCAGAAGCGGCCGACGAAATTCAGGGTGTGGGCATCGATATTACAGAACAGGTTAAGGCGAAGAATCATGCAAAGTTTTTAACCAGCTTTGATGCGCTGACGGGGCTGTTAAACCGGGAAGGGCTGACAGAGCAGTTTAACCGCCGCCAAGATCCGCAGCAGCGCTATGCGGTACTGTTTATTGATTGTCATCGTTTTCGGCTGATCAATGAAAAGTATGGTCATGAATTTGGCGATCTGATGCTGATTGAAGCGGCGCACCGGTTGAAAAATATGTTGCCGGAAGAGGCGTTGGCCTGCCGACCCGGTGCCGACGATTATATACTGCTATTGCCGGTAAACGGGCAAAACAATTTGCTGCCTTTTGTGCAGCAACTGATCACGCAATACACGGAACCTTACTGGCTGGCAAATGAGAAAATCTCGCCTTCTGTCTGTGTTGGCATCAGTATTTATCCCGACGATGCGACAGATCTGCATATCCTGATCCGCCAGGCGGAAGCCGCGATGTTTGAAGCCAAACATCAGGGGGTTACATTACGGCTGTATCATGAAGATATTCACAATGCCCTGACCCGTCAGCTGGAGATTGAACAGGGGCTGCGCCGCGCATTGGAGCAAGACCAGCTACAGGTTGTGCTGCAGCCGAAATACCACCTTGCCAGCCAGAGCCTGATTGGCTACGAAGCCTTGCTGCGCTGGCATGACAGTGAGCTTGGGACAGTAGCGCCGGATATTTTCGTGGCGGTGGCAGAAAGTGTGAACCTTGGAAAGACACTGGATTGCTGGGTCATTAAAACGGTACTGAATCAAATCAAAGCATGGCAGGGTATGGGACTGTGGCCAAAACCGGTAGCGGTGAATATCACGGCCAAACATTTCTCAGATCCTGAGCTGTACAACTTTATTGCAGCAAAACTTAATAAACTTGGTTTACCAGCCGACTGTCTGCAACTGGAGATTACTGAAGGCGTGGTAATGGATGACTCACCAACCATTCAGGAAAATCTGTCAGCATGCCGCAGTGCCGGGATCAAAGTCGCCATTGACGATTTTGGTACCGGTTACTCATCGTTATCTTATCTGACAACCTTGCCGATAGACTTTATCAAAATAGACCGGGCTTTTATTCAGAACCTGGAGCAGGGGAAAAATCTTGGCCTGGTAAAAGCCATGCTGGCTATGGCGCAGGCACTTGAGGTGGCAGTCATAGCTGAAGGTATTGAAACACAACAGCAGCACGAGCTTTTAACGGAACTCGGCTGCGAGTTTGGCCAGGGCTATTTCTTTGCCCGGCCGGCTTATCTGGCCGACATTGAGCAGCGCCTGGCGGAACAGGCCACAGGATCAGTGTGAAAAATAGCTCAGTTGTTCAGTGTTTGCGTAGCGGTTTAAGGTGGTGCTGATATAAGTCAGGTGTTCCGAACGGCCGGAAACAACATAGTAGGCGTCAATAGTATCCAGCAGACGGCGCTGATAATGGCTGGCAAACGGTAGCGCTTGCTGCTGCAGGTAATAATTAAACGGCGCTTCATAAGTCAGCAAGGCGCTGCTGCGGCCTTTAACAAACATTTCTACCGCACTGATGCTGTCGGGCAGGTCGATAAAACTATAGCCACTTTCGCTCAGCAATTGGCGCTGGCCATGATAATCAAAACCGCGGATCGCGGCTATGGTCGGTTGTTTTTCCCGCGCCACGGCGGCGCCATGGGTTAGTAGCACTAACGACAGTTGCACATAGGGAGGGGCGACAAAGCTGATATCTGCCGGCAAAGCCTGGGTTTGCTTAATGTTGATGGTTAAATCAACTTCGCCGCTTTGTAGCATTTTATAGAGTCTGGCCGGAGTAGCGCAGACCGTGCGCACAGTTATAGCCTCTGTTTGCAAAATACTGCGGGTTAACTCTACCGCTTCACCGCCACAGTGGCCGCTGCCTGATGTAACAAAATAGGGAGGAAAATTATGCACCCCCAGGCGTATCTCGTTGCCTGCCGCTTGGGCCAGAGCACTAACGGCAAACAATATCAGCAAAATAATGCGCATATCAGCACCTGCTAAATTACACGCTGTTATAGTAGCTCAGTCATTATTTTTGACCAAGCTATCATCGTGCTTTTTAACAATTTTTCCGGCAATCTGACGGCTGCATTGATAAAAAATATTCTGAGAGGGCAAAATCGATTCTGAGCTTACGTCGAACCAGCTTAGTATCGATGAAAATAGCATATCATGGCTGCCAGCACGCACAGCATTGTGTTGTACGCAGTCAGTATTAACCATATTGCGCCGCAACGTTTCGTCAGACAACCACATCAGCATAGGTACTCTGGTTTGCTCTTCTGGGGCCATCCAGTAAGGCAGGCCATGCAAATACACACCATTTTCTCCCAAAGATTCACCATGATCAGACACATAGAGTAACGACGTGTCGTATTCATCTGACAGCGATTGCAGCATCGTTATCACATTATCAATTAACTCATCTGTTGCCAGCAGTGCATTGTCGTAGGCATTAATAATGTGCTCGGTCTGGCATTGCACCAGCAAGTTATTTTCACACTCTGGCAAAAACTGTTTCTGCTGCGCCAGACTGCGTTTGTAATATTCAGGGCCGTGATTACCTTGTTGGTGTAACACAACAAACATTGGAACCCTTGGTTTAGCTGACAACAGAATTTTCTGCCGTAAGCCATTTAGCAGTGCACTGTCCTGACATTCTCCTGCTATGCAATCGAGCGCAAAGCTCTGATCCTGCTCGACCCGGTCACACATATGTTTGCAGCCTGAGTTGTTATCACGCCAAAGTACTTTTACACCGGCTCGTTGCAACACATCCAGCAGATTGTCCGAGTGTTTCGCTATAATTTCATCATAATTATCGTGCGTTAAATAACTGAAAAGGCAGGGCACAGATACGGCCGTAGCCGTGCCACACGCATCAATAGCACCGACATTAATCAGCTTGCGTTTTGACAATCTGGGGGTGGTATTACGATGGTAGCCATTAATCCCCAGATGGTCTGCTCTGACGGTTTCCCCCAGTACCATCACTACCAATTGTGGTTTGGCTGTGCTGGTTATCAGTTTCGCGTCCTGTGCATAGGGCTTAAATACTGGTATTGCCGGGTGCAAAATCTCATTGCGCACGACACCGCTGACGGCGTTTAACACGTTAAAAGGGGTAGCCTGATGTTTCAATGAACGGTGCTGGCGGAATACACCAGCCAGATTTTGGTATTGTGTTATCACCAGCAGTAGCGTCAGTAAAACGATTGAAACCATGCTGATGGTGTACTGTTTTATCTGACTACTCAGCGAGGCTGTATGATGCTTCGCCCGGATCACTAATACTGCTGGCAGCAGTAAATAGCAGATAAAGTACGGCAGCATTTCCGGGTTTAATAATGCATAGACTTCACGGCTATCGGTTTCGATAGCGTTTATCAACATGCCTTTGTCGATAAGTACGCCGTACTGCAGCATAAAATACTGGCTGACGGCTGAAACCAGAAGTAAGCCTATTAGCCAGCTTTTTTGAAACTTGCCAACGCCAAATACCTGGCAGATAAACATATTGAGTAAAAACAACAAACCTATAAGTGGCCAGGCGACAGACCAGCCACCCAACGGCAACACGCTGCGCATAAAGCTTTGGTTAAACGCCAGTGTCAGTAAGGTTGCAACCGCCAGGTTAGAAAAAATATATGATACTGCCGGGCGCAGGCGGGAGGGAACAGACAGCGTGAGGGTAGTTAATACACGTGATGACATAAAACAGCACCGCTAAACAACATTTGCCACAGTGTATGTAGGATTTCTTAAGCAGATCTTAAAACGGCATTATTTACATTGGCTGTTTTAAAACGGTTGCCATTGGTAACGACAAGGCCACCGTTACAATATCTGGCTGTCGGGTGTCAAACTGCACTGTTCCGCCATGCAGTTCGATAATTCGCTGTGTTATCGATAAACCCAATCCTGAACCATCTATATGCTGATGGCTTTGGTGGCGGAAAAACCGGTTACCCATACGCTGAGGATCCGGTAAAATATCAGTTTGGTTTTGTACAGTTAATGTCAGTTCTGAAACGTCGGTTATGGTTGCGGATATGATGATATTGGTATCGTCTTTTGCATATTTACTGGCGTTATCAAAAACATTACGCAAGGCTGATTGCAGCAGAACCTTGTCGCCCTGGATGATAATCGCGCAGTCAATGTTGAGCTCCCAATTGGCTTTATCCAGTAATACCAACGACAACTGGGACAGCGCATCCTCTGCCAATGTAACTAAGGGTGTACTGCTGCAGTGAATATCCTGTATCCGTTCCAGCCGGCTTAATGTCAGTAGCTGATTTACCAGATGCGTCATGCGTTTACTGCCATCAATAATCGCAGCGATGGCTTCAGTTTGCTCTTCGGGACGGGTCGCTTTTGGCAGATTCTGCGCATGCAGCTGCAATATACTCAGCGGCGTTCTTAGCTCGTGCGCTGCATCAGCGACAAAACGCCTCTCTTGTTGGATATAGTGTCTTACCCGCTGTATCAGCTGGTTTATTGCCTGCTGAATAGGTTGAAGTTCTGCCGGTTGCTTGAGTGATATTTCGCTCAGCTGCTCGGCCTGACGTGCTGCGACACTATATTGCAGGCGGTTCAGCGGTCTGAGTATCAGTTTTACCACCAGATAAATCAGAATACTCAGTGGCAGCATCATCACCAGAATTGGTCTGATTTGGGCAAGTGCGATATGTTCGCTCATTTCCTGACGCACATCTTCCCGCTGTGCGGTGAATACCCATAAGCCATTGCCCTGCGGCAGGCTGAAACTGATCCAGTGTACACCTTGCTCTAACAGCTCATGGTAACCTTGCTCTGTCATCGGCTCGGGAAACTGCCCGGCATTTTCTGATGCCATAACTAACCGGTTGTCCTGCCAGACCTGAAACGCTATTTTCTGCTCATACTTATGGCCGCCCTGACGACGCTCCTGCGCTGAGGTCAGGTTTTCACCGGTATCCGTGAACTCTGGTACGCTGACCACCAATGGGTTCGCATCAGGCTGCACAGGCATGGCCGTTAGCATCGTTGCAACCAGGCGGGCGTTACGGGCCAGTTGGGCATCGTAAATTTCATCCAGCTCATGCATTGCATCTTTATACGATACCAACGCAGTAAAACTCAGACTGCAAATAACGATCAGGTTGATCACAATCAGCAGCCAGACTTTGATACTGTTAATCTGCATAGTGGCTGTTGAGCATGTAACCCAACCCCCGTATGGTTTTAATCAGTTGTGGATGCAGCTTTTTACGCAAACTGTGAATATGCACCTCCAGCGCGTTACTTTCAGTTTCGCCGTCCCAGCCATGGCACAGTTCATCCAGATAGCGCCGCGACAAAATGCGGTCTGGATGCAGCATAAAGTCTTTTAACAGCATAAATTCGCGCCGCGTCAGGCTGACAGCCTGGCCCTGATAAGCACATTGCATGTTGGCGGCGTCTAAACATACCTCTGCCACGGTCAGCACATCGTCCCGCCTTAGGGTATTACGCCGGCTTAACACCCTGACTCTTGCCTCAAGTTCCAATACGTCCACCGGCTTCACCACATAATCGTCAGCGCCACTGTTAAAGGCATCAAGCTTGGTTTCCAGTGCATCCTGCGCGGTCAGTACTAATACCGGTATGGTGTTGCCAGCTTTACGCAAGGTTTTGATCACGCTGATGGCAAAGCCATCGGGAAGACCGAGATCGAGAATTAGCAGCGAAAACTCGCTGCACGATAAAGCCTGCAGCGCATGTTTACCCTGAGTGCAATGTTCTACCTGGTAACCGAGGCGCTTTAAGCTGGTAATCATGCCTTTGGCTAACGTAAGATTGTCTTCAACCAGTAAAATGCGCATCAGAGATAAGTACTCTCTTTGGTGGTCGCTGTCTCTGAAATGAGCATAAAGCAAAACTTAGCGCAAAGTAAGCTCAGCAGTAACGTCGTGATATCGTGCGATAAAAAATGCGCGCCGCGCAGCTGCTGGGCAATACCCAGAACCAGCCCACTGATAAGGCCTGTTGCCAGCCCGGCAAAGCGCCAGCCGGGTTTTACCTGTTTTAAAAAGTAATACAGAGCAACCCAGGCATAGCCGACACTGGCGTGCCCTGCCGGGAAGCATTGTTTGTAAGGCAGATAGGAGGGGCGCTTTTGCAAAAGATGGATATAAGGCTCTGTCCCCCCGAATACGGCCAGGTCCCAGGGGCAGGCAATATTGGTGATTGCTTTAAGATAAGCTACCAGCACAAAAGCGCTAAGTAGTGCCAGGCTCAATGCCAGCAGGCTGTCGGCCAGCTGTTTGTATTTAGCGCGTTTAATGTTGGCAACGACTGTCGCAATAAGCACGACAGCACAGCAGACATAATTTAACTGCCGCGCGCCGCGGTGCAGAATACTCTCTGTCAGCCAGTGTTGTTGCAGTGACCATTGATACCCTTCCATAGCGTAAATGTTGCTGGCCAGCCAGATATCGCCGCCGGCAACATCCAGTAACAGCCAGGCAATAACATATAAAAATAGCAGCCGGTGCACACTGCTATCGCTGACGAATTGTTTAATAAGCATAATTAAATATTACCTGCACAGCTTTGGCGCGCCGAATGTCGGTTGTTTAAACACCTGTTTATTATGATTGGGCAATCTTAAGAAAATCTTAAGCTTATACATCTAGCATTGGCGGCAATTGTTGTTTTGCAAAGCTGCTGTATTGCCATGAAAATATCTGTAAACCGCTTGTCAGGCCCTTATTATCCGTTAGTTGTGATGGCATTGTTGATGCTGGCGATTCTGTCTTTCAGCCGGGTGGTGCTGTTTATCTGGCAGTACGAGCGGGTTGCAGCTGCAGCTGATATCTTGCCTTTGTTGTTGCAGGGCATAAGGGCTGACTTGATCCTTGTAGGATTATGGCTGGTGTTGCCGCTGCTACTGGCGCCGGTTCTGGCGACAGCCGGTAACATAAAGCGCTGGCGCAGCTTTTGTCATGGCTGGGCGTTACTTGGCTTAACAGTGATTATTTTTATTGAGTTGTCCACGCCACAGTTTATTTTACAATATGATATCCGGCCGAACCGTTTGTATATCGAGTACCTGAAATACCCGCGCGAAGTGTTCAGCACCCTGTGGCATGGTTTTCGGCTAATGCTGCTGGGCGGCATAGCGCTGACCGCTGCGCTGCTGCTACTTTCTCACCGTATTTTACGCGCTGCCCGAAGCAGCACTTTGCCTTACAGCAACCGCACCTTGTGGTTAAGCTGGCCAGTGCTGGTATGTGTAGTGTTTGCTATGGTGCGCTCCACAACCGATCACCGGCCAGCCAACCCGGCATTTTTTGCCGTAACCGGCGACGCCATGGTTAACTCTTTGGTGATTAGCTCGCCTTACTCTGTGCTTTATGCCATTTATAGCCTGCGCCATGAAGCCAATGCCAGCGAAGTATATGGCAAATTACCGCGCCAGCAGATCCTGGCCAGCGCGCTCGATTGGCCATGGCTGCAGCAGCTGCAGTTTGATAAAAACTATCCAACATCGCATTTTCATCAGGCAACCCGACCGCGGGCCAGGCCACTTAATCTGGTTATTGTGCTGGAAGAAAGCTTAGGCGCCACTTTTGTTGAATCACTCGGCGGCCTGCCGGTGACGCCAGAGCTGGAAAAGCTCAAGCAGCAGGGCTGGTGGTTTGAAAATATGTACGCCACCGGCACCCGCTCTGTGCGTGGTATTGAAGCCGTTGTCAGCGGCTTTATGCCCACGCCGGCGCAAAGTGTGGTGAAGTTATCGTTGGCGCAGCAAAACTTTTATACGCTGGGCAGTGCCCTGGCCGGGCAGGGGTATCACACCAGCTTTATGTATGGCGGCGAGGCGCACTTTGACAATATGCGCGCCTTTTTTACCGGCAATGGCTTTGACGAAGTGATTGATATGCCAAAAATCGACAAACCGGTATTTGTCGGTAGCTGGGGC
>NZ_DATCSY010000208.1:0-9420 GCF_036568245.1 Rheinheimera sp. | reverse complement strand
ATAGAGTGTTTCTGCTTTACCCAGCAGCGGTTAGCGGGAGGCAAAGACATGCTGATGCCATTACAGTTTTATGTGGATCCGGCGTTGCCGCGCCAGTTCAGTACTATCACGTTGTCGTACACTTTGTACGATGTAACCAGTACTGATCTGACTGCAACGTCATCCCAACTTGGGGAATAACATGAATAAGACCTATGAAAAATACTATGTTCCCGCACAAAGCCCGTGGCCAATAGTGGGGGCCGTGGCGTTGTTTCTGATTGCCTTCGGAGCCGGGAACTTTGTCAATGAAGTTACAAAACAGCAGCCAGGCTTTGGCGGTTATGTTTTGGCCGCTGGCTTTGCGGTATTAATCTTTATGCTGTTTGGCTGGTTCAAAAACGTAATTGATGAGTCGATGAGTGGCTTGTACAGCGCGCAAATGGACCGTTCATTCCGGCAAGGGATGAGCTGGTTTATCCTGTCGGAAGTGATGTTTTTTATGGCGTTCTTCGGCGCGCTATTTTATGGCCGGGTCATTGCGCTAGACTGGCTAAGCGGTGGCAGCAACAACGCCATGACATTTGAATTGCTGTGGCCCCAATTTGAAGCGATGTGGCCGTTACTCAAAACGCCCGGTGGTATTGAGACACAGGCTATGCCAGCGTCCGGTTTGCCACTTATCAATACGGCAATACTGGTGATCTCTTCCATTACGCTGCATTTTGCCCACGTCGGGCTGGAGCAGAATAAACGCGGTCAGTTAAAGCTGATGTTATTGGTAACCATATTGCTGGGCCTAACCTTCCTGAGCTTGCAGGTGTATGAGTATATTCATGCTTACCGGGATTTGGGGCTAACACTGGCATCCGGCTTTTACGGGAATACGTTTTTCCTGTTAACGGGCTTTCACGGCATGCACGTTACACTTGGCGCAATTATATTGCTGTTTGTGTTCTTCCGCGTGCTAAAGGGCCATTTTACGCCGGAAAATCACTTTGCCTTTCAGGCTGGCGCCTGGTACTGGCACTTCGTTGATGTTGTCTGGTTATGCCTGTATGTGTTTGTCTATGTGCTGTAGCAACTAGTAAGGCCTGGGGTTAGGTTCTATCAGCCCCAGCGCCTGCGCTAAGAAGATAAGTAGCAGCACAATAGCTGAAAACATTACGCGACGGCCAAGGTGGCGTGACATCCTGACTTCTGGTTTGTCAGGGTTAAGCATAACCAGGCCGGCCCTGACCAGATTTACAATAATAAAAAGCAGTAACGCTATGACAATAAGTTTAATCAACATCGATAACAGGCTCCGGATCCAGAATGATGCGCGTTAAGCTGGCGAAGCAGATTTTTGTATTTAATCCGCTGTGGCTTGTCCTCACTTTGACCGCTTTTGCTATTTTAATCAACTTGTCATGGTGGCAACTGAACCGGGCAGCGGAAAAAGCAGAATACCTGCAACGCTTACAGCAGTTGCAGGAAAATGGGGCGCTTGAACCCGCACAGTTGCAGACACTGGACCCAGCCAGCTTTGATGGCGCGCCGCTGGCGGGTCAGGCGACATGGCTGGCACCTTATATCTGGCTGCTGGACAATCAGATAGTCAATGGTAAAACGGGGTACGATGTGATTGTACCTGTTCAGGCAGCAGGGCTGACTCAGCCATTGCTGGTGAATCTTGGCTGGTTAAGTGGAACATCAAGCCGTGACGTATTGCCTGAACCTGACATTCCCGCAACCTTTACGCTAGACGGTCTGGTTCGTGCCGATGTGAGCGGCCTGATGCTGCTGGGGCAAAACGTTGAAGATACTGGCAAATGGCCGATGCGCATTCAGCAGGTCGATTATACCGAATTGTCAGTGCTCAGCGACCTGACGTTGTATCCGGCCTTAGTGTATCAGCTGAGCGGGAGCCTCTATACACCGCATTACAAGGCCGTTGTGTTGCCGCCACAAAAGCATCGTGGTTATGCATTGCAGTGGTTTTTACTGGCTGTCGCCGTGCTGGGGGTTGCATTGGCTGCCAGTCATCAGGGAAAGGCAAACTATGAATAAAAAGAAGTTTCTGCTGCTGTTTATCCTGTGCTGTGCTTTACCACTGGCAGCAGCCAAGCTGGTATTAGAAATGGGCTGGTTTAGCCGCGGCGCTTCCAGTCATGGCCAGTGGCAGCAGGCCGAGGTGTTTCTGTTGCCTGCGACAACGGAAAAAGCGCATTGGCGTCTGGCTGTTCCGGCGTCTGAGGGATGCGATAACAAGTGTCAGCGGGCATTGTTTACAGTACAGCAATTGTATGTTGGGCTGGGCCGCAAGCAACAACAGCTGCAGCCGGTGCTGCTTGGCAGTGCACAAGCGCCTGAGCAATTTACTGTATTCAGTAGGTTACAGCCTGAACAGTCAGTGCCGGAGACGCTTAACAACCATATTCTGTTAATAGACCAGCAAGGGCTGGTGTTACTCAGTTATCCTGCTCCAGCCACCGATGCCGATATGGCGGGTGTCGCCAAAGCTATCCGCCAGGATTTACTTAAACTGCTTAATTATGACCGGACCAGCGCATGAAAAAACAACAATGGCTGGCGACCATCGCCATTTTTCTCACCATGGGGGTGATACTGTTAGGTGCCTATACACGCTTAACAGATGCAGGTTTGGGCTGTCCCGATTGGCCGGGATGTTACGGATTTTTAAAAGTGCCACATCAGGAACATCATATTGCCGCCGCAGAGCAGGCGTTTCCTGACAGGCCGCTGGTGCATCACAAAGCCTGGAATGAAATGGTGCACCGCTATTTTGCCGGAAGCCTGGGACTACTCATCGCTGTCATTTTCTTCAGCAGCATGTTCAGCAGACAAGGCTCCAGGGCGGTGCCGGCGGTGCCGGCGGTGTTGCTGTTGTTGGTTGTGTTTCAGGCCGCGCTGGGTATGTGGACGGTAACGTTGAACCTGCTACCTTTGGTGGTGATGGGCCACCTGTTGGGTGGATTCAGCCTGCTGAGCTTGCTGGCAGTTTACTGGCTGAAGCTGCACCCTGATTACAGGGTACAGGAACCGCAGTTGGTATCGCTAAAACCTTTTGCTGTGCTGGCGATTATTGTACTGGTTAGCCAGATTGCACTAGGCGGTTGGACGGCGGCAAACTACGCTGCACTGGCCTGTATCGAGCTGCCGGTCTGTGAGCAGGGCTGGCTGGAGCGGTTGAACCTCAGTGAAGCTTTTGATTTACACCTTGGACATGATGATTACGAATACGGTGTGATGTCTGCCGAAGCCCGTCAAACAGTGCATGTGTTTCATCGCTTTGGTGCCATGGTAACGTTAATTATTCTGGCGGCTTTTCTGCTGCAGCTATGGCGTCGTGCCCAGGCGCCATTGATGCGAAAGTTAATTCTGGCTGCTGCCACATTGTTACTGCTGCAGTTTAGCCTGGGGGTGATGAATGTTGCGCTGCATTTACCGCTGCTAAATGCTGTGGCGCACAATTTTGTCGCTGCCAATCTGCTGATGCTGATGGTCGTTATCTATATGCAACTGCGCCACAGCAGTCGCTTTTCACCGGAGGAAACGCTATGACTGCCATTGTGAAAGCAAGACCGGGGATAAGCCGGGTTCGTGATTATCTGGAACTGACTAAACCTAAAGTCGTGGCATTGCTGGTACTCACCGCCTGGGTTGGCATGATGTTAGCGGTGCCAGGCATACCGGAACTATCAACGCTGGTCGTGGCGACACTGGGGATAGGCCTGCTGTCTGCAGCCGCTGCGGCGATGAATCATGTCGTCGATAAAAGCATAGACGCGCAAATGGCCCGTACTTACAGCCGCCCCGTGGCCAAAGGCCGCATCAGCACAGTACAGGCTGTCAGCTTTGCTTTTACGCTGGCGCTGAGTGGTTTTGTTTTGCTGTATTTTGCCGTAAACGCGCTGACAGCCTGGTTAACGCTGGCCAGCCTGTTCGGTTATGCTGTGGTATACACCATGTTTTTAAAACGTGCGACACCGCAGAATATTGTGATTGGCGGTTTAGCCGGTGCTATGCCTCCGTTGCTGGGATGGACCGCTGTGACCGGTGAACTACACGGCCATGCCCTGTTGCTGGTGATGATTATTTTTGCCTGGACACCGCCCCATTTCTGGGCGCTGGCGATCCACCGGCGGGATGATTATGCCAAGGTGAATATGCCAATGTTGCCGGTTACCCATGGTATTGAGTTCACAAAGAGTGTGATCTGTTTGTATACCGTATTACTTTTTCTGGTATGCCTGATGCCGTATTTAGTCGGTATGAGTGGCGCAATTTATCTACTGGGCAGTGCCTTGCTTAATCTGCGGTTTATGCAGTACGCCTGGAAGCTGAAATTTAACCCGGATGCCGGTACGGCGATGGCGACCTTTAAGTTTTCAATTGTGCATCTGATGGTATTATTCCTGCTGTTACTGGTTGATCATTACTTTAAGGTATCGCCTATTTATGTTTCGTAATCTCGGTTATGTGTTATTAGCCGCAGCGGCGCTAGCTGCGGGGCTGGTGTTTTATCAGTTATCACAGCTAAATGCAGAGCCTAAACTGGCGCTGGTGTATCCTCAGCCCAGAGCGCTGGCAGATTTTGCGCTGACAGATCAACATGGCCAGACTGTTAACCGCGAGCGTTTATACGGTAACTGGACATTGGCTTTTGTCGGTTACACCTCGTGCCCGGATATCTGCCCGTTGACGTTAGCCAAACTGGCCGGAGTGCAACCGGATTTAGCTGCGCTAACAGAACAACCGCTTAAAATCTGGTTTATTTCGGTAGACCCCAAACGTGACAGCATTGAACAGTTAAACAGCTATGTCAGTTACTTTGAGCAGGCCGATGTGCTTGGCATGACGGCAGGGCATGACCAGTTATTTCCATTTGTCCGCCAGTTGGGGCTGATGTATGCCCTTAGCAGCACCACCGCAGAGGACTATCTGGTTGATCACAGTGCTTCGGTTGCGCTGATTAACCCTCAAGGTCAACTGGTTGCTATGTTCAAGCCGCCGATGCAACAGGGCGAGTTGCCAGTGATCGACGCACAGCAACTACTGGCCGATTTCCCGTTGGTGCTGAAAAAGCTTAAGGCTGGCTGATCCAGGGCTGCGAATACCAGTAGAAGTAACCTTTTTTACTCAGTGAAGGTGCAGTGCAGTTGTACCGGACGCGGCTGCCTTTAAATGCCGCGCTTGCGGTAACGCTGAAAGTGTTATCGTTCAGCCACTGTGGTTTGATAACCTCACTGCCGGCAAAACATTGCAGCTGCGCCGGGCGGAAATCATCAAGCTTCAGCGTTAAAGTCAGTGTTGGCGGGTTAGCTGGCGATACCGGATTAACACCATGATAGTCAGTGATATGGAATGGCAGCGTCCGCAGCTTCTGGCTTAAGTCATCCATCTGGGCATAACGACCGGCCGCAGGATAGCGTGGAATACGGCTAAGCGCCGTGTTGTTGCCAATAGCCCCGGATTGCTGGCCGATACCGATAAAGCCAAGCTCAGTGACCAGCTGCTCCAGCTCCAGGCTATATTCGCCGTAGGGATATGCGAGCCACTGATGGCGTTGCCCGGTAACCTGTTCGATTTTATCTTCTGCCGCCAGAATGCTTTGTTTCATGCGCTCGCGCCAGGCTGAACGGCTTTCTCCCTGCTCTGGTTGTGCCATATGCTCATGCCACATAGCATGATTGGCCACCAGCACGCCATCCTCGGACATCTGTTTAACCTGTTCCCAGCTCAACAACGGGCCATCACCTTTGTCGATGCTTCCCGGGCTGATAAAGATGGTGTAGGGAAAACCAAACGCCTGCAAAATCGGGTGGGCTGCGCTGAAGTTATTTTCATAACTGTCATCGAACGTAATCACGACCGCATTATCAGCAACCGGTTCGCCACTTTTAAGTTGGTGAACCAGCTTATCAAGGCCAATTACCTGAAAGTTGTTATCTTTTAAGTACTGCAAATGCTGACGCAGCTCATCCGGCGTGACGCTGGTAACTCTGGGGGTGTCAGTAGCTACGTGATGATAAATCAGCATCACTGCTGCCTGAGCGGGCAGGGTAGCCAGTAACAACAATAGAACACAAACGCGTATCAGCATCGCAGGATCCTGGTATTAGCTGTGCCAACCCGCACTACTGAGCGGAGCTACTGGCACGGACGGGCATCAGACAGGTTGGATTAGTAGTAAGAATGCTCACCGCGCTGGTGTTCGGTAATGTCGCGCACACCGCTTAACTCGCCACTAAAGCGGTTGAGCAGTTCTTTTTCAATACCTTCTTTCAGCGTTAAATCTACTTGTGAGCAGCCATTACAACCACCACCAAACTGCAGCACGGCAACGCCATCCGGCGTAAGTTCGATGACTGATACCCGGCCGCCGTGATTGGCCAGCTGAGGATTAATTTCGCTGTCGATGACGTACTGCACCCGTTCCACTAAAGAGGCGTTGTCACTCACCTTGCGTACTTTGGCATTCGGCGCTTTTAATGTCAGCTGAGAGCCCATCTGATCAGTGACAAAATCGATTTCTGCATCGACCAGAAACGGTTGACTCTCGTTATCAATAACAGCATCGAAACCGTTGAAGTTCAGTGTCAGATCTGTGTCTTCTACAGCATCAGGCGGGCAGTAAGATACGCCACACTCCGCTTGAGCCGTGCCCGGGTTGACCACAAACACCCGGATATTGGTGCCGGCAGGTTGTTTGGATAACAGCTTGGCAAAATGCTGCTCTGCCTGTTCAGAAATCGTAATCATAAGAGTACCTGACTAAATTACTAGGTTAATGGTTATGATACTCCTCCTGTTTCTGTGATGCCAGCCCCGCTTGAGTTTTGCATCTGTTCTGGCTAACTTAGCCGCAGCACAGAGGAAATCAATAATGAAATATTACATGTTACTGGCGCTGTTCGCGCTTAGTGGTTACAGCGTTGCCCAGACTAAATATGTGCCGGCAGTACAAAATTCAACCCTGCCGACACCAGAGCAGGTACTGGGGTTTCATGTCGGCGACTGGCATGCCCGTCATGATCAGATCCAGCGTTATATGGAACAATTGGCCGCAGCTTCACCGCGGGCACAACTGGATATTATCGGCTACAGCCACGAACAGCGGCCTTTGTTACAACTGGTAATTTCTTCTGAACAAAATTTGCAGCGGTTGGAGCAAATCCGGCAGCAACACCTTAATGCAGCACGTGATGGCGAAAGTATTGCAGACGACGCGCCAGTGATTATCTGGCTGGGATACAGCATACACGGTAATGAACCCAGCGGCGCTAATGCAGCTTTGTTGGTAGCTCAGTATCTGGCGGCGGCAGAAACTGACGAAGTGCGCAACTGGCTGGATAAGGCGGTTATTTTGTTACAGCCGAGCCTGAACCCGGATGGACATGACCGTTTTGCACAGTGGGCGAACAATCATAAAGGGGTTATGGCAGTTTCAGACCCACAGCACCGTGAGCACAATGAACCCTGGCCTAATGGCCGGCCGAATCACTACTGGTTTGATTTAAACCGGGACTGGTTGTTACTGCAACATCCTGAAAGCCGTGCCCGTATCGCCCAGTACCAGCAATGGTTGCCGAATATTGTCGGCGATTACCATGAAATGGGTAAAGACAACACTTTCTTTTTTCAGCCTGGTATTCCAAGCCGTAACTACCCGCTGACGCCGAAACGGAATTTTGTCCTGACGCAAGAATTGGCAAACTTCCATGCTGCGGCATTCGATCAGGCGAAACAGCTGTATTTCACCGAAGAGAGTTTTGACGATTTTTACGTTGGTAAAGGCTCAACGTATCCGGATATTCAGGGCAGTGTCGGCATTTTGTTTGAACAGGCCAGTAGTCGGGGCCACGCACAGGACACCGACAATGGCGTGCTACTGTTTAGCGATACTATTCAAAACCAGCTAACGGCATCGTTATCAACGATCAGAGGGGCGGTTAGCAAACGCACAGAGCTGCTGTCTTATCAGCAGGATTTTTATAAATCCGCGCAGCAACAAGCCAGAAACAGTAAAACCAAAGGCTATATGCTGACTGAAGCTGCAGACAAGACGCGTTTTGCTGCCTTGCTCGATGTATTACAACGTCACCATGTTGAGGTGTATCAGCTTAACCGTGACTGGCAAGATGGCGACACCAGTTATGCAGCAGGTACCAGCTATTACGTGCCTTTGCAGCAACCTCAGTTCCGCCTGATCAAAGCAATGTTCAGCACGGAAAAGAATTTTGCCGACAACACCTTCTATGATGTCTCAGCCTGGACGCTGCCTTATGCTTACAACATTGCCTTTTCCGCTATCAGTCGTGAACCGGCGAAATCCCAGCTGACGACGTCGTGGCAAAACAGTGCAGCGAAAAACAAGGCGCTGCCGGCAAATCAATATGCCTATGCGTTTAACTGGCAGGATCAACAGGCTCCCTTGTTGCTGCAGGCGTTATTGCAGGAGAAGCTGGTAGTCCGCTCTGCTATGGCAGCGTTCACTGCCCGCAGTATTGAGAGTGATGTCAGCTTGAACGCCGGAACTATGGTTGTGGCTGCTGGTTTACAAACTGAGGCAGACTGGTTCAATCGCCTGCAACGCGTGCAGCAGCAGTTCTCTGTGCCCGTGTATCCGATTAGCTCAGGCCTGACGGCTCAGGGGAGTGACCTGGGAAGCCGCAGGTTTGCCGCCGTTGTGCTGCCAAAAGTGTTGCTGCTCGCAGGACCTGATATCAATTCGACTGAAGCAGGCGAAGCCTGGTACAACCTGGAACGGTTAGCCGGAGTATCGCCGACGCTGGCAGAGCCGCAACGTTTACGTCAGCTTGACCTTAGCCGTTATAGCCATATTCTGCTGCCGGACGGCAACTATAACCAGTGGCAGGAAAAGGAGATTAATCAGCTTAAGCAGTGGGCGGAGCAAGGGGGCGTGCTGTGGGGGCATAAACGCGGCGCAGCCTGGCTGGCGAAAGCCGGTTTGCTAAAAGCCGGCGTCTGGCAAGGCGAAGAGATGAGCAGTCTGATCCCAAATCATGATTTAAGCTATCAGGACAGAGAAATGTTGGCTGGTAAGCAGCGCATAGCCGGTGCTATTTATCAGGCTGAACTTGACCTTAGCCATCCGCTGACATTTGGCTTAACCCGCGCCACCTTACCGGTATTTAAAAACAGTACTTTGTTATTGCAGCCCAGCCCAATGCCCTTTGTCAATGTTGCACTTTACAGCAGCTCACCTCAGTTGGCAGGGTATACGGCGCCTGAGTATCTGCCGCGTATTAGTCAGAGTGCAGTACTGCTGGCGCACAATATTGGTAAAGGCCGTGTTATAGCGATGTCAGATAACCCGGTGTTTCGTGGCTATTTTTACGGCTCCAGTCGCCTATTGGTGAATGCCTTGTATCTGGGCACCGCATTTAGCAGTGCGGCTGATTAATTAGCCAG